>CAYSPB010000166.1:0-15172 GCA_964432695.1 uncultured Nannocystaceae bacterium
CCGTGCCCGTGCAGATGTACGGACGGGTCGAGAACACACACGACGAGCACGGCAACTACCGCGCGACGTGGGTCGACACCCGCAAGCTGCTCGGCGTCCCCTACGACATTCCAGTCGCCGGATACGGCAACAACACCGTCAACACTCTCCGGTTGTGGCGCGCCCGCGCCACGTCGGACTTCGACCTGAGCGTCTTCAACGACGGCGACTACCGCCGTGCTGTTGAGGGCAAGGCCGACGGCGAGACCATCTCGAAGGTCCTCTACCCCGACGACCGCTCCGCCGAAGGCCGGGAGCTGCGGCTCAAGCAGCAGTACTTCTTCACGTGCTGCTCCATCGCCGACATCCTGCGGCGCTACCTCAAGAACCACGACACCTTCGACGCGCTGCCAGACAAGGTCGCCATTCAGCTCAACGACACGCACCCAGCCATCGCGGTGGCCGAGCTCATGCGCGTGCTCGTCGACCAGCATGGCGTACCGTGGGAGCGCGCCTGGGAACTGACCCGCAACACGATCGCGTACACGAACCACACGCTTCTGCCCGAAGCGCTCGAAAAGTGGCCTCGGTCCCTGCTCGGCCGCCTTCTGCCGCGTCACCTGCAGATCATCGAGGAGATCGACCGTCGCTTTCAGCGGGAGGTCCAGATCTACGCGCCCATGGACGAAGAACGCCTGCAGCGCATGGCGATCGTGTCCGGCGGCGACGACCCGAACATCCACATGGCGCACCTGGCCGTCGTCGGGTCCCACAGCGTCAACGGCGTGGCGGCGCTGCACAGCGAGCTGCTCAAGAAACACGTCCTGCGCGACTTCGCCGAGATGTGGCCGCGCAAGTTCAACAACAAGACCAACGGCGTCACCCCGCGCCGCTGGATCTTGCTGGCGAACCCCCGCCTCTCGAAGGCGATCAGCAGTCGGATCGGCACCAAGTGGGTCACGCAGCTCGACGAGCTGGAGAAGCTCTCCGCCTACGTCGACGACGCTGAGTTCTCGAAGGAGTTGCAGTCGATCAAGCGCGCCAACAAGGCCGACCTCGCCAAGCTGATCTACGACCGGCACGACCTCGATGTCTCACCCGACTCGATCTTCGACGTGCAGATCAAACGACTGCACGAATACAAGCGGCAGCTCCTCAACTGCCTGCACATCATCGCGCACTACCAGTACATCAAGGCCAACCCCACCGCCGACGTCCAGCCGCGGACGTTCATCTTCGGGGGCAAGGCCGCGCCGGGCTACGTAACCGCAAAGCTGCACATCAAGCTGATCAACGACGTGGCGGCCACGATCAATGCCGACCCGGCGATGGACGGCAAGCTGCGCGTGGTGTTCTTGGCCAACTACGGCGTCTCGCTCGCCCAGCGCATCATCCCGGCCACCGACGTGTCCGAGCAGGTCTCGATGGCCGGCAAAGAGGCCTCGGGAACCGGCAACATGAAGTTCGCGATGAACGGTGCCCTGACGTGCGGCACGCTGGACGGCGCGAACATCGAGATCCGCGAGGCGGTCGGCGAGGAAAACTTCTTCCTGTTCGGACTCGACGCCGACGAGGTGCGCACCCAGAAGAACGCGGGCTACGACCCGCGCACGTTCATCGAGCGAAGCGACCGCCTGCGCGGCGTTCTCGAGCTCATCGCCTCGGGCTTCTTCTCGCCCGACGATCCCAAGCGCTTCGACCCGGTCCTCCATGACCTGTGGCACCACGACCAGTACCTGGTCTGTGCGGACTTCGACAGCTACTGCGAGGTCCAAGGCCGCATCGACGCGACCTACGGAAACCCGCAGCGCTGGACGAAGATGGTGATTCACAACCTCGCCAACGTGGGTCGGTTCTCCAGCGACCGTACCATCGAGCAGTACGCCGAAGGCATCTGGGGCGTGAAGCCGGTCTCGATCAGCCTCGACGACCCGAAGTGACTCGAGGCTGCCTCGACCGTAGACGCAGCCGCCGGGGGGTAACCTTCGGCGGCTGTTCTGCGTACGCCGGTCCGTGAAGCACGGACTGCTCGCAACCCTGACCGTCGCCCTTCTCGGAGGCTGCGACGGAAACTCCGAAGCCCCGTCTCCGCCCGCGGCCAAGGCCGAATCGGCTCCGGCGCCCGCCAAGGCCGAGGCGGCCAAGACTGAGGCAACGCCCGAGGCGAAGGACGCACTGGCGGCCCCCAAGAAGGCGAAAAAGACGGGCCCGCCCGAGAGCTTCGAGGCGCTCGCCGCCGGCAGCTCCGCACCGGCCATGACGAAGCTGGCCGCAACGACCGGCGCGTGGTCGCGCGCCGACAAGCCGACCATCGTCGCGTTCTACCGCGGCCACTGGTGACCCTACTGCCGCACGCAGCTGGGTCAGCTGCAAGAAAACCTCGCCAAGCTTCAACAGGGTGACGTCGAGCTGGTTGCCATCAGCGTCGACACCGTCGAAGACAGCAAGGCGCTCGTCGACAAGATCGGGGTCACGTTCCCCGTGGTTTCCGATGCCGACCGAGCCCTGACCAAGGGCTTTGGCGTCTACGACCAGGGCAACGACATCGCTTGGCCGGCCGTCTTCGTGCTCGACGCCGCAGGCACGGTCGCATGGCGTTCGTTCGAAGATACGTACAAGGAACGCGTGCCCATCGAAGCGATCGTCGCGGCGGCACAAAAGGCCGCCGGAACCTGACCTCAGGTCGGCTCGACCATCCACTCTTCGTATGCGGCGACCTTGGAGAAGCCCAGGCGCCGATAGCAGGCGATCGCAGGCGCGTTGTCGGCCCTGACGTTCAACCCGATGAGGCCAACGCCTGCAGTACGCAGGCTGCGGCACACTGCGGTCGTAACCGCGCTCGCCCACCCTCGACCGCGCGCGCCGGGATGGGTCGCCACGTTGCCGAGCGCGGCCACGCCCTGCTCAGGCCCGAAGACATGAATGCCCGCGACGGCGCGCAGACGACCGCCCTCGAAGCCCCCGAAGTACTGCCCGGTCTGCAGCATACGGGCATCGAACCAGTTGCCGGGATAGGCCTCGACGTACAGCGAACGCAACGCTTCGAGGTCGCCCTCCCCCAGCCGGCGCACGTCGTCACGGACCGCCGGCAGCGCGGCGTTGGGCGCCAGCGTCATCTTGTCGTAGCATCCGTGCGCCGTCCGAACGCGAGAGCCCAGAGCGTCGACGAGCCCCGGGGAGAGGTGCGAATAGAAGCGGCCGGTCAGGGTCGTGGCGAGCTGGCCGCCAAGCCACGCCGCCGCTTCGACCCGCGTGCGCTCGAGCAGCAACACAGCGTCGAGGCCGGGCGCCGCGTACCGAAGCGCGAGCGCCTCAAGCTGGTCGTCGCGATACGCACCATACCAGGTCGTCTTCGGCCAAAAGAACGGGTCGAGGTCTCCGATCTCGTAGATGTGCAGCGGAGCATCGGCGCGCAGGAAGGGTTCGATGACCTCCGGCGCGTCGACGGCCCGCAGCGTCCAAGGGCTCACGCCGGCGGCGTGCACTCGAGAATCTCAACCTGGTCGGTGTTGTTCTCCGAGTTGCACTCGACCGTGAGCGCGCCCCCCATGCCGTCGTCGTTGACCACCATCGTAATGATGCCCGTGACTTCATCACCGATGGGGCACGAAACCTCGCGGCACTCGCCCACGGGCACGGGTTCGGCAGTGAACGCCACGCAGAGCACCGGAGCGGTGTCGTCTTCGCCCTGATAGAAGGTCGCGGGCAGAGCGGCTGCTACGGGCTTGAGGCCGCGGTTGCAGACCGTCCCGTTGAGCACGATCTCGGCGTCCTCGAACGTGCAGGCGGTCTCCTCGAGTTTGCCGGTGATGTCGGGCAGGTCTTCTGCACCCGAGGGTCCCTGGCGGTTCTGCCGATAGTTGTTCAGCTCGCCGTCGGTGAAGTTTTGCGGCCAGGCGCCCGCGGGCGGCACGGTCATGTCGTCGTTGATGTTGGTGATCGAGTACGCGTGCTGGTTCCACAGCGGCCGCGAGCTCGCCCAACGATCGAGGCGGTCGCGAAGCACCCGAACCCCGGAGATGGCGATGCCCGGCGGATGGATGGCGCGACACGTGTTCCCGCCCGGCGGCGTGCCCGGCAGCGGGATCTCGCAGCTGTGCCCCTCGAAGCACTCCTCGTCGACCGTGCAGCGGCAGAAACCGTCCACGCACGTTCCCAGCCCGCAGCCCGCGTCGTCTTCGCACCGAACGCCGCGGTGGATCGGGTCGACCTCCGGGCACGAAATGTTGCAGTTGACGTTGGAGCCGACCAGGATCTCGGTGTTCTCGTCGAGGTCCGGGTCGGCGACGATCGGGTTTTCGTACCAGGTGCAGGACGTGCGTGCGGCCGAGTACAGGACCTCGCCCGTGTCGCCTTCGTACACGCGAACGAAGCACTCGTCGCCGTAGACCGCCTCGGCCTGTCCATCGCCTTCGAAGTCGAAGATCGAGCTCCCCGTGCGAGCGGAGGACGAATCCTGGGAGGGCTGAGTCCAGCGAATGAACGGCGCATCGCAGCCGGCAACCCCACCCGCGCAGTCGAGGTCATACACGACGAACTCGGTCCCGCCCGCCGCCGCGATCTCGGGACGCCCGTCGTTGTCGAAGTCGCCAACGGTCGGCGGACCGCCCACGTTGATCGGCGCCGCCATGATCTCCTGACCATCGAGCGTATGCAGATAGACGGTGCCTGACGCGACGGTGACGATCTCGGCGATGCCATCGAACGCGGTGTCGTCGAACGCCTCGGGCGTGGCGCCCGGCGTGCCGAAGTCGGCGAAACCGTAGTGTTGGCCACCAATGCCCCCGGGGTTCTCCATCACCCACTGAGCCGTGGCGACCTCCCAGCCGTAGACGTCGTCGACGATGAGTTCGACCGTACCGTCCACGTCGACGTCGCCGAGCACGCTGAGTTCTCCGGGGCCGGCGTAGCCGATCGCGGCCTGGCCAGGGTTCAGCCGCGTACCGTCGAGGCCCGAGTACACCTCGGTGCCGGTGATGACCTCGGGAAACATGTCGCCGTCGAGGTCGTGAATCGCGGGTCCATCCCAGCGGTTGACTGCCGAGAGACCGGAGTTCGTCGCGGTCCAGAACGTCTGGAACGAGGCGCCGTTCCACTTGTATGCAACGAGACCCGTACCGGCGCGCTGCGTGACGATCTCGGGCGTGCCATCGGCGTCGAGGTCTGCAATGGCCGGCGGCGACGCGGCGATGGCCGCATTCGCGGGATCGTGAATGTTCTCGATGACCTCGCAGGTCTGCCCGTTGAGCACGCGGATGACCCCGAACAAGGCCGGATCGACGCCCGCAGCTGCACTCGACCCCCCGTCGGTACCGTTGTATGTGACGATGACGATCTCCGCGGCCGCGCCCGAATCGTTGGGGAGATCCGCCACGAGCGGTGTCGTGAGCACGTTGACGTGATCGGGGAACGGGTCGCCGGCGGCCGGGGCGGTCCACTCGCACTGCACGCTCGGTTCGAACAAGCCGATCACCACCTCCTGCGTGCACTCCTCGTTCACGTCGCCACGCGGGCCTTCACCGTACGGAATGCAGACACCTCCGGACTCCTCGGGTGGCAGGCAGTCGGCTGCGCAGCAGTACGTATCGCCATCGCAGTCGAAGTCGGTCTCGCAGTCACCGTCGGTCGGCACGCACTCGTTGGCAGCGCACGCTTGACCGGCGGGACACTGCGCACTGCTCATGCACGCCTGCCCGGAGATGCCCGTGCTGTCGCCGGCCGTCTCGTCCCCGGTGGTGCTGTCGTCGTCGACCGACGTCGCTGCCGTCGAGCCTCCGCCACCCGAGGAGGCGTCCCCATCGGTGCCGCTCTGCGTCGCCAGCGTCGGATCGACCGATGTCCCATCGTTCGCAGCGCCACCTTCGTCACCGCAGGCGACGAGCATGCAAACACAGAGGAACCTGGAGCGAACGGCAAAGCGAGTCATGTGCGGGGATGGCGTGCCCCGATCGTACGGGCCGCGTCGTGTGGTTGGACACCACACCACCCGATTTCGTCCGGTGGGCCCGGGAAACCGGGTCGCGCTTTGACAGGGGGCCATGCGGGGCGCAGGCTCCGCTCGTTCATGTCAGATCGACCCGCCACGAAAGGACGGCGGCTGTTCAAGCTCGCCAGCATGACCGCCAAGGTCGCGGGCGGATACGCCAAGAACCGGGTCAAATCGGTCTTTCAGGGCAAAGAGGCGGTCGAGCAAGACCGCGTCGACATGTACGAGAAGTCCGGCGAAGTCATCGCCAAGACGCTCGGCGAGCTCAAGGGCGCCGTGATGAAGGTCGGGCAGATGGCCTCGGTCGCCGCCGACGTGCTGCCCAGGGAGGTCCAAGACGCGCTGACCAGCCTTCAGCGCGAGGCCCCTCCCATGCCATACGACGTCATCGCCGAGCAGATCGAGTCGGAGTTTTCCGCCCTGCCCGAGACGCTGTTCCGCAGCTTCGAGCGGGTGCCGTTCGCCTCCGCTTCGATCGGACAGGTGCATCGCGCCGTCACCGACGACGGACGCGACGTCGTCGTGAAAGTGCAGTACCCCGGGGTCGACGGAGCGGTCGACTCCGACCTCGCCCATCTCAAGCTCGCACTTCGAGCCAGCGGCCTCGTCAAGGTGCCCAAGAAAACGCTCGACGCGGTGTTCGGCGAGCTCAAGGCGCGACTGCACGAAGAGCTCGACTACTGCAACGAAGCGGACAACGTTCGCTTCTTCTTCGAGCACTACAAAGACACGAAGGGCGTCGTCGTGCCAGAGGTGGTGGGGGAGCGCAGCTCTGCGCGCGTACTGACGCTGACGTACGAACCCGGCGACCACCTCGACGAAGCCCGAAGCTACCCGCAAGAGGTGCGTGACACGATCGCGAATCACCTCTTCGACGTCGTATCGGAGCAGGCCTTCGACCTGCAGGTCATTCACGCGGACCCCAACCCTGCCAACTTCGCGTTCCGCCCCGACGGGACGCTCGTGCTCTACGACTTTGGGTGCGTGAAGCGGCTCGACCCGGGCATCATCGACGCGTACCTGTTCACCGTGCGAGCGAGCCTCGAGGAGCGCTACGAAGACGTCGAGCAGGGCATGATTCGGCTGGGTGCCCGCAACCTCGACGGCACGCCCGTGCCGCCCGAGTACTACAAAGTCTGGCGCGACATCTTCTCGAAGCCATTCCAAGGCCGCTCCTTCGACTTCTCCGAAGCGCAGCTCCAGCGCGAAGCGATGAAGCACGTGCCTGGCTTCATGGCGAAGTACCTCACGTCGTTCCAGCCGCCGCCCGAGCTGGTGTTTCTCGACCGCGTCGTCGTGGGGCACTACGGCACGCTGCGGCGCTTGGGGGCCCGCGCCAACTTTCGCGACCGCCTTTATGGCTTCCTCGAGCGCGCGCCCACCAGCAGCGTGCACGTATGACGCGTCGCGGTATGGTGCCGCCGATGCGTTCGCTCGCCTCGTTCGCCCTCGTCCTGCTCGTTGGCTGCCAAGACTACGAAACCGGCGTCCAAACCCTCTGCAACGCTCCGCGGGACTGTGTGGGCTGCGTAGATGCGGCACCCGACCAGCGCAGCCGGGTAATGGCCGAGCACATCACCCGCAGCGTTCGCAACGGCGAGGTCGTGGAGATGTTCGAAGCGATGGCGAACATGCCGCTCGACGAACGAGCTCCACTGCTGCGCAAGGCCGCAGAAAAGGCAGGCCTTTCGCGCTGCATTCTCGCCGAGCAATTCGAGCAAGAGGCCAAGGACGCGGCCGTCCCGGCGCCCTCCGACTCAACGCAGTGAGCCTTCGACGATGCGCACGTCGGGATGACGCACCACCCCGCCGAGCGCCTCGACTCGCCGCTGTTCGTCGCGGCCTTTGGTCCCCGACGGCACGACCATCACCCGCGGCGCCTGCAGCTCGTCGCGCTGACGAAGGTGCGCATAGGCGGCGGAGCGAAGCTGCAGGTTGTCATCGATGCGCTCGGACAGCTTACCGACCAGTTCGGGCAAGACGAACCCCTGTACTTCGATGCGAAGCAGCAGACTCCGCGGTCGACGGCGCTTGGCGACTCGATGCGCACCGGTCCGGGTGAGCCAGCCCAACTCGGTGTCGACGAACGCCTCCGGCAGGCGGGTGGAGCCGGTGCGAATCGAGGCGCCGCCGGCGGGAATGCTCAGCGGATCGGGGCCGACCTCGGCAAACACCAGCGCCGGATCTTCGCGATGCAGCGCCTGCCGAATCGACGCGGTGAGCCATGACCCCGACACGGTGCAGCCCTCGAGCCGTACGTCGGCCGGTGCCGGCGGAAGGCGAAGCACGCGCGGCCGCGGAAAGTCGGCTGGGTCGTACGGCATCTCGAACCCCACCACCCGCACGTGCTCCCCGGTGCGCAACCTCAAGAAGCCGTGGGGCGAGCTGACGACGAGCTCGTAGCGGTGCCCCATGACCGCATCCTCGGGCATGGTGGTCTTGCGCGCATAGACCCGCTGACCGTCTTCTTCGGGGTTGCTGTACGGCAGCAGCTCGATCACGGAGCTGCCGACCGCGAGCGTCACGGAGTGGTCCGCGCCGCGGGTGGACGGCACGGCGAGCCGACCGGGCGCTTCGATCCAGCCGGCACTCCGAATCGGCACCCGCGTCCGCCGCGTCCGCCGAAGATCGTGCTCCGCGAGGATCAGCTCGAGGCTCTTGAGGCGCCGCTCCAGCGGCGATCGATGGACGGCCTCGAGCGCACCAACCGTGAGCACGCTGGGCACGACGAGCAGATCGGGGTCGAACGTCTCGAGCTGCTCGAGCGTGGACTCGGCACTATCCCAGCGATCGATGCGCCGCAGCTCTCCGCCGAGCGCTGCGAGGTCGTCGACGAGCACTTCATCGACCGCGGTATCGAACCGACGGCCCCGCAGCAGCGCAACGCGCTTGGGTTCGCGGTCTCCCAGCCACGCCCGCCAAATGCCCGTGGGCACTTCCCGCTCCCACGCCCCGGGGTTTTCGAACTCTTCGTCGCCGATGCCGAACCCGAACCGGGCCGTGACTTCGTCTTGATGGCGCGTCCGGTCGCGGATCGGAATCGACGCTCGAAAGTCGGCAAGGGACCGCACCGTGTTCAGCCCCAGCTCGCGACCGGGCTGCGTCTGCCCGAGCTGCTCGATGAGCAGCCGCAAGCAGTCCTCGCGCCGGTTGCGGTGACCAGGGCGGTGAAACTTCATGACCCGCTGAGTTCGGACTCGAGCTTGGAGAGCACGGCCAAGGCCGCCTCTCGGCGCGCGCCGAGCTCGGGGTCGGCGTCACCGACGACGCCATCGCAGAACCGACGCAGATGGGCGGCCGCCTGTACCTTGCCACCCACATCGAGCAGCGAGCGCGCGAGGCCGTAGTGCGCCTCGAGGTTGTCGGGGGCCATGGACAGGACCTGACGATAGCCCGCGATCGCAGCGTCGGCATCCCCCTCGCGCAGATGCAGCTCGGCCAGATTCACGTGGGCCTCGGGCTGCTGCGGGTCGAGCTGCACCGCCTCGGCAAAGTGCTGCCGCGCCTGGTCGAAGGCCCCGACCTCGGCGAACATACTGCCGAGATTGGTCCACGCCGCCGCGAGCTCCGGGTCGAGCCGAAGTGCTTCTTCGTACGCCGCGCGAGCGGCTTCGAACCCCGGCTGGTCGACGGGAGAGCCGTCCCACTGCTCCTCGAGTTCACACCCGTGCAGAAACCAGCCGTACGCGGTCGTGGGCTCCGCCCCGCCATCGCCATCGCTGACCCACGGTAGCGCGTGGACCATTGCGGCTTCTTGGCGAAGGTTCTCGACCTCGAAGTCGAGCACCATTTGGCCGGATTCGGCCTCGTAGTCCCCTTCGGCGTGCTCGACGACGAGTTCATCGCCTTCGCAGCGGATGCGCACCGATGCGAGCATGTTCTTGGCCTCGGGCAGGCGTCGCTCCAACGCGCCGAGACTGCGCCGCACGCGACGCAGCGGCATGCCGGACTCGAGCAGCGCCTTGGCGACCTTCAGCTCGATGAGGTCGCGGAAGCTATAAAAGACGCGCCCGCCCCGACGAACGGACGGCGAAATGAAGCCCGACTGCGACCAATAACGCAGTCGGTGCTCGGGGACGTCGAGCAGGCGTGCGACCTGGCGTACCGAGTACGCGTCGTCACGCCCGCCAGCGTCGTCGATGGTGGAAGCCATCTGCATCACAGGCTACCCGACCTCGACCTCGTCGGGGGCCGCGACCACGTCGGCGTCGATCAGGATCGCCGTGCCCTCGGCGCGAACCTGTGGATCGACCGTGATGCCCCACTGCGCTGCGTCTTCGCGTCCCGCCAGCTCGGGCAGTCGCGCGCGCACTCGGGCCGCAATCCGAGGCCCGAGCGCGGGGTGATCGGTCAGCAGCTCGGCCACGCGCGCGGCGGTTGCAGCATCGGCCCGGTCGCGGAACCGGCCGGCCAGCGACGCCAAATCGGCGGTGATCATCACGCTTGCAAAGGTCCGCTCCGACGCCGCCGCGCCCGCGGCCAACTCGGCTCCGCCTTCGATGACGGTATCGCCCTCGGAAAGCAGAACTTCCACGGTGCTCGCGGGCAAATACTCGCGGACCTCCCGTCGGATGAGTGCGACCCGCCGCACGCGCGTCCACCGGGGTCGCTGCAGCAGCGCCTCGGGGGATCCCGACTCCAATCCTCGCTCCGAAGATGTAGTCACGTTCAATACAGTATTGGCCTACCTCTTCGGTCCCGACAACTTTCGCGCAAGAACTCCTATGCTGCCCTCGCATGGGAGCGCGCAAAGCCCTCTTCGTCCTCGACCCCCCCGAAACGTTCAGCCCAACGGCGGACAGCACGTACGTGATGGTGACCGAGGCCCTGCGCCGTGGGCACCAGCCGTACGGCGCCCTGATGCACGACCTGAGCCTGCACGAGTCGGCCGCCTACGCCAATGCGCGCCCGCTGGGCTTTCGCGACGGAGATCCCACGCTGCGATTCGTCGGCGACCCCGTCCGCCGTCCCATGGCCGACTTCGACGTCGTCGTGATGCGAAAAGACCCGCCGGTGGACGAGCGCTTCATGACCTCCACGTGGATCCTCGACCGCGCCGGCACGCTGGTCATCAACGAGCCCGCTGGTCTGCGATCGCTCAACGAGAAACTTTCGATCGCGGCGTTCTCCCAGTTCACACCGCGTACGTTCGTCTCTCGCGACCCGAGTGAGCTTCGCGAGATTCTGGACACGCTCGGCGGACGCATGATCGTCAAGCCCGTATACGGTTTCGGCGGCCGGGAAATCCTGCTCGCGCGCGCCGACGACCCGAACCTCGGCAGCCTGCTCGAGATCGCGACGGCGGAGGGCGGCCGGTGGACCGTCGCCCAGGAGTACGTTCCGGCCGCGTCCGAAGGCGACAAGCGCATTCTGATGGTCGATGGCGAGCCGATCGGGGCGGTGCTTCGCGTCCCCGCCAAAGGCGAGATCCGGAACAACTTTCACGCGGGCGGTGCACCGGCCCTGATCGGGCTGGACGACAACGACCGTGCGATCTGTGAGGCCGTCGGCCCGATGCTTCGAAGCACGGGTCAGTTCTTCGTGGGACTGGATGTCATCGGCGGCAAGCTGACCGAAATCAACGTCACCAGCCCAACGGGAATGCAGGAGATCAATCGACTCGAGACCCGCACGGAAGACCGCACGACGCAAGCACAGTTCTGGGACGCGTTGGAATCGAAGCTTGGCGACGCAACGGGATCGTGAAACTATCGCTGGTGGGAATGACGGAGAAACCAGCGAGTCTTGGTGACCTACTCAATACCGAGCTCCCGCGATTGTACGCGTTCGCGTATCACATGTGCGGAACTCGGGAGGACGCCAAGACGCATGTGCGTCAGATGGTGAAGGCCGCGAAGGTCCGCCATGAGTCCATGTTGATGGGCTCGGACAATCCGTCCGACGCGATCTTGGGCCTACTCGCCCGCCAGATGGAAGAGGCCCTCGGACGGCGTTCCGAGTACACGTTCGACGGCCTCGACAACATCCTGCGCAGCGACATCACCCGCCCGATTGACCTCGCATCGGGCGTGGGCGGCCTTGGCAACGACCCCGGCAAGGTCCACCTGATGCTCTGGGAGCTCAAGCGCACCTGCCTCACAGCGACGCTGTGCTGCCTGCCGCCAGGCGTGCGCGTGTCGTTCGTGCTCACCGATCTGTTCGGCTACGGCCCCGCCGAAGCGGCCGCGCTGCTCGAGATCAAGGAGAGCGCGTACCGGGTTCGACTCACCCGCGCTCGCAAGCGCGTCGAGGACTACCTCGCGCCACGCTGCGTGCACGTCGATCATCAGAACCCGTGCACCTGCACCGGACGTCTCATCATCGCGATGGATGCAAACTTCGTGAAGATGCCGCCGCACGCCGACGACATCCCGCACGACTCGCACGACGATGAGCGTCCTCGCCGGGACATGGGCAGCCTCTACCGCGGCTTGCCGCAAGTGAAGCTGACGGCTGACGAGCTCGCGGCCCTGGTCGCGACCTGAGCCCGAAGGGGGCCTCGATCCGAGCGGGTCCGAGCGGGTCCGAGCGGGTCCGTGTGCGGGGCCCGGACGCCCGTGTCCCCGTACTTGGGGGGCACCGTATCGGGGCCGCGGAGTTGGGCCAGCCCGGGTCGTAGGCTAGCGGGGCGGAACGACGGCCACCGGGCACTGCGCCTGGGCGGCAAGTTCGCTCGCGATGCTGGTGATCAGCAAGCGTTCGAACGTCGACAAGCGGCGCGATCCCGATACGAGCATGCAGGCCCGCCGCGCGGTCGTGAGCGCGACGAGTTCTTCGACGATGCCGCCATGCAGGACGGCGCACTCCGCCTGCGTGCAGCCGTGCTGCTCGGCCCACGCTCGCATCTGCTCCACGGCGTCGCGCTCGTTGTCCTCGCGGATTTTCGTCCGCGACGCCTCGGGCAGATAGTGCGCCGCGTAGTCGTCCGGCGTGGGGACCACGTGGGCGAGCACCAGCGGACGCTGCATCCGCTGCGCCATGTCTCGCGCAAACCCGACCGATGTCTCACAGTCTTCGCGCAGGCTGACCGATGCAACGACGGGCCCGTCTGCGCCGGAAGGCTCGTAGTCGGGTGGCACCACGAACGTGGGTCCCGGCAACGCGCGAAGCAGACGGCGAGCCACCCGGCCCAGCCGGAACAGCTCGCGCCCGTCCTTCTTTGCCTGGCGGCCGAGGATCATGCCGTGCGCCGCGTGATACGTGTGCGCAGCCTCGAGGCTCTTCTCGGGCGTACTGCCCTGCAGCACGTGCATCGAGCTCAGGTGGGCCTGCGCACCCGCCTGCGCAACCGCAGCGTTGGCCGCCTCCGTTGCGCCGTCGACCAGCTCGTCGAGGTGGTGGTACTTCAACGCGCTGCGAAGGTACGCCTCTTCGAGCACGTGAATGCCTACGAGCGCATCGATGGCGTCGCTGGTCTGGGCGAGCCATCGCGCGAAGCGAATCGCACCGGCGCCCGACGGGTGAAGGTCGAGGCCAACGATCCACGTCATCACTTCGGCAGTCACGGCGCGCTCAGCATACGAGACCGCGCGCGCGGGTGACCAGCATCGCTCAGGCGGTCGGGCTGACCAGCGTTCCCAGCTCGAAGCCGTCGAGCGTGATCTCGATGCGCTGCCCCGGGCGCAGCGCGCTCACGCCCTCGGGCGTTCCCGTGTAGATCGCATCGCCCGGCTCGAGGGTCATGCATGCGCTGATGAACTCGATCACGGTCGCGAGGTCGAACACCATTGCCCCCAGCGGGCCATCCTGCCGCAGCTCGCCGTCGAGCGAGCCCTGCACGCGAGCGTCCGCCGGCAACGCAAAGCCGGGTTCGGTGACGCGAATCCACGGACCCAGCGGCGCGAACGTGTCGAAGCCCTTG
This sequence comes from uncultured Nannocystaceae bacterium, assembly GCA_964432695.1. Classification (GTDB taxonomy): domain Bacteria; phylum Myxococcota_A; class Polyangia; order Nannocystales; family Nannocystaceae; genus CAJXVA01. The sequence goes on from CAYSPB010000166.1 coordinate 13,827, forward strand.
CCGCGGGTCCAAAGCTTGTCGCCACGCTGAAGGTCGCGGTTGGAGACGTCGTTGCCCAGCGTGTACCCGGCCACGTGGTGTAGCGCATCGGCCTTACGGATGTTCCGACCCCGTCGGCCGATCACCGCCACGAGCTCCGACTCCATGTCGACGCGCTCGAAGCCAGGCGGAATGACGATGTCCGCTCCGCTCCCGACCACTGCCGAGCTAGGCTTATGGAAGATTAGCGGCTGGGTGGGCACCTCGTTGCCGAGTTCGGCCGCATGCGCCCGATAGTTCCGGCCGACGCACAGCACTTTGCCCGGCCGGCAGGGGGCGAGCACATCGACGTCCGCCAACGTGGCTGCGCCCGCCTGCTCCACCAGCTCGTCCGCCCCGAGTCGCTGCCATGCGGACGTCACGTCCATTGGCCACAGCTCGTCGTCGAGCGGGTCCCGGAGGATGTCGAAGTGATCCTCGGGCGTCGGCGCACGCCCCTCGGTGACGACCCGCACGGCTTGGGAACGTCGCTCGGTGCGCATGCGGACTCGTCCCAACCAGGTCGTCGTCATGCCTCGTTGTTCACACATCCGCCGCAAAGCGTCCAGCGTGCAGAACCGGTATCATCCGCGGCCGTGGCCCTTCGCGTCGCCATCGAGCTCGTCGACCCGCGTCGACCCGATCGCGCCGTCACCTCGGCGCTCGCGCCTGCTTTCGGCGCGCTCGCGCCGGCGAGGACCCTGCACGCGCTCGAGCTTCGCTGGATGGACGGGCCGGGCACCGCCGCGGCCCCTTGGACGCTCGCCGGCATCGGTTCAGCCGCCGAGGCCGCATCGCTGCGCGTCGAGTGGGAAACCCTGACGCTGGGTGACGACCATCCACCGCGCCCGCACGGCATTCCGACCGACCTTCCGGGGGCTCGACGCGCGCGCACCCTGCCCCGCCGGTGGTTCGGTCGCCATCTGTGTCTCGTTCTTCCGTGCGCGGCGCTGGACCCCGGCTCGAATCGCCCGGTTGGGCCGATGACGGCGGCGCTGCAAGCCCTCGACCGCCACACCGGTGGTCCGCGACGCCGCGAAAGCGCCCGGGTCGCAGCCCGCATGCTCGCCACCGTGTTCGCAAGCGTGACCCTCGTGGTCGATGGCGCCTGGTGGGCCGATCTCAGCGCGGCCTCCGGCGCAGCTCGCTCGCTGCTGGCGCTGGACCGGTGCTTCGTCTCGAGCGTCGACCGTCCCTGTGCCGCCTGGACCCGTCTGCTTCAGCAGACGTTCGATCCATGGCTCGCCCACCGGCTCAAGCTCGGCAGCCGTGGTCGCGGCCTCGAGCACGCTGTCCGCGGCAGTGGCTCGGGCGAACGCGCCGGTTGG
>CAYSPB010000167.1:0-15061 GCA_964432695.1 uncultured Nannocystaceae bacterium
AACCACTGAATTTAAAATCAGCGGAATGACCTGTGCGCACACCATCGTCATGGCCTCGCACTGGGTCGGGTTGACCTTGCCGGGCATGATCGACGAGCCGGGCTCGTTGGCGGGAATGATGATCTCACCGATGCCGCAGCGAGGGCCCGAAGCCAGCCAGCGGACGTCGTTGGCGATCTTGTTCAGCGCGCCGGCGAGGACCTTGAAGGTGCCGTGCAGGCGAACGAGCGCGTCGTGAGCGGCCAGGGCGGCGAACTTGTTCGGCGCGGTCACGAAGGGCAGGGCGGTCAGTGCGGCGATGTGCTCAGCGGCTTTGACCGCGTAGTCCTTGTGCGTGTTGAGGCCGGTGCCGACGGCGGTGCCCCCCAGCGCGAGCTCGTAGACGTCGCCCAGCGCGATGTCGATGGCCCGCATCGCGTGGTCGAGCTGGTCGACCCAGCCCGAGATTTCTTGGCCAAGGGTCAGCGGGGTGGCGTCCTGGAGGTGCGTGCGGCCGGTCTTGGTGATGTCGGCGAAGTCCTTGGACTTCTTCTCCAGCACGTCGCGCAGCGCTTTGACGTGGGGCTGCACGTGGTGGACCGTCTGCCACGCCGCGGCGATGTGCATCGCGGTGGGGAAGGTGTCGTTGCTCGACTGACCGCGATTGCAGTGGTCGTTGGGGTGAACGGGGTCCTTGCTGCCCATCTGCCCGCCGGCCATTTCGATGGCACGGTTCGAGATGACCTCGTTCGAGTTCATGTTGGTCTGGGTGCCGCTGCCCGTCTGCCATACGCGCAGGGGGAAGTGCTCGTCGAGCTTGCCTTCGATGACCTCGTCGGCGGCCTTGCTGATCAGCTCGACCAGCTTCGCGTCGAGCTGTCCGAGCTCGCCGTTGGCCAGGGCAGCCGCCTTCTTGAGGACGCCCAGCGCGCGGATCATGGGGCGGGGAAAGGTGTCGGCGCCGATGTCGAAGTGATGAAGCGAGCGCTCGGTCTGCGCGCCCCAGTAGCGGTCGCTGCGGACCTCGATCGGGCCCATGCTGTCGGTCTCGGTGCGGGTCGGATGGCTCATCGTCGCGAATCTCCTGCAAGCCCCCAGCGGGGCGGCCGGAGGCTACCACGCGGGTTCCCGCCGTCATCGAGCCGTGTAGACTGCTGCGCGTGAGCGAGGCTGCACCGCACAAGCCGCGCAACGAGGTCCGCGCCCTCGCTGCCGGCGTCGAGGTGTTCCTCGAGCAGTTCTGGGTGCGCCTGGTCCTCTCGATCGCGATCATCGCAAGCCTGGTGCCGGCGGATTGGGTGACGAGCCTCGATGGCCTGTTCCTGCTGATCTTCGCGACCGAGGTCGGGCTGCGCGCGTTCACGGTCATCGTCGACCCGCACCGTAGACCGCCAGCCGACCGCCTCGGCGCCGCCGGTGAAGAGGGACCCGACGCTGCCTACTTCGGCGTGCGCCGGCGCTGGGCCGCGATCGCTCTGCTCGCCATCGACGCGATTGCACTGCTGTCGTTCCTTCCGCTGCCGGTTGGCACCGGCGGGGCGCGATGGCTGCGGGTGTTCCGGCTGACCCGGATGCTGCTGCTGATCGGCTACTGGGCGCCGCTGGTTCGTGATCTGCTCGGCATTCTGGCCCGACGCGAGCGCGCGCGACAGCTCGTGTTGATGGGCTTCGTGGTCGGCGTGCTGTCGTTCGCGGGTGCGGTGCTGCTGTACTACCTCAGTGACGCGCCGGTCGACGTCAACGGTGACGGTGAGGTCGACGCTCGCGACCGGTCTTTCCTCGCATTACTGTGGTGGTCTTTCCGGCAGGTGCAGGACCCCGGCAACATGTTGGCCAGCCCCAACGCCCTGCCGGTGGTGATGATCAGCCTGTTGCTCACCGTGTTCGGGCTGTTCTTGGTGTCGTTCCTGATCGGCCTGGGCACCGACGTCGTGCACGAGCTGATCGAGCTGACCCGACTTCGTCCGGCAAACCTTCGGGGGCACACCGTGGTGGTCAACATCCGCCCCTCCACGCGTCGGTTGCTGCACGAGCTGATGCGCTACTACCGAAAGCTCGTGCCCTCCGATGCGCCGCTGCTGTCGGGACGGTGGTTCGGAGACCTGCGCCGGCGGGGCCTGCTGGGCACCCGCTACCTCGTCGTCGGCGATGACCTCGACCCGCCCGACTTTCTGAGGCAACCGGAGCTGTCACGCATCGTGTATCGGCAGCGCCCCGAAGACGAAGAGGAGCTGATGCGCCGGGCGGACCTGCTCGCGGCCAAGCGCATCGTGTTGCTCGCGGACCAGAGCGACCCACACGCCGACGCGGAGACGATCCGCACCACCGTGACGCTCGTCGAGCACGTGCGGGAGCGAGAGCGGGCGGCGGTGCACCGCGCCGCGCAGCGTCAAAAAGTGCTCATCGCCGAGGTGCTCGACGAGAGCAACGTGCCGGCAGCTCAGTCCGCGTTGGCCACGGGCGCGGCGAGCTTCCGCGGCTTCGTGGTGCCGACTGAAAAGCTGCTCGCGTTGTTCATCGCGTCTGTCGTGCGCCGCCCGGGCCTCGGGGAGCTGCTCGAGGAGCTGCTGACCAGTCGCGGGCACGAGATCTACACCTGCTTCTTCAACGCCCGCGGGCTCGGCTTTGGCCTCGACGACCCGCCGGACCTCGGCACCACGGCTCACGGCGCGATGGATGCCCTGCTCGACCGCGGTCTGGCGCGGACCCATGAGGGCGGCCGCGTCATTCCGCTGGGCCTGCTGCTGGAGCGAGACGCGCGGGCGGGCGAGCGCGACTTCGATGTGGCGATCAATCCGGCCACCATCGACGTCTCGCGGGGCCGGGTGCGAGGCTTCGTGGGGATCGCGGACAACTTCCGGTCGATCTGGTCGATCGCAACCAGCTTGCCGGCCCACCCCGAGGCTGACGCGGGATTTCCCGACGTGCCGGCAGACGTGGCGCTGCCGAGGCTGGCGCGGACCCATCGCCGCAAGACCACGCGGGTGCTCGTATGCGGCTTTCGTCCCGGCTCGATCTACATGCTCGAAGAGCTGTTCCGCAGTGACCCCGGCGGGGACGTGCTCGTGCTCGTGGAGAGTGCTCAGGCTCGCGTCGACGCGCTGGCGGCTCTCGACGCGCACAGTGAGCTGGTCAAGCGTGGCTTGATGCACGGCCGGCACGGCGTGTTCGAACGACAGGTCGACGGTATGATCACGTTCAAGGTGGACGGCGCCAACAACGAGGGCGTCAGCGCGATGCACCTGTGCGTCGCCGATTGGATGGCGAGCCGGCACCTCGTCGACCTGCCCGCGGGCTTCGGCAACGTCGCCGAGCTCGATGCCATCGTGTTCGTGGCGTCGCAGTCCGATGGCTCGGACAAGCGGACCGCAACCGCACTTCTCAAGCTCGAGCAGCTGCTCGACATGCGGGGCCTTTCGGGGAGCGGCACCCCGCGTCCGCGGGTGGTGGCCGAGGTGATCGATGGCCGGCTCGCGACCCGGCTCGAGCAGCGCTATCGCAAGCTGGCGATCGACGACGTGCGCGTGTTTTCCACCCAGGAGCTGCGCGCGTACTTCTTGTTCCAGTCGGTCGTCGTGCCGGGCTTCGACACCGTGTACGCCGAGCTGCTCGGATCGTGGGGTCAATCGTTCGTGCACAAGCACGTCGAGTCCAGCGAGCGCGGCCGCTGCACGTTCGCATCGCTGGCCATTCACTTGCGCGAGCGAGGCGATGTGCTGATCGCCGTCGAACTCGCGACCGCGCGAGGTCGAACGCGGCTGTGCGTGGCACCGTGTGGCGACGCGGACGGCACCGTCTTCGACCTGGAGGACCTGCGCGGCGTGTGGGTCGTGGCTCCAGACCACGAGGCGCCGGAGGCTCCACAGGACGTCCTGTCTTCCACCGCGTGAAGTCGTTGGCGTGTGCGCGCGTTTCTGCGATCCTTCCTCCATGCGACGTGAGCTGGTGGGCGTGATGGGAGCGCTGCTGACGGTGTCTTCGATTGCGGGCGGGTGCACGGCGCCCAATCCCTTTCTCGAGGACGACGGTGGGGCGACCGAGGAGAGCAGCTCCACCGGCAGCCCCGACCCGAGCACGACCGCCGGCCCCACGGGCGACCCGACCACTGCACCCAGCACCACCGGGACCGATCCCACGACCCAGGGCCCAAGCACCGACCCCGACACCACGGTCGGCGAGACCGATGACGGCAGCGGCGATCCAACGACCGACGACACCTCCGGGCCGGCCGCATGTGGCGGTGATGCGTTGTGCGTAGCCGATCCTCCGGCGGGTTGGTCGGGGCCGGTCGTCTGGGCCGACGTCCCGGTTGCCGACGACGGCGCCTGCCCGGACAACTTCCCAGAGCCCGCGTTCGAGGCTTTCGACGACCTGCAGGCCCCGCCCGCGGCGTGCGACTGCAGCTGCGGCGACCCGATCAGCGTCGGCTGTGCAGCTCCCGTGCTCGAGTATCACGCGGGAGACTCGAACTGCGTCTCGGTCAATACCGACTACGAGGTGTCGGCGTTTGGAACCTGTAACACCTCGCCGAACCAATCGTCGGGGCAGTACTGGGAAGTTCAGGACCCGGGGGTGACCGGCGGCTCCTGTGCACCGACGGCCGAGGTGACGGTGCCGCAGGCAGTCTGGACGTCGCGCAGCCTCGTGTGCGGTGGCGCGTCTCTCGTGGAGGGAACGTGTGGCGGTGGCGAGACGTGTTTGCCGACCCCGCCGGAGGGCTTCGAAGCCCGGGTGTGCGTGTGGCAGGCTGGAGACCTCGAATGTCCCGGCGGGTTCGACGACGGGCGGTTTGTCCGCCATGCGGCCATCGACGATTCGCGGGACTGCGCCGCGTGTACGTGCGGCAACCCCACCGGGGAGTGCAATGGCTCGGTGGCGCTGTGGGCCGAGTCCGATTGCGACTACCAGTTCGGCGTCTCGGGAAACATCGACATCGGCGGAGGGTGCGAACGAGGGCTTACCGCTACTCAGTACAGCGTGACGGCGGCCGAGGTCAGCAACCTCTCGGTCTCCAACGTCTCGTGCGAGGCGTCGGTGGGAACGGCGGTCGGGGAGGCAGAACCCGAGGACCCGTTCACGTTGTGCTGCCGAGGTCTTGAATAGCCCCAGTCGAAGGTTGGCGCGGTAGGGATCCTTCCCAAGCGCCTGCGCGGCCGGTCATCGGCGCCACCGTCGTAACGGATCCGCAGAACTGGCGTAGTGCAGACGACGAAGCCTCGATACGATGGCTGCGTCGGCACACGATGGCACACGACGACCAGAACGACACGGCGGCGGGGACGGATGAGTCTCGCCGCGGCTTCTTGACGGTGGGCTTCGGCGCGGTAGGGGTCGGTTTGGCCGCTGCTGCGCTCGGACCCGCCGCGGCCATGCTCGCGCACCCGCTGGGGCACGCGACCACCAGCGGCACGGACGCGTTCATCCCCGTGGGAGGGCGGACCACGTTTGGCGTGGACCCGGTGAAAGTCGACATCTTCGCCGACCGGGTCGATGCCTGGAACCGCGTGGTGCAGGTGAAGGTCGGCTCGGCCTGGGTGCTCGAGCAAGGCGACCAGCTCGTCGCCTATTCGACGGTCTGTCCGCACCTGGGGTGCGGAATCGACTACGTACCCGACAAGAAGAAGTTTCTGTGCGCCTGCCACAACTCCTGGTTTTCGATCGAGGGCGCGGTCGAAGAGGGCCCGTGCCTTCGCTCGATGGACACCCTCGAGACGCAGGTCGGTGAGGACAACCTGGTCCAAATCCGCTACCAGAAATTCAAGCAGGGCATCGAAGCGAAGGAGCCGGTCGCATGAGCATGCTCGATAACGTCGTCGACGCGATCGAAGACCGGCTTGGCGTCGTCTCCATGTGGGAGTCGTTCCGTGACCAAGCCGTGCACGGAGGTGTCCGCCTGCGGCACGTCTTCCCGGCGGTCATCGCCTACCTTTTCGTGCAGCAGGCGGTGCTGGGCATCGCGCTCGCCACGTACTACAGCCCGTCGTCCACCGACGCGTGGGCCTCCACGGCCTACATTCAAGACCAGGTGGTCATGGGCTGGTTCGTCCGCGGCCTGCACTACCACGGCACCTCTGTCCTCATCGTGGTCATCGGCCTCTGGCTCGGCCAAATGGTGCTTCACCGCGCCTACAAGGCACCGCGCGAGGTCACCTGGTGGGCCGGGTTGGGCCTGCTAGGGCTGGGCTTGGCGCTCGGCCTCACGGGCAATCCGCTGCCGTGGGACCAGGCAGGGTATTGGGGCATTCAGGTCGAGCTGGCCATCGCCGAGCAGACGCCCGGCGGCAGCATCATCCGCACGATGATCCAAGGTGGCTCCGACGCGGGCAACCTGACGATCCTGCGCCTGTACGCGCTCCACGTGCTGGTACTGCCCGGCGCGTTCTTGGGCCTGCTGTGGCTCATTCATCGGCAGCGTGACCAACACGGTGCGCCCGCGCCCGACGGCATGAGCGACGCCGAAGCGCATCGCACCACGCAGAACTACTTCCCCTCGCAGGCGTTCCTCGACGTGCTCGCCATGGCGGCCGTCGGCGGCATCGTCGTCGCAATGACCGTCACCTCGCACGGCGCGGAGCTGCTCGGTCCAGCCGACCCTACGGAGAACTTCCAGGCCCGGCCAGAGTGGTACTTCCTGTTCCTCTACAAGCTGCGGACCTTCTTCGAAGGACCCCTCGAGCCCATCGCCACGATGCTCATCCCGGGCGCCGCGGCGACGTTCCTGTTCGCCGCACCGTTCATCGACCGCGTCGCGGGCAAGATGGGTCGGCTCGCGGTGATGGCCGGTATGGGCCTGCTGATGACCGGAACGGTCGGGCTCACCGCCTACGGCATCCAGTCCGACAAGGCCGACGAGGAGTACCAAAAGTCGCTCGCCGCATCGGAGTCCAGCGCCGAAGAGGCGCGTGCCTACGCGAAGATCGGCGTCGTGCCGCTGGGCGGGCCAGCGGTCTTCTACAACGACCCCGAGTACCAGACGAAGCTCCTCTACAAGGAGCACTGCCAGGGCTGTCACGCGCTGGGCGGCGTCGGGGGAGACGAAGGGCCGTCCCTCGAGGACTACTCCTCGCGTGCCTGGCTGTCGGCGCTGATTCGCGACGCGAACGCGCCACAGTTCTTCGGGAACACGAAGATGAAGGACGAGATGGATGCGTACCCGGCCGAGGACCTGCCCCAAGAGCAGCTCGATGCCGTCGTCGAGTATCTCGTGGAGCTGCAGGGCGATCCCAACCTCGTCGCAGACGCAACGCTGGCCAAGAAGGGCGCCACCCTTTGGGAGGATGAGCTGGAGTGCAACGGCTGCCACGAAGTGGAGCAGGGCGAAGAGGGGGCGGCGCCCAACCTGTTCCAACACGGCAGCCAAGCTTGGGTCGAACGGGTGATTCGCGACGACTCCGCGCCGGACTTGTTCGGCGACTACGCCTCGATGCCCAAGTTCAAGGACAAGCTCAGCGACGAGGAGATCACGGCGCTGGCAGCGTTCGTGGTCAAGCAGCGTGCGCCTGAGGACGAGGCGTCCGCCGAAGCCGAAGAGTAAGCACGGCGCCGCAACGGCCGCCGCCGCGCGTGACCCAGCCTCGGTTGCGCTCGGCGGCAAATCAGGCAATTTTCGGGGCGTGACGCACGGCCCAACCCCCGGATCGCGGCGCTGGATGACCGGCGCCGTGGTGAGCCTGACGATCGTTGCTGCAACCGGCGCCACCTGTGGCGGAACCGGCTCCAAGCCCGGGCCGAGCGAGGCGTCCGACTCGGGATCGACCCCCGCAACGGAAGCCGCGCGGGCCGAGTTTCATCTCTACGCCTTCGCCCGCATCGCCGGCACGATCGCGCCGTGCGGCTGCACCACGGAGCCGCTGGGCGGGCTGCAGTACGCTTTCGGCTACATGGAGGCGAACAGCACCGCCAAGGACCGCCTGGTGCTGGAGCCGGGCTCGTTCCTGTTTCCTGAGCGCGACGGGCCGTACTGGCCGATCGACGAAGCTTCGTGGGGCCAAGCTCGCGACCGCGCGGCGCTGCTGCAGTCGCGGTTCACGGCGTTGGGTGACGGGCTGGTCAGCGGTCTGGGCCCCACCGATACCGACTCGCCCGACGGCGTAGCGCCACTGTCGACCTACGCAATGCCGCGCGTCGTCGCCAACGTGACGCTGCCTGCGGATGCGAAGGCCGCGTCCATCCCCGCCCATCGCCTCGTGGAGCTGGAGAGCAACGGGGTGCGCTGGACCGTCGGCGTGACCGCCGTCGTCGACCCGACCCTGCCCAACGCGAGCACGCTCGGCGCTGTGGCCGATCCCGCGGCTGCTGCGTCGAAGGCCGTGGCCGCCATGAAGCAGGCGGGGGCCGACTTCACCGTCGTCATGGCGCAGGGCCACCGCGCCTTTGCGGAGACGCTGGTCGCCGACGGGACTGACCTGGTGATCGTCGGCGTGCCCGAGGGCGCTGACCGGGAGCGGCTCGGAAGTCCGGCGGCCAAGATCGGCAGTACGTACATTCTCGAGCCGGGCACCCAGCTTCAAACCGTGACCGAACTCGTGCTGTCGGTCGATCCGAGTGGAAAGACCGTGCCTGGCGTCACCGCCTGGGAGGTGCCACCGCCCAAATCGGCGCTGAGCACCGAGCTGGCGCGTGTCGACGAGCGTCTGACCAAATTCAAGGCCGACCCCAACGCGGATGCAGCGTTCATCGCCAACCTCGAGTCCGAGCGGGCACGGCTGCAGGCGCAGCTCGACGGTAAGCCCGAAGGCGCGGCTGTCGGCGTCTTCGACCAGGTCAAGGTCACCTGCAAGCTGCCGCCGGATGGCGCCGCCAAAGCGGCGCTCGCCGACTACGACAAGAAGGTCGCGGACCAAAACAAAGCCCGCTTCACCGGCGTCAAGCCGCCAGCTCCGGCCGAGGGCAATGCGGGGTACGTCGGCATCGAGTCCTGCGCCGACTGCCACCAAGAGGCCGTCGATTTCTGGGAGACGACGGTGCACGCGAGCGCCTACGAAACCCTCGTGGTCGACAACAAGCAGTTCGACCTAAGCTGCGTGGGTTGCCACGTCACCGGCTTCCGCAAGCCGGGCGGGAGTGAGGTCGTCGAGAACGCCGGTCTCATCGACGTGCAGTGCGAGGTGTGCCATGGGCCGGGCAGCCTGCACGCCGAGGACGCGGGGGAGGATATGAGCCTTATCAAGCTCGAGGCGCCCGCCGAGCTGTGCGCAACCGAATGCCACACGCAGGAGCACTCGGACACCTTCGAGTACGAGGCGTACCTGCGCGACATCCTCGGACCCGGTCACGGCGACGCCAAGCGCAAGCTGCTCGGCGACGGTCCGACCGGGGCGCAACTGCGGGCGGCCGGCCTGGCGAAGGCCGGCGGCGCCTGCAAGAAGATGTAGCGAAGTCTAGAGGGACGCCGTTGGGTCGATGCGTCGGGCCTTGGCAAGCAGTGCCTCGGACCGTTTCGCCTTGCCGCGCGCGGCCGCGATGCTCGCCGCGGTCACGAACAGGTCCGCCGACCGGAACCGGCTCTTCAACGTTGGCGCGAGCGTGCGGTCGGCTGCCTCTGCGTCGCCGGCAGCGAGCTGCGCCTGCGCCAGCAGCACGGCGGCCTCTCCTCCGGGGCGCAGATCGTAGTTTTTCTGGGCCATGCTCAGCGCCTCGGCCGGCTCGCCGAACTCGAGCATGTGCTCGAGCGCGTGACCGTAGGCTGCCTCGGGATAGCGCGCGAGCTGGGCGTCGTACCGGGCGCGGGCGCGGGCCGTCCAGTCCACCGCGTCCTCGTCGCGTCCCTCCCCGGCGGCAATGCCAGCCATCGCATCCATGAACTCGGGGTTGTCGGTGCGCTCGATGATGTCCGCGTACAGGGCTTTGGCGTGCTCCGTCCTGCCCTGCAGGGTGAGAACCTCAGCGATGTGCTCGTCGATGAGCCAGTAGCCGGTGACGTGGCGCTCTGCCTCGCGGTAGTGCGCGAGCGCGTCGTCCAGGCGACCGCGGTCGAGGTCGAGCAGCACGAGGGTGAGGTGAATCCACGCGACCGGCTCGGTCGGCTTGGCATGGTAGTGCGTCAAGGCTTCGCGGAAGTGGGCTTCGGCGCCGTCGAAGTCGCCAGTCTTCCACAAGAACACCGCGTACGACGACAGGTTCGACATCGTGCGCTTGGCCTTCAGCGAAGCCGCGAAGTGTTCGGCGGCCGCGTCGTAGCGCCCGGTTTGGAGTGCAAGGTTGCCCTCGAACGCTGCCATCGAGGCGGCCCCGTCCGGCGTGCGTCGAATCCGGGTCGCTGCAGCGGAAAAGTCCGCCGTGGCCTCGTGGATGCGGTGCAACGAGTAGTGCAGTCGTGCCCGCAACATCGAGGTCTCACCCGATGGTTGACGTTCGAAGGCATCTTCAAGCGCGCGTTCGGCTGCAGCGTAGTCGTCGTACGAGCCGGACATGCGCGCGCGCTGCAGGTGCGTGGCCGCGATCCGCTCGCGCGTCATCCGGTTGTCCGGATGCGCCTCGGCGTGGGCGCGCAAGGCCTGCAGCGACGAATCGAGGCGCCCGAGCTGAGCCTCGAACGTCCGATCCTGGGCGTCGCGCTGGGCTTTGGTCGGGCGAGGAGTCTTGGTGGGGGCCTTCGGGGCAGGGGCCGCCGCGGCTTCGGTCACGGGCGCCGAGGCGCTGGCCGAAAGTGCGGGCTCACTCTGCGAGGCGCAGCCGAAGAGGACGAGAAGGCCGAAGGCGAGGGGGGAGGGTGCCGTTCGTTGCATTGGATCGTCGATCTGGTTGGAGAGAAAGGAAGGCGCGAGGCCCCGGGAGTCATCGCCGAGGCCTCGCGGGCGGGCGCTACTCGTGCGCGGCACCCAAGTACGGGAAGCCAGCGGCAAACTCGACGTCGTTGGGCGACTGTGAGAGACCGTGCACGTCGTCGCTGGTGGGATCGAGATCCGTAAAGACCAGCAGGTCGGCGATCGACTCAGCCTCGATCAGCACCGCGGCGAGAATCACGTCGATGACGGGCACGTCGAGCGTGCGGCCGTTGGGGAAGCCCGTTGGGCCGGTCGTGTTGACCAGCAGCACGTCCGGGAACGCGAGCGGCACGGCCTGCTGCAGGCAGCTGTTGTTGAGCCGAGTCGCGCCACAGGGCGTGAGGTTGGTGCCCAGCAGCATGTTGGCGAGCACGAGGTCGTCGTTGAGGCCGGTGCTGCCGGGGTCGAACGAGCCGTGTAGGAACTGCAGCGTACCCACGGCATCGCCTGCGAACGTGCCCGCGACGTCGTCAGTGGGGTCCGCATCGTTGTAGGCGTCCTTGTTCTCCGAGGCGATGAGCGCCGTGTTCAGAGCTGGGAAGCCCTTGCGGTCGACGCGTGTGTACGCGGACGGGTCATCCTCGCGGAAGTCGAACGCGTTGGGATCGACGTTGTCGGTGTCGCCCTCGGTGTCGGTGTCGGTGTCACCCTCGGTGTCGCCGTCGGTCTCGGTCGCCGTCGTGTCCGGGTCCGTCGTGGTCGGGCCGGTGGTCGGGCCCGTCGTGGCGGTGGTGTCCGGATCCGTGGTCGGGTCCGAGGTGTCCATCGAGGTGCTGCCGTCTTCGGTGTCGGCTTCGGTGGTGTCGTCGGTGGGGCAGCCCGTCATCACCGCGAGGGCAGCGACGAGCGAGGTCAGGGTGAGTTCTTTGATCGTCATGTCGGAGTCCCTTTCCCGTTACTCGCTGATGCGGCTGGTGGTGGCCCACATCTGCAGCAGACCATCGGGGTTGGCGTTGAGGGCCTCGTCCATGTCGAACTCGAGGACGATCGCGTGAACGTTGGTGCCTGCGAGCGAGTCGGGCGCCGCGATGGGACCGGGGTCCGCGTTGTCGGGGTCGAGGAACTCGGCCAGGCTTCCGAACGCGAGGTCGATGTCGGTCTCGCCGTCGCTCGTCATCGCGTTGGTGATCGTGGCGTTGAAGCCGGCGAGGTCGAACGAGAACGGGTCGTCGAACGTGCCCGCTTGGGCGATGTTTCCGTCGCCGCCGTCGATCATCTCGCCCACGGCGCCTTCGATTGCGCCGTCGACACCGGGCATGTTCTCGATCTGGACGCCCCACTCGCCGTTCATGTTCTCCGCGAAACGAACGTTGATCTGGATGTCCGACTCGTTGTCGTTGCCGTTCTGCGTCGGGTCGGGCGGGTTCGACGGCGTCAGTCCGCCCGCGGCCGCCGTGTTGTCGATGTGAACGGTGTAGAGCACGTCGCGGTCGTAGAGCGCGTCGCCACCGGGCATCTGCAGGCCGGCGAAGGTGATGATGGCCACCACCTTTCCGTCCTCGGTGTGCCAGGCGTAAAAGTCGGCGATGTCGGCCGCTGCATCGGCCGACGCCCCAGGGGCTTCCGCGTGGTCGGCTGCGACCACCTCTTGCGACCCGAGGGTCAGGGAGGCCGCGGTCAACAGGGCAAGGCCCCCCACGGCTGCGAGCGTTGAGTGTCGTTTCATTCGATCAGTCCTACTGGTGGAATCCGGGGCGATTGCCCCAGCGGGGGCCCGGAGGCCCGAAATGCGACGCCAAACCGGTGCACGCAGCGACGGGCGGGATCTGCGGCTGGCGTCCGAAGGGCCCGTCGCAAACCGTTACGGCGTCCCGCTTCGGCTGGATCGAAGGAATGTCGAAGTTCGCGGATGGATTTCTTCCGTCAGCTCGGTCGGCGACCCTACACAGTTCGCTGAAACCGAATTCCGCGGCTGGCGTATTGTAGGCGTGGGGGGACTTAATGAACGTTAAGTGCCCGCGCTCGGCCCGGCTCGGTACGCTCGACGAGCGGGCCAGACTCCGAATCAACGGAACCTCCACGAGCCCCATCGAGAAAAAAAAATCGGAGACGGTGAATATCGACCCACGCCGCTCCGTCGCTCGCTAGGCCAAGGGCCACGACGCTAGGGGAAAACGGACCAATGACGCACAAACTCGCTCTCGCCGCTGCATTCTCTGCCATCTTCGCCGCCGGGCTGTTCGCCGGAGTCGCGAACGCTGCCGAAGGCGACGCCCCAAAGCCCTGCGTGGCGAAGACCTTCAAGATCAAGAAGGTCGAAGAGGCCTGCAGGACCGGCGGTCAGCCAGCCGCCAAGAAACTCATGAAGAAGCTGGTCAAGAAAGCCAAGGAGGCGGGAGAGACCGAAGGCATGAAGTGCAACTCCTGCCACAACCTCAAGGACTACAAGGTCTCCGACTCCGCCAACGTCGCGAAAATCAAGAAGTGGCTCTAAGCCTCTTCACGCCATAGCGCTCGCAGCGCGGAGACCATCGCCTCATCATCGGGCGCCTCCGCCGTTGCCGCAACCTCGAAGCCCTGCCGCCGCAGGGCTTCGCTCGTAACGGGCCCTCCGCTGACGATTTTTGCGTCGGCAAGCAGGGCCTTCGTTGCGTCTGCACCCAGCGTCTCCTCCAGCATGGCGCGCAAGTGCTGACCCGCCCGAGCGCTGCTTAGGCAGATCGCGTGCACCCCTTCGCCCCCATCGGCGGCGGGCCGCAGCGAAGTCAGGACCGACTCGGGCAGGGTCGGGCGCTCCGCTCGGTAGCCGACCGCCAGCGTGCACCGGCCGCCAGCCTCGGCGATCGCATCGTGCAGCGTGGCCCGACCGTCCCGCGCCCGGACGTGCAGCCAGCGCTTCCCGAGCAGATCTCGCTCTCGTAGCGCCTCGACGATGCCCTCGCTGCGCGGACGTGCCGGGACGAGGTCGGGCCGAAGTCCGCGGGCGCGACAGGCCTCCGCCGTACTCTGCCCGACCGCTACAACCATGTGCCCGGTCAGCGCCCGCACGTCGAGCCCGACCCGGTCGAGCGCGTCGAAAAACGCGGTCACGCCCGGCTTGCTCGAGAGCACGAGGCCGTCGTGGTCGGCGATGCCCGCCACCGCCTGGTCGAGCGCGCCGCGATCCTCCGGCGGCCGAATCGAAAGACACGGCACGGCGACCGCGTCCGCGCCCAGCTCGGTCAGTCGCGTCAGCAGCGGGGTGTGGGTCGCGCGTGGGCGGGTCACGACGATGCGCCGCCCGAACAGCGGCCGCTGGTGTACCCAGCCGATCTCCTCGCGCAGCGACACCACGTCGCCGACCACGAGTACCGACGGGGCCCGAATGCCGGCGGCCTCCATCACGTCGGCGATGGTGCTCAGCGTGCCGGTCACGACCGTGCTGGTCCCACGCGTCCCCCAGCGAACCACCGCAGCGGGCGTGTTCGCGTCGCGGCCGGCTTCGACGAGCCGCGCCGCGTTGTGCCGGGCGTTCTTGACGCTCATCATCAGCACCAAGGTCCCAGCCGAGCGCGCCAGGTGCTCCCACGCCACGTGGAGTCCGGCCTTTTCGTAGGCTTCGTAGCCCGAGACGAACGTCACGGCGGGCGTGTGGTCACGGTGGGTGACCGGGATGCCCGCCACCTCGGGTGCGGCGATCGGGGAACTCACGCCGGGGATGAACTCGAAGTCGATGCCCGCTGCACGCAGGAGTTGGGCCTCCTCGGCGCCGCGCCCGAACATGCATGGGTCGCCGCCCTTGAGCCGCACGACGTACTTGCCGGCGCGCGCGCGGTCGAGCAGCAGCTCGTTGAGCGCGGCCTGGCGCAGCTTCATGCCGTGCGGACCGGTCGTGCGCTGAATGACCTCGGCGTCTTCGGGCGCGTGCATCAGCAGGTTCGGATTGGCGAGATAGTCCGCCACCACCACTTCGGCGCGCTGCAGCCGCTGAACGGCGGCGAGCGTGATCAGGCTCGGATCCCAGGGTCCCGCCCCCACGATCGACACGTAGCCGCGCTGTTGGTCATCCATGCGTCGGTGGAGCTTGGCGCATCGGCTCGGATGGGTCCATAGTCGGGGCCAGCCGATGACCGCATCCGCACAAACCGTCCTCGTCGTTGGAGGTGGACACGCTGGGCTCGAGGCTGCCTTCGCGGCCGCCCGGGTCGGGGTGGCGGTGCGCGTGGTGACGGGCTCCGTCGCCACCGTGGGCCAAACGCCCTGCAACCCGTCCGTCGGCGGGGTCGCCAAGGGCCACCTCGTCTGCGAGATCGACGCGCTCGGCGGCTTCATGGGCCGTGCCGCGGACGCTACGGCCATTCACGGCCGCGTGCTCAACCGCTCCAAAGGCCCCGCCG
>CAYSPB010000168.1:0-15037 GCA_964432695.1 uncultured Nannocystaceae bacterium
ATGAAGCCCGCCGAGGTCGAAACGATGCTGGGCAAGCCGGAGAAGACCGAGGGCCCGTTCGAGGAGGGGGCCACCGGTGAGTTCCTCACGACCTGGTCTTATCCGGCCAAGGGCCTGTCGCTGGATTTCTCCGCCGTCGACGACAAGGGCAAGGACATCGCGCTGCGAGGCATCTCCTGCTCCAAGACCTGCGCGTTCGGCCTGCCGTGGGGGCTGAAGATCGGCAGCACCGTGGCTGACGTCAAGAAGGTCTACGGAGAGAACTTCGACAAGAGCGCCACGCGCGAGGACCTGTTCATCGCAGGCTCGGTGTACGGCGGCTCGTTCTACACCATCGAGAATGGAGCCGTCGTCGGCATCTTCATCGGGCCGGGCGCGGAGTGAGCGGCATGAAGCTCGTCATCTTCGGCGCCACCGGCATGATCGGCCACGGGGCGCTGCTCGAGGCGCTCGATAGCGACGAGGTCGAGCACGTGCTCAGCGTGGGTCGGAAGAAGGCCGAGGTCGAGCACGCCAAGCTCGAGCAGATCGAGCACGCCGACTTCGAGGACTTCTTCGCGATCGCGCACCGCTTCTCTGACCGCGATGGGTGCCTTTGGTGTCTCGGCACGTCGTCCGCGGGGATGGACGAAGCGACTTACCGCCGCATCACCGTGGACTTCACGCTCGCCGCAGCGCGGGTCATGGTGGCGCAGAACCCCTCAATGCACGTCTGCTTCCTGTCGGGAGCGGGCGCGCGCACCGACGGCAAGGGGGCGATGTGGGCTCGGGTGAAGGGCGAGGCCGAGACCGCAGTGCAGGCGCTCGGCTTCGCGGGCGTGACCGTCTTCCGACCGGCCTCGATCAAGCCCCTGCGGGGTGCCAAGCCGCGCGGCGCGATGATGAAGATCACCTACGGCCTGACCAACGTCTTCGATCCCCTGATCCGCATGGCGGGGCTGGGAACGTCGACCGTGGAAGTCGGCCGCGCCATGGTGGCGGCCGTGGCAGGCCGGTCCGACGCCACGATCTTGGACTCCGCGGCGATCAACGTCTTGGCTGCCAAGCCGGCGTCCTCGTAGCCCCTGTCCGCGGCTACAGCCGTGGGTCGACGGGTTCGCTTTCGAGGGCGAGCACGCCGAAGACGCACTCGTGGACGCGCCACAGGGGCTCGCCGTCGGTGAAGCGGTGCAGCGCCTCCAGGCCCAGGGCGAACTCTCGGAGGGCAAGGCTACGCTTGGTGGAGAGGCCGCGCTGTCGGAGGCGCTCGAGGTTGACGGGCGCCGTGTACTCGGGGCCGTAAATGATGCGCAGGTACTCGGGACCGCGGCACTTGAGCGCGGGCTGAATGAGGCCCTTGGGGCCACGGGCGATCCAGTGCTCAGGCTTGACGACCATGCCTTCACCACCGGCGCCGGTGAGCGTGGTCCACCAGTCGATCGCGGATTGCCGCGCGGCCTCGTCGGCCACGTCGACGACCCGGTAGGGGGTGGCGACGAAGATGTCGTCGGCCTTCGCAAGCGTGGCGAGCGTGTCCATGTGCCAGACGTGCGTGGCGTCGGTGTGCGTCTTGCCTTCGCTCGCCAGCAGGTGGAAGGGCGCGAGCTTGACGTCGTCGATCGACGTGGCCGACCAGCAGTAGCGTCGCCATGCGGCCGAGAACTTCTCCACCATGGACTGCCGACGCGTGAAGTCGGCGAGCAGCTCGCTCGTGCCGCGGGCCTGGGCCGCCTCGAGTGAACGCACCACGTCGGCAAGCGCGGCTTGCCCCGCACATCCCACCGCCGCGTACTGGCGACGCAGCAGCTCTTGGGCCTTGAGCGACCAGGGCATGAGCTCGGCGTCGAGGCAAACCCAGCTCGAATCGAGTTGCTCCCACAGTCCTGCGGCCTCGAACGCAGCGGCGGTACGGCGGACCAGCTCGGCTTCGAGGGCGTCGTCGCTGAAGAAGGGACGGCCGGTGCGCGTGTAGACCACGCCTTGCTTGCCGTCGCAGGCCCCAAAGCGCGCCTGCGCAGCCTTGACGTCCTTGGCGATCACCAGCACCGCGCGCGACCCCATGTGCTTCTCTTCGCAGACCACGCGCTCGACTCTGCGAGAGGCGAAGTACTCGAACGCCTCGTGCGGGCGCTCGAGCATGGGCACGTCGGCGGGTGCGGTGGCCGACGGTGCCATCGTGGGCGGCAGGTAGATCAGCCAGCGCGGGTCGACGGCGAAGCGGCTCATCACCTCGAGGGCAGCCACGGCGTTGCCCTCGCGGATGGTGATGTTGTGACGCAGTCGCGTGTCGACGATGCGCTTGCCCGTGACGTCCTTGATGTCGAGCACGTGTTCGGGGCGCGCCGGTGGTGCCGGGCGCTCCAGTGGCTTCGAAGGTGCGTAGTACTCGCGCGCGGCGTCCACCTGGACGAGCTCGCGCTCGGGATAGCGCAGGGCGGTGAGCGAGCCCCCGAACACGCAGCCGTTATCGATGCAGATCGTGCCGTTGACCCACTCCGCGTCCGGCACGGGCGTGTGGCCGTAGACCACCATCGCGCGCCCTCGGTACTCCGACGCCCAGTCGTAGCGCACGGGCAGCCCGAAGGTGTCGGTCTCGCCGGTGGTTTCGCCGTACAGGCAGAACGAGCGGACGCGACCCGAGGCGCGGCCTTGGTAGGCCTCCTTGAGACCGGCATGCGCCACGACCAGGCGCCCTTCGTCGAAGACGAAGTGACTCACGAGTCCGTCGATGAAGGCGGCGACCTCGTCGGTGAAGCCCTCGGGCTCGGCGGCGAGCTGCTCCATCGTCTCGGCGAGTCCGTGCGTGAGCTTGGGCTTCTTGCCGCGGAGCTTTCGCAGAAGCTTGACCTCATGGTTGCCGGGCACGCACACGGCGGAGCCGTCGCGCACCATCGCCATGGCGAGGCGCAGCACGCCGGGCGAGTCCGGCCCGCGGTCGACCAAGTCGCCGAGGAACAGCGCGCGTCGGCCTTCGGGCGGCGTGACGATGGGGGCCTCTCGGGTTCCGCCAATGCCGTAGCCGAGCGTGGTGAGCAGGGCCTTGAGCTCGTCGTAGCACCCGTGCACGTCGCCGATGATGTCGAACGGCCCCGCGTCGTCGCGGCGGTCGTTCCACAGCTTCTGGCGTTCGATGGTGGCGTTCTCGATCGCTTCGGCCGAGTCGAGCGTGAACACGCGGGCAAAACCCTCGCGCTTGATGCCGCGCAGGCCTTTGCGGAGCTGGCTGTGCTGCTGCTTGACGACGCGCGCGCCGAAGGCACGGTCGGGGCGCGTTTCGTTGCGAGCGGCGGCGAGCTTGGGCGGCACGTCGAGCACGATGGCTACGGCCAAGCAGTCGTGCTCACGGGCGAGCGCGAGCAGCCGCTTTCGGTCGTCGGGTCGCACGCTGGTGGCATCGACCACCGTCAGCCGTCCTCGCGAGAGTCGCTTGCCCGCGACGTACGCAAGCACGTCGAACGCATCGGTCGTGGCCCCCTGGTCGTTTTCATCGTCGGAGACCAGACCCCGGAACGCATCGGACGAGAGGACCTCGGTCGACTTGAAGTGGGTCTGGGCAAACGTGGACTTGCCCGCGCCGGAGACTCCGACCAGCACGACGAGGGACAGCTCGGGAATTTGTAGGGTGGTCATCGCGTGAACACGCCCATCTGCGTCGGTGCGCCCAGCTGAGGAGCTTCGTCCCCGATCGGCTCGAACGACACGGTGTAGCCATTGCGCTCCGCGACGCCCTGCGCCCAGCGCTCGAACTGGGCGCGCGTCCACTCGAAGCGGTGGTCGCGGTGCCGCATCGCGCCGGCGGGCAGGGACTCGAACTTCGCGTTGTACTCGACGTTGGGCGTGGTCACGACGACGCAGCCCGGTCGCGCGGCGTGAAAGAGCGTGTGCTCGAACGCCGTGAGGCGAGGCTCTTCGATGTGCTCGATGACCTCCACCGCGCACGCTCCATCGAAGTGCGACAGCCGCTCGTCACGATACGTGAGCGAGCCCTGGAAAAGGTCGAGGCGGGCCTTTTGTCGGTCGCCGAGGTTGTCGAAGTGGAGGCGAGCCTTGGCCCGCTCGAGCGCTGTCATCGACACGTCCATGCCCACGATGCGCTCGAAGGTGCTGTCGCGCAGCAGGGCGCGCAGAAGCTTGCCTTCGCCGCAGCCCACGTCGACGACGCGGCGGACCCCGTTGCGACGCAGCGCGGTCACCACGGCTTCGATGCGCCGGTCGTTGAGCGACAGCGGCCGCTCCAGCGTCTCCTCTTCGCGCTCGTTCGACGCTTCGGTGGCGTCGGCGTCGGGTTCGTATTCGTCGGCGAGCCGCTCGAGTGCAGCGCGCGTGAGCGACCGACGGTGCTTGAGGTAGCGCTCGGCGATGGCGTCACGCTCCGGGTGCGTGGCGAGCCAGCCTTCGCCCCGCGTGAGCAGCTTTTCGATCTCATCTTGGCCCACCCAGTAGTGCTTGGCGTCGTCGAGCACCGGGATCAGAACGGTGAGGTGCCGAAGGAGCGCCTGCAGCCGTACCGTGCCGCGAAGCGTGAGCGTGGCGTAGACGCTGTCGCCCCAGTCTGCGTAGTCGGCATCGAGCGCGTGCCGCTGCACCGTGACCTCGTACCCGAGCGGTTCGAACAGGGCGCGAACGAAGCGATCGCCGCCGCGCGTGGGCACGACGCTGAGCGTGGCCTCCAGCGGCAGCGCTTGCTCGGCCAGCGCAGGGCGCTCCTTGCATCGGCCCGAAAACGCCCCGCGGTAGACCTTGCCGATGGCGACGCCGAGGAACGACGACGCCACGTAGGGGCGGTCGTTGGTGTACTGCGCGAGCCCTTCGATGCCGCGGGGACGTCGAACCAGGCCGACGGGATCGACGTCGAGCAGCAGCGCCGCGGTGCACTGCTCATCGGTCGCGACGGGGTAGTACACGTGCGCCTGTCCGAAATTCAGCGGAAAGCTCTGCGTCCGAGCCGGATTCTTGCCCAGCAAATAGCCAAGGTCGGTGGCGGGCGCGTGGGTTGTGGCGATCGTCAGCAGCACGAGGCGTCCTTCCTGAACGCGAGCCCGCAAGTATGAGGCGGTTCGCGGGGGCGTCCAGGAGGATTTCGGGCTCATCGCTCGTGCGCGAGGTTCTCCAGGCCTTCGAGGCGCAGGAGATGACGCTTCGCGGGCAGGCCTCCGCTGTAGCCCGTGAGGCGTCCGTCGTGTCCAATCACGCGGTGGCAGGGCACGATGATCGAGATCGGGTTGGCGCCGTTGGCCGCACCGACGGCACGGACGGCGCGGGGCCGCTGCACGCTGCGTGCGAGGTCGCGGTAGCTCGTCGTCGTGCCGTACGGAATGTCGCGCAGGGCTTGCCACACGTCGCGCTGAAACGGCGTGCCGCCGGGTGCGAGGGGAAGGTCGAAGTCTCGCCGCGCGCCGGCGAAGTACGCGTCGAGCTGCTCGAGCGTGGCGCGCAGAACCGCCCTGGCCGCGGGTCCGTCGTCGCTGCTGGGTCGGGTCTTGGCGCGCAGCGGTCGGCCGTCGTCGTCGGCGAAGAGCAGGTGCGTGAGGCCCTTGGGCGAGGCGGCGAGCAAGAGCAGGCCGACGGGGCTGGGATGTTCGAGGCAGTTCATGGGGTCGGGCATCCGTCGGCCATCGAGCGCCACAGCAGCATTGCGGCGTAGGCTCGCCACGGTCGCCAGGCTTCGGAGCGGCTGCGAAGTGCGGCCGCGGTGGGCGGGGGGTCGCTCGCGGCTTTGCGCAAAACGAGGTCGCCGCTGGGAAAGGCGTCGGGCTCGGCGAGCGCCCGCATGGCGATGTAGTTGGCGGTCCAGTCTCCGATACCGGGCAGCGCGCGCAGCCGGTCGAGTGCGGTCTCGAGATCCGGTGCCGCGTCGAGCACGAGGCGACCGTCCGCGACCGTTCGGGCAAAGCCGCGAATCGCTTCGGCGCGCGCTCGGGGCATGCCGTCGACCGTGGCTTCGGCCAGCGCGGCCGCGGTGGGGAAGAGGTGCGTGAGTCCGTCGCGCGGCTCGTCCAGCGGCTTCCCAACGTCGGCAGCGATGCGGCCGATTAAGCGCGTCGCACCGACCACGGTGATCTGTTGACCGACGATGGCGCGCATCGAGACCTCGAACCGGTCCCAGCACCCAGGGACGCGCACGCCGGGAAGTCGGCGCGCCGCGCTTGCGAGTAGCGGGTCGGCGCCGAGCTGCCGCACGATGGTGTCGACGTCGGCGTCGAGGTCGAACAGCCGGCGGACGCGACGGGTGATCTCGGCGAGGTGGGGTGCCGCGTCTGCAGGGGCCCGAAGCACGAGCGCGTCGGTGCCCTGAGGCGCGGGGCAGACCTCGAGCACGCCTGTCGAGGCTCCCAAGGAGAAGGTGCGGCGGTAGGTGTCGCCGTCGACCTGCTCGACGCCGGGAATGGCGCGCAGGGCAAGGAACTCGAGCAGCACCGCCCAGTCCAGGGGGGCACGGTAGGGCAGGCGAAGGGCGATCGTGCCGTCGTCGCGAGGCGTGCGAGCGCGCTTGCGAATCTCGGACGGCGTGCGGTCGAAGGTGCTCCGGACGGCGGCGTTGAAGCGGCGAACGTTGCGATAACCCGCCGCCAGCGCGACCTGGTTCATCGGCAGGGCGGTGCTCTCGATCAGGCGCTTGGCGAAGTGAACGCGTCGCGTGGCGGCGATGGCCGAAGGCGTCACGCCCAGCTGCTCGGTGAACAACCGACGCAGATAGCGGCTGCCGACACCCAGGCGTGCCGCGAGTTCATCGAGCGCGCCATCGTCGAGCGCGCCGTCTTCGATCAGCCGCAGCGCCCGGGCAACGGTGGACGACGTGCCCTGCCACGCGGGCGTGCCGGGTGCCGCCTCGGGCCGGCAGCGCCGACACGGACGAAACCCCTCGCTCTGCGCCGCCGCGGCTCGACCGAAGAACACGCAGTTCTCCGCCTTGGGCGTGCGGGCGGGGCAGATCGGACGACAGTAGATGCCGGTACTGGTGACTCCGGTGAAGAACCGGCCGTCGAAGCGCGCGTCCCGAGCCTTGAGCGCCCGGTAGCAGATGTCGTGCGAGAGTTCGATGCTCCAGCTGTAGCAGTCACGAGGCTGCCTCGCTGGACGTTTCCGGACCTCGTCGTGACGGCTTAGGCAGCGGGCGGCTGCAGGCCCACAATGCGGTAGCTCTGTGCCACGAGCTTCTTGGCGACCGCCATGTCGCGGGCGTGCGGGTTGGGCGACTCCATTGGCCAGCCGCCGTCTTTGCACTCCTTGTCGCGGTACAGGACGCTGCTCTGCGAGAAGTAGCCGCCCGAGTGTTGGGGGGCCTCGTCCGATACGAGTGCGTGCAGCGAGGACTGGGCCGACTCTTCGTTGCTGTCGGTCATGCCCATGCCGTTGACGAGCGGCTGCATGATCGTCATCGCGGTGCGCATCATGAAGTTGCCGCCGCCGCCGAAGTTCGAGCGCGCCCAGCCTGGGTGGACCGAGGCCGTGGTCACGCCGGTGCCCTCGAGCCGCTCGGCCAGCTCTTTGGCGTACAGAACCGTTGCGACCTTGGCTTCACCGTAGGCCTCGAAGTTATTGAACTTGCGGTTCTCGAAGTTGAGGTCGTCCAGGTGGATCTGCGGCCGACTCTTTGGGTTGCCCGCGTGGACGACCGAGGAGAGGATCACCATTCGTGACGGCGCGCTCTTCTTGAGCTTGTCCAGGAGCAGCTCGGTCAGCAGAAAGTGGCCGAAGTAGCTGATGCCGAACGTCGTCTCGAGTCCGTCCTTGGTGCGCTGCAGCTCTCCGGTCATGTTCACCATGCCGGCGTTGCATGCGAGTCCGTCGAGCCGGTCGTACTTCGCGTCGAACGCCTCCACGAATGCGCGCACCGACTGGAGGTCGGCCAGGTCCACCTGCATCACGTCGTGGCTGCCGGAAAGCCCAGCGAAGCTCTTAGCCTCTTCTTCCCCCGCGCTGGGTCGACGGCAGGCCATGACCACGTGGCCACCTTGTGCGATCAGCTGGCGGGTCGTCTCCAGACCCACGCCGGAGTTGGCCCCCGTGACGATGTAGGTGTTGCCGCGAAGGTCTTTGCTGCGGGTCTGCTCGGAGATGTGAAGCTTGCGTCGTTTGGCCATGTCGATGTCCTCGTCGTTGCTCGACGTGCTCAGCATGACCGGGCCGGCGCGCCAGCTGGATGAGCGATCGCGCCAATCTGATTGCAGGCGGCGCCAAACCGCTTGGGGGGTGCTGTCGCGCTTTGCGAGGACTCTGGCGCCAGATGCAAGTGCGCCGGGCGGCATCATGCGCGATTCTCTTCGATGCAATGGCCTCCGGATACGCTTTGGGACCAGGCTGGAAGGGCATGCTCGGCGAGCTCGGGGTACCGCACGACGAGGTACTCAGCCGAGCTGGTCTACCGATGGATCTGCTCAACCGAGACAACCCACAGGTGTCGGCCGAGCAGTTCTTCGCGTTCGCGCAGGCGCTCGAAGACACGATGCCAGACGCTCGGCTACCGCTGCGGCTGCTGGAGGTGATGAGCGCCGAGTACTTCACGCCGCCTCTGTTCGCAGCACTTTGCAGTCCGAATCTCGGCGTCGCTGCGGAGCGGATGGCACTGTTCAAGCCGCTCGTGGGTCCGCTTCGCCTGGAGGTGCAGCGGGACGCGTTGGGCATGCAGCTGGACTATCGATGGCTGAACCCCGGCGTAGCCGTGCCGGCCTCACTCTCGGGGGCAGAGGCTCTGTTCGTCGTGAAGCTGGCTCGCATGGGCACGCGACGCGAGATTCACCCGGTCGAGGTCACCTTGCCACGGCTGCCGCCCGAGCACGCTGCCTACGAGGAGTATTTCGGCGTTGGAATCACGGTGGACGAGCACATTCGCGTTCGCTTCTCGGCGGACGACGTCGACCGTCCGTTCCTTTCCTCGAACGGTGCCATGTGGGAGATCTTCGAACCGCAGCTGCGCAAGCGCCTCGCCGAGGTCCAGGGCACCGCTTCGTTCGAAGAGCGCTCTCGGGCGGTCCTGCTCGAAGCACTGCCCAGCGGGCAAGTCTCGGTCGACCTCGTTGCACGGCGGCTGGGCACCAGTGGGCGGAGCTTGCAGCGCCGGCTTCGAGAAGAGGGCACCAGCTTCAAGGCGATCGTGCAGCAGACCCGCGAGAGCCTTGCGCGGCACTACCTCTCGAACACGAGTCATTCCTCGAGCGAGATCGCGTACCTGCTCGGCTTCGACGACCCAACGTCGTTCTTCCGCGCCTTTCAGTCGTGGACCGGCACCACGCCCGACACCATGCGTCGCTCCGTCGTGCACTGACGCGTCAGGTCAGGGCCTTCTCGTAGCTGCGGGCCTCGTTGCCCGTGGATTCGAACCCCATCGCTCGATAGAAGCGTTCCGCCGTGAGCGTTGAATCGAGGCACAGGCGGTGCAGTCCGTGCACGCGCGCGTGGGCCTCGAGTCCTCGCATGAGGGAGCGACCGACGCCGCATCGAGCGTGCTCTGGAAGCACGTAGCAAAGGTGCACGGGACCGCTTGCACCTACCGATGCGACGCCGCAGACCGTCTCCGACCGGACGGCGACCAGCATGTGCTGGCCAGGCTGCGCGAGCCAGCGCTCTACGTTCTCAACGGTCTTGTTCGCGAGCCAATCCGAGAGCGCCGCAGGCTCATCGTGGTGGTCCTCGACACAGAGCGTCGTGATCGAAGCCCTGAGCACCTCGACGACGGCTGGTACGTCGGCGAGCGTCGCGGGCCGGATCGTCGCTTCGTCGCGCATACGGGGAGGATACGCGAGAACGCAGCCTCCTCGGCGTTCAGCGGCGTGGGCTCAGGGGCAGGCGCCCCCGTTGGGCACGCACAGGAAGCACCCGCCGGACGGGTTCGGTTCGCAGCACTGCTGCCCAAACCCGCACGCGTTCGTCGGCGGCGGGGCAGCCGGTGGACCGTAGCGCGCGCGAATCGAGCGAGCGTCGTCGAAGCTCAGCGTCGAGCGTGCGTCGTTGCCCGCAGGCCCATTCCCGTTGCTCCACATCACGCTCGCGTAGTTGGAACCCTGGCTCGAGGTGCCCGCGATCTGCGTTCCGGCCGGATCGTCCGGATGCACGAAGCCGAAGCAGTGCCCGATCTCGTGCATTGCGGTCTTGTTGGTCCCGGCGGAGCCAGGCTGGACCAGGATCGTGTTTCCCGGGCGGCGTTGAGAACCGGACCCGAACGGGAACGAAGCGCGCGCGAGCGTGGTGCCCGGCAGGTCGTCGCTTTCGCGAAACGCGATGCGGTGACGTCCCGCACAGATGGACGGGTCGTCGTCCAGTGACGTGTGAAGGACCAGCTTCAGGTCGACCTCCGACCCGCTGACCGCGTTCCATTCGTTGACTGCGTTGGCCATCGTGATCAGCCAGCCGAGGCTTGGCGTGTCGGGGCCTCGGTTGTCGAACACGATGCACGCGGCCCGGTTCCCCGGCGCCACCGGGAAGCCGAACGAATACCCACGGTGCTCGTGTTCGTGCCCGTGAACGTGCTCCGAGCCGAGCATCACGTCGTCCAAAACGAGGTGCTCTCCATCGAAGAAGGAGTCCTCTGCGGAAAGCCCGAGTCTTTCGGCTTCTTCGAGGAGCGAATGCTCGAGGTCGTCGTAGGCGGTTGCGTCGTCGTGGTCGCCATCACAACCGGACAACAAGAGGGCCGCAAGAAGGAGTCTGCTGAATGAAGACATCGGCGACTTCGAACCAGTACGTCGCGCGGAGGTTCGAACGCATCCCGTACCGAAGCCACTCCATGCGGATCACGTCACACCCACCAGGGATCCCCCAGTTGGGCCTCGACACGGATGACACGGCGAGCCGGTCGAGTCACGGCGTCCGGGCTGGTGAGGTGGTCGTTCAAGCTGCGTCGTCGCTGCTTGAGCAGGAGCCGAGAGAGACGGTGACGACGAGTCCGGGGGGCGCGGACAAGGACACGGCGCCGTCATGCAGCGCGGCGATCTCGGTGACGATGGCGAGGCCGAGGCCGTGTCCACCTGAGGATGCACTGCGCTCGAACGGCTCGAGCACGGCCGCGTGGCGGTCCACGGCGATGCCCGGTCCATCGTCGCCGACGCGCAGGGTGTCGTTGGCCACTTCGATCCATCGTTGGCTCGAGGGGGCATGCTCGGCGCTGTTGCGAAGCAGGTTGCGGAGGAGTCGACTGACGAGGTTCGCGTCGGCGTTCGCGGTGCCCGTGCCGCGCACGTCGACGTCGCTCCAGCCCTGGGCGACCACGTCCTGCGCGAGCCGGTGCAGGTCGATGGGCTCACGGTTGAGCGTGCGTGGTCCCACCATCCGCAGTCGGGAGAGGTCGAGCATCTCGGTCAACATGGCGTCGAAGACTTCGATGTCCTGCTCCACGCGGTCGAGTCGCTTGCTCGGTGCTCCCTCGCGCCGGGCGAGCTCGAGCTCCAGGCGAATCCGCGTCAGCGGCGTTCGAAGCTCGTGGGAGAGGCCTGCCATCTGCTGTCGTTCGGCCTCGATGAGACTCTGCAGCTGTTCGGCCATGCGGTTGACGGCACTCGCCACGCGTCGGACCTCCCGGTTGCCCGCGCGCTCGTCGAGCCGCTCCGCGAGGTTGCCCTCGGCGATGCGTGCCAAGCTCTCCTCGGCGCGTTCTTGATGGCGGTTGGCCCGATGGCTCAGGCCGAACATCAGCAGGATGATCGGGATGCCACCGCCGATCAGCGCCAGCGCGAACGTGGTGCCATACGGCAGGTCCTCTTCGATGACCACCCAAGTTCTGCCCGTCCACGCGGCGATCTCGTACTTGCCGCCTGATCGCTTCCAGGTCGTGCCGCGGGCGGTTTCATTGCGGACCCATCCGTCTCCGGGCGGTGGTTCATCGGGCTGCCCCAGGTAGACACGCAGGTCGATGCCTCGGCTCGCTTCGATCTCCGGCTTGGTCATGCCATCGCGCATGAGTTCCGCGGCATCGAGGACTTGCTGCGTCCGCGCGCGCTCCCGTTCTCCGATGGCGGGACGGATTACGAGCGCCTGGACGGTGACCCACGCGAGCGCAAGCGTGACGCCAACGGTCCCGATGATTCCCAGCAGCAGCTGCGTTCGGCGATTCACGGGTCGTCCCGCCGCACGTTCACCTGGTAGCCAACCCCTCGGACGGTGCGAATCCAGCGAGGCGCGCCAGGCGTTTCGCCTAGCTTCTTTCGAATGTTGCTGATGTGCACGTCGATGGCGCGATCGAAGGCGGTGAACTCGGCTCCGCGCGCAAGCTCCATCAATCGTTCGCGGGGTACGACGCGGCCCGCACGTTCGACGAGGGCCCGGAGAATGTCGAACTCGGCGCCGGTGAGGTGGACCTCTTGCTCGTCGATGTGAACGAGTCGGGCCGCGCGGTCGAGTCGCAGTCCGCGGACGTGGTGTACCGGCTCGGCGGCGTCGCCCTCGGCGAGCGGACTGCGGCGAGCGAGCGCTTCGATCCGCGCGAGCAGCTCTTGCGCGTGGAACGGCTTGGCCAGGTAGTCATCGGCGCCCAGGCGGAGTCCGTCGACGCGGTCTTCGGGCGCGCCGCGGGCGGACAGCATCAGGATGCGCACCGAAGAGAACGAGCGGATCTCGGCGCAGACCGAGTAGCCGTCGCGGCCGGGCAGCATCACGTCGAGGATGACCAAGTCGACCGGCGCCGCGCGGAGGTGTGCGAGCCCATCTTCACCGCTCGACACGGAGACGACGTGGTGCGGCTCCATCGCAAGCAGCTCCTCGAGCAGCTCGGCGGTCCGCACGTCGTCTTCCACGATGAGGATGTTCATGGGCGTACCGTCCAGTCGTAGGCGGCCGCGGCCGCCTCGAATCTAAAGAACTGTAAGGGCGCATGAAATGACCCTTTTGCGGCGTTAGAACAGAAATCGGGACGTGCTCGCCCATCATGACGCATCGAACTCGCACAACCGCGCGCAGCGTCCTCCTGCTGGCATCCGTCTCGCTCTTGGGGTGCGTGGGCGGTGCAGGCGCCGAGGCTGTCGCGGCCGCGTCGACGTCCTCGATGGGGACCGACGACGGCATGTTCGAGGCGACGGACACCGGCGGCGGTGAGGGGTCGAGCGGCTCCGACAGTGGCGCCGACGTGGTGCCGTGTGCGGCCGTCCTGGGGCTCTACGTCGACGACGCATGCGGGGTGCTCTCCGATGGCGTCCTGTCGTTCACGCCGCAGTACCCCCTGTGGAGCGACGGCGTCGCGAAGGAGCGCTACGCATTCATCCCGCCCGGCTCGTCCATCGATGTCGGCGACCCGAACGCATGGGTGTTCCCGGTCGGCACTCGCTTTTGGAAGCACTTTGCGACCGCAGACGGGCGGCGTCTCGAGACGCGTGTCCTCGAAAAGACCGCCGACCTCAAGGGCGTGTCGGGCTGGACGTTCGAAACGTATGCCTGGAACGAAGCCGGCGACGACGTCACGCGCGTGATCGATGGCCGGAGGGACGTGTGGGGAACCGAGCACGACATCCCCGCCGAGTCCGACTGCGCCGAGTGTCACAGCGGCGGTGAGAACGACTGGGACGCGACGCTCAAGCAAGATGCGTTGCTCGACCTCGCGCTCGGCTTCGGGGCCATCCAGCTCAACCATGATGGCAGCGAAACCACGCTGGAGAGCCTTGCCGCGGACGGGTGGCTCGACGGAACGGTCACAGCCGCAGACGCCGTGGTCCCAGGCGATGCCACCGCACGGGCGGCGCTGGGCTACCTGCACGCCAACTGCGGCTCCTGTCATGGAGGTGCCAAGCCGGCGAAGCGACTGACGATGCTCGTTCCGGTGGGAGCGTCGCGCGTCGAGGACACGCCGACCTACCAAGGCACGGTCGGCGTGCCCACCGACCCCAACGAGCAGGCCACC
Source organism: uncultured Nannocystaceae bacterium (assembly GCA_964432695.1). Classification (GTDB taxonomy): domain Bacteria; phylum Myxococcota_A; class Polyangia; order Nannocystales; family Nannocystaceae; genus CAJXVA01. Next base: position 13,802 of record CAYSPB010000168.1, read on the forward strand.
GGGATCGAGGAGATGCCGGCCACGCGCATCGCCCCGGGGGAGCCCGAAAACAGCGCGCTGCTGTGGCGCATGCTGCAGCGCGGCGGAGGCGATGCGCCCATGCCTCCGCTGGCGACCGACCAAGTCGACGACGCGGGCGTGCAGGCGGTCAGCGCGTGGATCGAGGATCTGCAATGAGCACGGTGCGTCGTCTTGGGTTCGTCGTTGCTTCGCTCCTGGCCACGGGCTGTGAAGGCCAACGCTTCGAGCCCGATCCGTACGATGTCGACTTCGACATCCCGCGCAGCGAGTCCTTTCCGCAGCAGCTGTCGGCGTACGGGGTCTTCGAGGAGCCGATGGCTTCGCTGCGCCCCGGGGAGCGCGTCGTCCCGTACGAACTGTCGTCGGAGCTGTTCACCGACTACGCCGAAAAGCAGCGCCTGCTCAGGTTGCCCATCGATGAAGTGATCACGATCCGCGACGATGGGGCGCTCGAGTATCCCGATGGCGCGGTCCTCGTGAAGACGTTCTTCTACCCCTCCGACATGCGCAACCCGGCGGCGTCACGACGCATTCTCGAGACGCGGCTTCTGGTGAAGAATGCCGGCCAGTGGAACGCCGCCACCTACCTGTGGAACGACGCCCAAACCGACGCCACGCTGCTTCTCGACGGCACCACCACCACCGTCTCCTGGCTCGACGAATCCGGCCAATCCCGCACCACCGACTACGTCGTCCCGCACGAGGGCGAGTGCGTCACCTGTCATCAGTCCGACGATGAGGTCGTGTTCATCGGCCCCACGCTGCGTAACCTCAACCGCGCCGTCGAGCGCGACGGCAGCGAGCTCAATCAGCTCGACCATCTGCAGGCCCAGGGCATCTTGGCCGACGTCGAGGCCGCCTCTGCGTCCAGCGTCCCCGACTACAAAGACGCGAGCCTGAGCCTGACCGACCGCGCGCGTGCCTACCTCGACATCAACTGCGCCCACTGTCACAGCCCCGGGCGTTGGGACGAAGCCGCCCGCCGCGACCTCGACCTCCGCTATGCCACGTCGCTCGACCAAACGGGCCTGACCGACAAGCCGGACCGCGTCGCCCGGCAGCTTCGCGACGGCACCATGCCCTATCTGGGCACGACGCTTCGCCACGACGAAGGTGTCGAGCTGGTCCTCGAGTATCTGCAGAACCTCTAGACCCGATGGAACGACCGGCTCTCCTTCGAGGGATTTCCCTCTCGGAGGAGAGGGCCGACGATAG
>CAYSPB010000169.1:0-8938 GCA_964432695.1 uncultured Nannocystaceae bacterium
CTGACGGGCCGGGTCTGCGTCAGCACCCCGAGGTCCCGCTGCAGCCACGACTCCGGCCCCGCACACTCGATGACCCACCGGCGGCCCTGCACGCTGCCGTCGTCGGTCATGGTGCCCCACCAGATGCGACGCCACTCCGAGACGGGCCGCCAGCCCTGGCTGTAGTCGTCGGGGTGCTCGATGTGGTCTCGGTAGACGCGGTACAGGGCACACCGACGCCCCCGCCAGATCATCGGATGCTCTGACACCGGCGCGGACGCGAGGCCCAGCTGCCCGTCCGGCGGGTGGGCGAAGTGCAAGCCGCCCGTCGTGTCGCCCAGCGGGACCGGGTACTGGCGGCGCTCTCCCAGCGGCCCGATGCGTTCGGTGCCGACGTGCATGCCGTGCAGGTTCGTCCGAAGGAACAGGTCATCGCTGGGGCGGATCGTGGTGTCGAGGTACTCGAAGTCGTCCCGTTCGGAGGCGAAGAGGAACGCGAGGTCGCCGACGTCGTCGTGCAGATGCACCCGCATCGTGTGAGGCACCAGCTCGCCGCGGCGCATGTCGATTTCGAGCCGGCGGCGCATGTCGTCACGGATGAGCCCGCGCCGCAGCACTCGCCCGTCGCCGGTGTCCATCCCTTCGAGGGCGCGATGCGAACAGAAGCCGATGTCGATGCCGTCGGCCAGCCAGACCAGCTCCCACTGGGCATCGCCTCGCCGCTCGAGTGCGTCGGTGTTAGGCATTCGAGTACTCCTCCACCAGGTGGAGCTCCAGCCCCACGCCGCCGCCGATGTCGTCGGTGTTCGAACGGATCCGCCGGTACCAGACGGGGTCTATTTCGTCGCGCAGCTGGTACGGCCCGAAGCTGCTCGTCCACCCGATCGCGTTCGTGGTCGGCAGCGTCACGATGGACTCGTAGTAGTGGAAGGGGCGTCCGTACTTGAGGACCTCCTCGTAGAACCCCTCGAACGTCCCGCCGTCGTGCTCGCCGTCGGCGACGCTGAGCAGCTCCGAGGGGATGAAGTCCCACTCCAGCTCCTGCCAGACCTCCTCGCCGAAGAACTGCGTCTCCTGGCGCGAGCCATCGTCGCTCTTGTGACGCGTCGTGTGCGGCACCTTGTAGCCCGCCTTCCCGGCACGCGACGTCGGCGTCGCACGGTACCCAGGGGCCCACAGCAGCGGGGAGATGCGCGGAGCGTCGTAGATGGACTGTCCGCCCGCCAGCGGACCCTCGAAGCCCAACAGACGCTGCAGGCGGCCCGAGAGCGTGAGCTGGAAGTTCGCGAGGCTGGAGATCCGGACCCGCAGGTTCTGGCGCACCGAGACGTCGGCCCCAAGGACGCCCTCGTCGTCCATGAGCTGCTCGACGGCGTCGATGAGGCTCAGCGACGGGTCAGGGTGGCGCAGGTAGTACGTACCTGCGGAGAGTTGGGCCGGCGGGGCGGCGTTGACGGTGATTGTCTGGGGAGCGGTCGGCACCGCGCCGACGAGGAGTGCTGTCTCGGGCATCAGGTTTTGCGCTTCAAGTCGAGGTTTGCGACCCCGCGTTTCACGCTCTGCAGGAAATCGTCCTCCGGCGTCCCGTACAGGTGGACCGTGGCGCCGCTGAAGTTGATGCCGGTGCTCTGCTGCTGCGAACCTGTCGGCGGAGGTGGAGGGGGCCCTGGCGGGGTGCTGGCGGGAGGCACTGGAGAGCCGGGGACCTGACTGTCGGCGCCCGGCAGCGGGCCCGGGGCGGCTGGCAAGGCCCGCGGCGCCCCCTCCCCAACACCGAGGGTCGTGGCGTTCGCGAAGCCACCGCCTGCGCCTCCGGAGACCTGCCCAGCTCCGCCCGCGTTGGCGGCGATCCCCGCGATGCCGCCGAAGGTGGCGGCTGCGACCCCAGCCTTCGCGGCGACTGCGGCCCACTTCACGGCGCGGAGCTGTCCGCCGGGGATGAGCGCCCAGAACAGCGCCTGCACAGCGGCTGCGCCGGCGGTGATCGTCGCGCGCATCGACTCGGCCTTGGCGGTCGAGTGGACCATCTCGCGGACGCTCTGCCCCTGCGAGAACGAGGCAGCAATCGCCGCCGCCGCTGTAGCCCGGTAGGTGCCGACGACGAGGTCCGAAACGTCCTCGTACAGCGACATCCGCTGCTCCTGCGCGTGCCGCTCCGCCCGGATGCGCTTCATTTCGGCGGCGTGCGCAATTTGACGCTGCTGGTTCTGAAGCGCGAGCAGCTGCGCTTCGCTCTCGCTCTGCGTCATCAAGAAGTCGAGGTGTTCGAGCCGCGCCTGCTCTTCAAGGTCGATTGCCTCGATGGGGTCGAGCCCGAGCTCGCGCCGCAGCTCGAGGTCCGCGAGTTCATCCTGCAGCAGCCCGTCACGCCGGACCGCTTCGAGCTCGCGCTCTTGCTCGATCTGCTCGGCCCGGGCGGCGAGGCCGATGTGCTCGTTCTCCGCGCTGAACGGGTCGATTGTCTCGCTGTCGAGGAACGAGAGGTCCGGCTCGTCCTCGGAGAAAGCGTCGAGCCGCTTCTTGTCGACCTCGACCATCCGTTCGAGCAGCGACTTGACCTTCCCGTGTGCCCTCCCGGCCTCCTTGCCCGACTCCCGGAGCAGGCGGATCTCGTTGTTCAGGCGGATGTCTTCAGCACGCCCGGTCTCACCTGCCAGCTCGGCGTTTCGAGCCAACAGCTCAGCTTGCTCGCTCATGAGGTCAGAGACCGCGCCGCGGGCCTTCTTCAGACCTTCGAGCGAGGCAATCTCCAGCTTGGTTTCCCGGATCCGGGCTTCGTTCTGCTGTCGCTCGATTCCCTGTTGAATCTCGGGCGTCAACTCGGGGCCGAAGTCCTCGAACGGGGCGTTGGCGAGTTCGACCTGTCGAGCCCGCGCGGCGCGGCGCTCCTCCTGCTGCGCGAAGCGAAGAATACGGATGTACTCGCTGACGTTCCCCGTGAGGTCGGTGTAGGCGACCCCCATGTCTCGAAGCCGCCCCTCCAGCGCCTCGGTCTCCGAGCCGTACAGACGCAGGGACTCGAGGTTCACCGTCTGCTCGCGGTTGAGTTCGACGAGCGCGCTGGCCAGGTTTCGCGTTTGCCGCTCCCCGCCAAGGGCCCGTGTTTCGAGGTTCTCCAGCTCGACGTGAAAGCGTTTGACGGCCGCGGCCGCGCCGTCTGTTGTGACCTCGATTCCCTTGGCGGCCTCGATGACCTTCTGTTTCGCAACAACGCCGAACGCCGCGGCACGCTGCTCGTCGGTCAGCGCGCTCACGCTCACTCCCAGCTGACGTGCGTACTCCTGTTGTGCTTGCGCGGCCTTCAGCGTGATGCCGAGGTTGTCGAGCATCTCCGTCGAGCCTCGACCGATCGCGGCGATCCCCGACTCGATGCCTTCGAGTGCCGTCAGCCCTCTCGAGAGGCCCAGTCGTGCGAGCGCGCCCGACAGCTCTCCGAAGCCGCGAGCGCTGTCCTCGACACCGAGCGAGACGGCCTGAGAGGCCGCCGTCGCGAGGTCCATGTCCGAGACGTACCCCATCGTTGCGGAACGGGCGGGCTCGATCGCGATGGGGAGGTTGTGAAAGACCGCCTCGGTCTGAATCGCCCGGTTGGCGAGTTCCTCACTCGCCCTGGCCAGCTCCAGCGCAACGCCTGTCGCGAGCCCAGCGGCGCCAGCAAACCCGGCAGTGCCAAGCCCGCGGACCAGTTTTTCAAAGCCGGCCGAGCTTTCTTGCGCCGCAGGTTTGAGGCGGCGAATCGACGTGCCCTGTTTGCGGGCGATCGCATCGGCTTTTCGGACCGACTCCTCGAACCGGTTGATCCGCCGCGTCAGCTTGCGGATCTCCTTGTCGGCGGCGTCGACCTTGGCGTCGATGGTGACGCTCGCCCTGTGGCTGCCTTGGGTCACTTCTGAAGCTCCTGGAGTCGACGGGCGACGAATCGCTCTTGTTCGCGGACGAAGACCTGCTCACACGCGACGATGAGGTCATCGGCGCGGTCGAGCAGAGCGTTGGAGACCCGGCCGCCGTGTTCGGTTCGGACCCGCATGTAGCGGTGCAGGCTCCAGACGAACCTCGACCGATACCAGCCCCCGGGGCAGCCATCCGACGGGCGCTCGAGCGGCGCGTGGGGGTTGATCCGCCGCCCGTCTTCTTCGGTGACGCCGACCACCGGCGGGCGCCCCATGTAGCCGACGCGGAGGAGCGCGGCGTTGACGTCCCAGGGGACGTGCGGAAGGTCGAACCGCGTGCAGCCGCGGGCGGCCCGGCTGTCGTCTCGGAACGCTCCGTCTCCCCGCATGTCGCGGCAGAGCCTGTCGCAGTCAAAGGGCTCGACGAGCTGGTGCGTCTTGCCCGAGATCTTCGACGGCAGGCGCGACCAGGCTAGGAGGCGGAGCGCTTGGACTCCCCCGGGCGGGGAGCCTCCGAGCAGCGCAGCGCAAACTCGCCGAGCGCGAACACGTACCGTGCGCCTTGCTCGTCGAGCAGGGCATCGAGGTCCCCCGCGTAGGCCGCCTTCGCGGCGTGGAACTGACCAACGCGGCCCCCGAGGTCCCGGCAACGCGCCACCTCGAGCAAGCCCAGTCGCTTCAACTCCTGGGCCTCATAGCCCGGTTCGAGGTACTGCGTCACCGTGCGCCCCTGCGCATCCGGAGCACCGAGGTCCCCGCGCGTGAGGCCGGAGAGGTACTGCGCCACGATGTGGGCGCCCTTGTCGGAGGCGGCCTTGAGTTCTTCGGCGATCCGGTCGTCGTCCCAGGCAGGGTCTGCGCTGAAGATGAACACGATCGGTGCGTCGACGCTGTGCTGTGGTGGATGTGGCATGGGTCGGTCTCTCAGGTGCTGTGCAGCAGCTGGATCTTGCTGCGGTAGTTCTCGCGGGCGCCTTCGGTGAGCCCGTCGAGCTGGTCGCCTTCGAACTCGTAGGCTTCGTAGGTGAGCGTCACGGTCGCGAGGTCTTCGCTCGTGGTCCGTCGCGGGTCGACTGTGAGGAGCATGTTCGGCATGTAGAGGCCGACCGCGCGGCCCTGGGTGGTGCCGATCTGCAGGAGGAAGTGCCGGCGGGTGCGGGCCTCCCATTCGGCGAAGTAAACCTCGTCATGCTCGACGACGAGTTCCACCCGGGTGCCCTCGAAGCCCGATCCCCGAAACCCGTGGCGTCCTTCGATTCCACCAACGCCGGGGACGGGCGCCGAAGTCACCGCGGGGGTCAGCGAGACCGCGTGGGCGACGACCGGTTCGAGGTCGTCACCGAGGTCGCCAAGCATCACGAACGTGTCCGAGCCTTGGGAGACGACGAGGGGAACGTCGCCGACGATGTCCCCGAGCGCGGGGTCGTCGGGGCGTTCGAGCCCTTCGTTGCGGTGGGTCGTGGCCATCCCCTCGAACCGCAGGACGGGCTCCCCTCCGCTCTCGATGGCGTCGATGCCCGAGAGCGTCAGCTTGACCCCACGCGCCTCCACGACGTCGTCGTCGGCCTCTCGAACCTGCAGGAACGAGTGGGTCGCGTGCTCGGGGTGGGCGCGGTTGATGAGCGCGCGCGTGTGCAGGAAGTTGACGACCACCGCACCACTGACGGCGTTGTCGGGGACCGCGACCGGGGCGGAGAACAGCGGCGTCACGACGTCTTCGTCGACGGCGCCCACCCGGACGAACCGGCCGCGGTTGTTGTCGGCCGCATCGACGAGGAACATCCAGTCGCCCGGGACGTACTGAGCCCCTTCGTCGGGTGCCAACGTCACCTCGGTCTCGGTCGCCGACGCCACGGTCGAGGCACGGCCGAGCCGTCGACCCCCCCACGCGTTGCGCAGCAGGTCGGTAACGATGAAGCTCGTCGCGTTGCTCCCGGGCGCCGTCACGGCCGTCGCGCCACCGCCGTGCCAATACAGGCCAAACGAAAGCTCGCCGTTGCGGAGCCCGGGCACCATCGGGTGCGGGTTGAAGGCCCGCGTGCGGTAGTTCCCGTTCTCCAGGGCCCCTTGGCCCACGCCCTCGAAGTTGGGCTCCAGACACAAGAAGGGGACCCCGTCGGCGGCCCAGTCTGCGGGACCCGACGCGAAGCCGTTCTCCTCGAAGTGCCGGATTACGTACTCATTGCCTGCGCTTGCCATCTCTCACCTCTGCTTCCAGTAGCGAACGAGGAGCCGGTGGCGGATCTGGGCCTGGTCGCCCTGATTCTCCGTGCCGTACTCCCAAGGGGGGTCGTCCTTGCGGACGGTGATCAGCCCCGGCGTGATGTGCTGCAGTGCGTGCAGCGTTTCGCGGAGCTGGCTCGAATCGCTGTCGGCGACCTTCGTGGACACCTGGTCCGGAACGCCGCCGTAGTCGGCCTCGACGATGAGCGGAACGGTGGTGTCCACCATCATCGGGAAAATGACGCCCTCGGGCGTCTCGAAGTCTGCGTCCCAGACGAGCCGGAACACCCGGGCGCATGCGCCGGGCTGACGACGTCGGGGGTCGTGCCTCCAACGCGCCTGCTCCGGGTCGCGAACGTGGCGCGGCTCGATGCGCTGAATCGCGTCGACGAACAGGGCCTCGAGCGTGTCGAGGTCGGCGGGGACGGGCCTGGGCATCACATCCCGACCATGTGGCGCTTGAAGGGCCTCTGCGGTGCAACAGTGTCGGTCACCGGGTCCGGTCGCTGCGTCTCGGCGCCGTCTTGCCCCGTGAAGAGTCCCGCGATTGCGCCCTCGTACTCGCGCTCGAGGTACGCGTCCCAGCGCTGCGCGTCGTCGTTGCCGGGGCGGTTGCCCAGCGCCGCGAGGTGCAGCAGGACCTTGAACGCGAGCGCGAACCGGCCCTGGTCGCCAAGCAAGAACCCGCTCGCCGACGGGATGCCGCGGGCGGACAACTGAGCCGACATCGCGTCGGCGCACGCGTCCACCATGCCTTCGAGCATGTCTTTGTCGTGGTGCTCGAAGCGCGTCTGCACGTCGGGGAAGAGGCGGGTAACCGTCTGGAGCACCTTGGCGGTGTCGAGGTCCCCGTGGTCTGCTCGGAGCAAGTAGACCTGCTCTTGGTGCCGAGAGCCGTCGTCGAGGCTCCACACCACCCGCATCGGCTCGCGTTGCTGCAGCCGCTCGCGGTCGTTGGTGACATCGTCGGGCAGCGGCTCCGTGGTCACCCGCAGACGGTCGACGGTCGACCCCACCGGATACCGCGTCGTCAGGGGCACGAGCGTCGTCAGGTACTGACCGACGCGAACACCAGCGACCGTGAACAGCTCCGAGGTCCCCGTCTCGGCGCTCGTGATCCGGAGCATCTCGCCAACGTCGGCCGAGCTCGATGCGAACACCCGGTCCCGAAACGGCGTGCCGGGGCCCGAGTCTTGGGTCGTTTCGATGTCCCCGGCGGGCGCCTCGAGGTCGCCCTGCGCGAGGATGCGCTCCGCCCCCTGCTCGGGCACGGTCAGGTCTTCAAGCACCCACGACAGCGCTTGCCGTCTCGCGGGGGTGAAGTGAAGCGTCTGGCCACTCTGGCCGAACAGGAGGCGATGCACCATGGCTTACAGCCTGCCGTCGCGGAGGTTGCGCTCCATCGCGCGGTTGACCCGTTCGGTCGCGAGGCGCTCCGCCTTCGCGTCGGGGATCGGGGTCCCCAGCTGCTGGGCGGCGCGCTGAAGGGTCTCCTTCTTCGCGGCGACCTCGGCCTCACGCACGCTGCTGAGACTGGGCTTGCTCATGCCTGCGCCGCCTTTCCTGAGCCGCGGCTCGCCTTCTTGGTGGCCTTCGCAGGGGTGCTGTCGGTCGCCTCGCCCTCGGAGGTATCAACCCCGATCTCTTGGAGGAGGCCGCCCAGGCGCACCCGCTTGGCCTCGGGGTCGTCGATGACCGTGCCGGACTCGACGTCGTAAGCCTTGCCGCCTGCGGCAATGCTGCCGGCCTTGTACTGCGCGCGGCGGTCGAACACGGAGGCGCTGTACAGCGTCTTCGAGAGGTCGCCGCGCAGCTTCAAGCCGAGGATCCGCTGGCTCACTGCGTTGCGCCAGGCCTCGTACTTCTCGGGCTCGCCGTCGCGCGCCGCGAGTTCGGCGTAGAGGATGTAGCCGCGGGCCTTCCAGCGCTTGGCGACCTGGGGCTCCCCGTTGACCCAGCGGACGATGCAGTCGCCTTGCTTGGGCCCCTCCTCGGCCTGGGGGTCATCGGGGGGCGGGCAGAAGTGCTCCGAAATGAGGCCGTTGGGCGCAACGACACCCACCGTGTACTTGGCCCGTTTGCGCTTGTTGGCCTGTTTGTTCTTCTCGATCTCGTCGACGTCGAGGGGCTTGCTCATGCTCATGGCTGTCGTCTCCTGTGGGATGCAAAAAGGGGCCGCCACCGACGTGGTGACGACCCCCTTACGCTACGAGTGCGCGAGTCCCGGCTTAGCCGCGGACGACGTACGCGTAGAGGTTTTGCTGCGCGACGATGCCGATGCCCGAGGTCAGCCCGGTCACGATCCAGGTCCCGAATCGGCTGGCGGCACGTTGGAACTCGACCTCAATCTCCTCCCATTCGGGGTACTCGATGCCCGCGTTCTTACCACCGACACCCATGGCGCAGGTGAACCCGGTCGTGTCGCCCGCGGGGACCTCGTCGCTCTCGTAGTGCATGAAGCCGTCGAACTCCCGGAAGATGCCAGGCTGGTTCGTCGCGAGGGCATCTCGAGCACTCGTCGAGACGTTGGTGCCGAAGATCGCTGCGGCGTTCGAAATGATGTCGGCCCGGAAGTCCCGTACAGCCGAACGGCTCATCACCGACCACAGCGGGCCCGGGTCCGGGGTCTGGCCACGGAACGAGCCCGTGTGCAGGTCCCAGTTCTCCAGCGAATGTGGGGTGGCGTTGTCGCCGGGCACCCCGTTGCCGAGGTTCGTAATGCTGGAGAACTGGTCGATCGCCTGCCGGCTCCAGTAGCGAACGTGGGCTTGGCGGAGCTTGCGGACCCCCTTGTCCACGGTCCGCATCAGCTTGTTGCGGGTCTCGTCGAGAACGAAGACCCGCAG
>CAYSPB010000169.1:9038-10147 GCA_964432695.1 uncultured Nannocystaceae bacterium
TTGTAGACGGACGACAGCGCAAGGCGGCCGACGGGGTTTGCTGCTGGTTGCAATGCCATGGTGGCGTCTCCTTCAACCCATCAGGGTCGTTCGTTTGGTTCGCGGGGCGTTGGCCCCGTAGTGCTTCTCGAAGTCCTCTTGGGACATGGACTTCTGGACGTGCTCGGGCAGCGACATGAAGTCGGGCATGGGTCCGGCGCCCGGTCCCGCCGGCGTCGCGATGGGTGCAGAGCCGCCGCTGAACCATCCGGGATGGCGGTCGACGAGCTCGGCTCGCTTCTCTTCCGCCGCTTCCTTGTGCTTCTCCGCGGGGATCTTGATGGTCCCCTCGGCCTCCATCCCCGCGAGGATGAGCCGGATCTCATCACGCTTCGCTTCGGGGACGCCGGTAAGGATGACCCCGTGATATTCGCTCCGGCGCTCCAATCGGGCGCGCTCTTCGAGCGCGGCACGAGCTTCGGCCCCTGCGGCCTCCTGCGCCTGCAGCTTGGCCTTGAGCGCCTCGTTCTCGTCTCGCAGGTCACCGAGCGCCTTGGCGCCGTCGCGTTCCTTGTACCCGCGCAACTCGGCCTCCAGCTCGTGAATCCGGGCCGCGGCGGCGACGGTCGTGCTCGGCGGCGGCAGTGGGGGCGGAGGCTGCCCTGCGGTCCCCGCGGGAGGGGAGACCGGCGGCGGCGGTGGAACGCGCGGAGCCCCCGTGGGGGGCGCTGCGGGCGATGGAGCGCCAGGTGCGGCGTTGGGGGTCTTGTTCAGGGCTTCGGTGGTCATTGGGCGTTGTCCTCGTGCAGTGCCTCTTGGGCCTGTCCCCCGCGGACCTCTCCGCTTCGCTGACCGCCGATCACCCCGAGCAGTTGCTCGCGGCTCGCACGGCGGAGCGACGAGTCTTTGGGCAGACCGTGCTTCATGTAGATAGTGTCCAACCGCGCCTCTTGCGCTGCGATCTCGTCGACGCGTTCCATGGCTTCCTCGAGCGTCGTGCCCGGGTGCCGCCGCATGTAGATCTGGTAGGTGGATGCGAGGCCTTGGTCGACCTCCGCCTTGTCGACCTGGAGCTGCGTCAACGGGTCCTGCACGAAGGGCGCGGGGATGAACGCGACCTCGAACGACTT
>CAYSPB010000169.1:10247-14874 GCA_964432695.1 uncultured Nannocystaceae bacterium
GCGCTGACGACCTGCACGGTCAGGTTCTCCTGCTGCGCCGTCATGAACATCTCCTTGAACCGGTCTTGGTGGAACCGGACGTAGTCCATGCGGGCGCGGAGGTGGGCGACCTGCAGCGTGGCTTCGACGATGCCCTCGCCGCGGAACTGGTCGAACCAGTCGTCGGTGGGATCCGAGAGACGAAACGGCGTCCCGGGAAAGACTCCAGCACCGTGGAACGTCGGCTTGCCCATCGGGACAGCCCGTTCGTCGAAGTAGTGCCAGGCTCGGTCATCGAGCACCGCGTAGCGGAGCTTTCGCCCCGGGCGGTCGCTCGTGTTTGCGAGCTCGACCACCACCGCGAGTGGGTCGCCGATCGGGTTTTCGGGGTCTGCGACGACCTCGAAGCAGTGTGGCAGCAACGTCACGTAGTCGAGCTGCCCGTGACGCACGACGGGCACCACCAACGCGACGTTGAGGCCGAACGTCTTACGCTCCCACCCCACCGCACGCGTCGCAATCTTCGCCTCGCGCAGCACCTTGGCAAACGCCCGTGAACTCGCCTCGGGCGCGTCGACGAGGCGTCGCAGCGGCTGGCGCTCGTACGCGACGCAGACCTGATTGGCGAGCTGCCGCAGCACGTTCGTCGTCGTCTTGACGCGTTTTTGCACGGCACGCCGGACCTCTGCGGTCTGGTAGAGGCTCCCGACGTACGACATGGCGAGGTTGCGCCACTGGTCTTGCATGATGAGCAGCCGCCGTTCGGCCTCCTGCTTCCGAGCACTCGCGGCGTGGTCGTGCGCCCGCTCGGCCATCGCCTGAATCGTCTTCTTTGCTTGGGTTTCGATGATGGGGAGCATTGGCTATGCACGCTGTCGGACCACGATGGGTCGTTTGCTGTTGGCGGCCGTGGCGAAGAACGGCCACGAGAGGTACCGCCACACCTCGGTCCAGCTCGCGACCTTCCGGTCTTGAGCCGTGCCGGAGTGCTTCGCCGGCGTCAGGCCGTCGCCGGCGTCTTCTTGGTCTCGGATCGCCCGAATCGCCGAGCGACACCGCATCCAGTTCCACAGCACCCGGTTGTCCCGAAGCATGCGGCGCTGGACAATCGTGCCCGAGAACGGTGGGGGGTTGGTCGGCTTTCGTCGGCCGCCGCGATGGTACGTCGGCGGAATGACCTCGAAGCCCGTCCGCTCGTACATCTCGCGCGGCATCATTCCCTTGCGGGCATTGAGGTTGCCGCCGGCGTTGTGCCCCTTCACGCACGAGGTGCCGTCCATGACCACGCCACATCGCGCGAACAGGCCATCCCAGCGCGACGCGAGCCGGACGGCAGCCTCCTCGGAGTCCACGCCCCAGTCCTGCCACCCGTCGAAGAAGACGAGCACCCAATTGTCGGCGTCGGATTCGTCCAGCCCCGGAGGGATTGCAATCTTGCCGACGATTGTCGTGTGCGGACGCGCGTTGATGTCCAGCGCCGCGATCCAGTCTTTCTGGCTCCTGAAGCGCTTCAGCGAGGCACGCCTGGTGATGTCGATGAGAGGGCGCCCCCCGATGAGCGCCCCTTTTTCTGGCTCGGGGATGCTCCAGCCTTCGTAGTCGAACGTGTGCCGTTGGCCCTCGAACAACTCGGCGAAGATGCGGTTCGCATCACCGATGTCCTGCCCTTCGGCCTCCCGTTTGGCGAGGCGCGGGGCCAGTGCATACAGCGCCCGGTGGAAGCTCTCGGCGTCCTTTTGGTCGTTCCAAGGGTTGTTCTTCGAGGACAGCTGATGGACCGAGAACTCAGGCGGCTCGGGTTCCTCACCTCGCTTTTCCAGGTCCGCCGCGAGGGTGGCCTCCTCGTCGGCAGGGTCCAAGATCGCCGAGCGAATCCAGCTGCGAGGCTCCGGGACAGCGTCGAGGTACAGCTGCCCCTTCGAGGTCGTCACGCGCCCGCGCGCACGCGCGTAGGGCTTTCCGCTCGACGTGATTGCGGATTCGGTCCACTGCACGAAGTCGACCGAGCGCCCTGGCATGTTCTTACCGTTCGAACCCGCGTGCAGCAGGCGGATTCGAAAGCCATCGATCATGTAGATGTGCTGGTCGGTCTCTCGCTCGTGCGTCGGGTACGAGAGGACGAGCTCGGGCGGGCAGATCGGTGGGACGCCTTCGCCTTCGCCGACGAGCCACTTGTCCTTCAGCACGTGCGCGACGCCCATGTCGGGCCCGACGAACCAGCCCAGCCCCGACGACGAGCCGCGCAGCATCCACTGCCGGAACGACCAATAGGACCCCGTGTGGGTCTTCAGAGACCGGGCACCGCCCTTCGCGAGCGTCGTGGTCGACGCGACGTTCTGGATGATGGCGAGCGTCTCCGCCGTCCCCTTGATGACGACCTCGAGGTCGAGGTCGGCGTCCTGCGCGAGTTCGTCGTACAGCTCAACGCTGGTCGGGAGGTTCTCCTCGAAGCGCCGCCGCCCCTTCATGTCCTGGGGCAGCTCGCGGTTCAGCCGCAGGCCCTCGCGGACGTCGAGAAGCAGGTCGAGGTCCGGGACCGGGTCGTGCTCGACCTGCCCGTAGCCCCGCGCGTGGCGTTCGACCTCAACGAGGCTGGTCCGCACGCGGATGAGGGCGGGAGCCTCCGCGCGCGCGACCAGCTTGTCGATGCCAGCAGCGCGGGTGACCTGGTCCCGACGCGGCAACTCAGTCCTCCGCGGCCTTCGACCCGCGCCGGGCCTTCTTCAGCTTGTTCGACTTGTCTTTCTTCTTCTCGAACTCCTCGAGCGCGCGGTGAATCCGGATGTCCGCGTGCGCCTTGTCGGCATCGAGCGCAAGCTTGATCCACTGCCTCGCCTCCGCGAGCTCGCCGATGTCGAGGCAGTAGGCCGCCGCCTCGATGCAGGCGCGGCCGCTCTCCGTCGTGCGCTCGCCCAGGAGCCGACGCACCTGTTCGCGCATCTGCGCGAGCACCTCGGTGCGGTGCTCCTTCTCCGCGTCCTTCTCCTCCTGGCTAGCCACGCTCCACCTCCGAGAGGACGCCGCCACGCAGCGGGACCTTGGCGGGCGTGCCGACGCCCGAACCCGACGCCGGGACCGCGTTGCGCAGCCACGCCTCGGTCGCGCGACGGATGACGTCCGCCGCCGTCCCGCCGATCGACTGGAAGTCGATGCCGCGGCGGAGGTTGTTGTTGATCATGAAGCTCCGGCCATCGCGGCCGTTGGGCTTCAAGGTCGCTTTCGCAGCGAAGGACCCACCGCGGATGGGTCCGACGAGCCAGTGCTCGGCCATGAACCCGCTGGCGAGCGCGAATTGGCGGCCCGCGGCCAAGGGCTCGGCGTCTTCGCCCCGCTTGAGGTCGGGCAGCGGGCCTTTCCCGTCGGCCCGCTGTCCTGCCAGGAGCGACGCCCGGAAGTGATTGCCGAGGTCGACCCGGATCGCGTGGACGAGCTTCCGAACGTCCATGTCGGCGGAGAACTGCGCCCGTGCGCCAAACTCGACCTGGAAGTCGCCCCGGCTCTGGACGCCCTTCGAGCGACGGCGCGACAGGTCGAGCAGGACGACCTCTCCAGGCTTGGGGGCGGCCGCGTTGAGCCGGTGCCGCCTCTCGCCCGTACGGAGCCTCCTAGAGGCTCTCGGCCTTGTTCCACGCCTGCTTCGCACCCCCGCAAGCCTGCGGGTGCGGAACTCGCGCTATCCCGGACCCGCTCGCGGGGAAAAATAGGGGTCACCGGAAAAAAACATGCGGCGCCGCCGGCCACCAACGACGCCGCGCGCTCCTAGCGCGAAGGGGGAGGGTTCACGGGGTTCACTCGGCCGGCAAGCCTGGTCCTCGCTGCTCCACGACGGCAATGACGCCGAAGTAGTTCGCTGATGCTGCTACGCGTTGGGCGTCAACGTCGACGGTCCTGTCTGCCATCTGCTGCCACTCGTCCCCTCGCGCGACAACCAACACGGGACCGTTCGTCGAATCGCCCTCGAGCTCGCGCCCGTCCAATGCCCCTAGCGAACCCCAGTCGAACTGGACTGCCGCAGGAGGACTGAGAACGGTACCAACCGGCTCGATTTCGTAGGAACGCAACGCGCCGCTTGGCCCGCCATCGACCCTGTGAACATAGACCCCGATAGTGTCGCTCAGGGCTCCCGCGGGCACCTCAACCTGAAAAAGGCCGTCCTCACTGGCAACGACGCCTCCCGAGGGCCCGATGCGTGTTCCGAAGTCATGATCGCAGCCGCTGCTGAGCACTGATGACAACGCCAGCGCAAAGCTGCTGAGCGTGTGCGGACGAATCGTCATCAGCACCCGCTCGGACCGCCGACCTCCACGATCTCGAGCTGGTCCTTCACCTCGTCGCTGAGACGGGAGAGGATATACGGGATTCCGTTCCCTAGGGTGAGCGGCTCCCAGAAGCAGTTGACGTTGTCCCCGCAGACACTCGCCACCCTGCATCCCCGCGAGCTGTCCCAGACGTAGTCGTCGAGACCGGTTCCTCGAATCACAACCCCGACGATCTTACCCGTGAGCGGGTCGAAGATGCCGCCGCCAGAGTTGCCGCCAAAGACGTCTCCGTCGTGGTGGAAGTTCCGGCACTGGGCCACCTCGGTCACAGAGCCATCCACGAGCTTCTGCGGGAGCCCTGATGGATGACCGATTTGTGCCACGGTCCG
>CAYSPB010000170.1:0-7571 GCA_964432695.1 uncultured Nannocystaceae bacterium
CGTAAAGCCGGCCGAGCCGGAGCCCGAAGCTCCCGCCGCCAAGCCCGAACCACCCGCCGAGCCCGCATCGGCCACGCCCGAACCGGCGGTCCCCGCGGAGCCGCCGAAGAGCACCAAGAGGAAGTCGGCGACGAAGCCCAAGCCGAAGAAGAAGTCGATCAAGTCGAAGAAGCCACCGCGAGACCCATTGAAGGGTCTGCCGGCGCCTCCGACCTGACCGCGCTCAGCGAAGTCGTCTGCGAAGCGCTCCGCCGAGCATGCCGCAGGCGAGCAGCACGGCCGAGACGAGTCCTGCTCCGGCGAAGACGCGGCTACGGGGCGCATGCGCGACGGCGAAGACAGGCTCGGCCGCGAGTGCCTCGCGAGCGTGCTCGAGTTCGGGCTCGGCGCGGAGCTCCAGCGCGCGGTCGAGCAGCATGAGCCTGCCCGTACGAGGCAGGTCGGCCAGCGATGCTTCGGCGACGAGCGCTTCGGCGTGCAGGGCTTCGGCCTGCGCGTCGTCGTGGCCGCGCATCAGCATCGATGCCTTGCGATACAGCGCCGCTGCCCGAGCGGGGTCTTCGTCCCGGGTCCTCGCCGCGTGCTCGACGAAGAACGACGCCACGCGCATCGGCTCGGCGAGTTCTCCTTGGGCCACGAGACGGTCGAGGGACGCCGCGGCGGCCTCATGATCCGCGTTGGCCAGCGCCGCATCCACGCGGGTGCGCTGATCGGTGATGCGACGGGCGTCCAGCCACTCGAAGTACGCGACGGTGTGGCGGGCCGGCTGCTGCTCGCAGCGGCCATCCGTCCGACCCTGTTCGTCCACGACCTCGCAGGCATTCTCGAGTAGGTCCGGAGCATCGGCCTCGAGCCGCTCCGCGATCGCGAGACGCGCGCGGTCTCGATAATTGAGGTAGGCGAGCGCGCGACCGGTGCCACCACCGAGCAGGCGCACCGTTCGGCCCGCGGACTTCGGTGCAGGACCGGTGACGTAGGCGTCGAAGGCCGCGCGCGCGGAGCCTCGGACGACGGTGGAACGGTCGTCGGCGAAGTCGAGCAAGACGCTCGCGGCCTCCCCCGGACGCTTGACCGCGTAGGCATCGAGCACGGCGGCGAGCAGGCGCGGAGAGGTTTGCACCGCTGCGGTTGCGCGCGCAGGATGCAGACGGTCGAGCTTGTCGAGGATGTGCTCGGCGTACTTCGCTCGGCGGACCTCGGGCTTGTCTTGGTCTCGCTTGCGGTTCGAGGGGCTGATCGACGCCACGACCAGCTGCGGGACCGCTTCGTCACCGACGCCGGCGAGCGCACGACCGACTTCATCCCGGAAGGTACCGCGATGCAGGTAGGCCGCATCCAGCAGCGCCTCGACCACGTCAGCAGCCCGTTCGGGTTCGTGTCCGGCGGTCGACGCCGCTCGCAGCAGCGCGGTTTGCAGGATGCAATCGCGGTACACCGGCAGCAGGCCCGGCGAGACCTTGCCGCGGGGCAGCGCGAGCAGGTCTTCGAACCAGTCCTGGCTGAGCTTCACGCTGTGGCCGTGTGCCTTCTTCCACGCGAGCTTGAAGTAGCCGTACTTGTTCGGAACGTCGCCACCGATCGCCGAGAGAAGCGAGCGGTAGTCGCCCTTGGGTGCCTTGCGTTCGGCGAGCAGGTGCTCGCGCAGCGAAGGCCATAGGTGAGGGGGCGCGGCAGCAATTCGGCGCGCGGGGCCGGCGACCTCGTCGATGGGTCCGCGCCGCACGGCCGCGATGAGGTCGTCGAGTTCGTCGACCGTCGTGGGCGGGTGCGTCGTGACGGTGGCTTCGATGGCAGGTGCGTCGGGCGAGGCGCTGCGCACCTCGTCCGCGATCGCAGCCCAGACCTTCGCTGCGGCCTCCCGCGCCAGCTCCGGATCGGCACGGACGTAGGACTTTCCGACGTAGGTGTTGACCTCGACCTCGGGTGTCTCTTGTGGACACCCGGAAAGCAGCACGGCCGCGGTCAGGACGAGCACGCGGGAGGTCATCGGGCACCTCCTGCACACCATAGGATCAATGCAGCGCGTGGGCAGGGGGCGTGAGGTGTGCTTCGGGAAGGAAGCGAAGGAACCGCAGGCCGACCCCACACAGCGCTCTCAGCCCGTCCTTGTCGGCGTACTGCAGGTAGTAGTGATTCTGCACCTTGGCCATGGCCGTGATCGCGCCCTCGTTGGCCGTCTCCAGTCCCTCCGGCGCAGGGCCGGTCAGCGCGAAGCGGACGATCACCTTGGTGCGCAGGGGCAGCGGCTCGGCCATCTCCACGAACATGCCGGTTGTCGAGATGTTGCGGGCCACGAACCATTGGTCCCCGAACTCCTCGGTTGAAATGAGGACTCGAAACACCTTGTCGATGCGGCTCGATCGACGACGCTCCACGCTGACGCTCATGGCGGCAGCATGCGCGGGGTGTGCTCATGAATCCAAAAATCCTACATGTAGGATAGCTGAACATGTTCATGGGATCACCCGCGCGAGGGTCCAGAGTGCGCCGACCTCCAGGGTGCAGAGCGCGACTGCGCTGGATGCGCATAGCGTGCCCAGGGCTCGGGGCCGAATGTCGCCCTGGAAGCCGCAGGCGGCCAGCGCGAGCAATCCCAACGTTCCAGCGGGCCATGCCGGTACGGCCGCCGAGGGCCACAAGGAGGCGCGGTCGGCGAGGATCGCCGAGCTACCCAGGGCGGCGCAGATCCACGCCATCGCTCCACCAAGGTGTGCGCGCATGACTGCACACCTATCAAGGGCCCCTGGGCATTGCACGAAACCGGCAAAGTCGGCCATAGACTGCGCCCCTCGTTCGTCATGACCGTCCCCGACACCCCTGACGCCGCCGCGCTGCCGCCCGACCATCGCAGTGGCTTCGTCGCGATCTGCGGTCGACCGAACGTCGGTAAGTCGACGCTGCTCAATGCCCTGCTCGGCGAACCCATCTCGATCGCCACGCCGCACCCGCAAACCACTCGCGAGAAGCTGCTCGGCATCTGGACCGAAGACGACTTTCAGGCGGTGCTCGTCGACACGCCCGGCATTCACCGCGCCCGCTCTGCGCTCAACAAATACATGGTGGGTCAGGCGCTCGCGGGCGCCCGAGACGTCGACCTGGTCCTGCTTCTGGTGGAGACGCCGGTGTTTCGCACGGCCGAAGCGGCGCAGGCCTGGGAGCCCGGCGACGTTGCACGCGAGGTGCTGGAGTTGCTCACCGCGTTGAATCGACCCATCGCGCTCGTGATGACGAAGATCGACCGTTTGCCCAACCCCGATCTCCTCATCCCGGTGCTGCAGACGATGTCGGCGCTGCATCCGTTCGAGGCGATCGTGCCGACGGCGGCCTCCAGCGGAGATGGACTCGAGCAACTTCGCGACATGGTGTGCGCGCGGCTGCCGCTCGGCCCCCGCTACTACGAGGATGGCTCGCTGTCCGACCGCCCGATGCGATGGCACGCCGCCGAGCTGATCCGTGCCGAGCTCTTCGAGCACCTTCGCGATGAAGTGCCCTACAGCTGCGCCGTCAAAGTCAGCGGCTACAACGAGGGCAAGACCACCGACCGCATCAGCGCCACGATCTTCGTCGAGCGCACCTCCCAGAAGGGGCTGCTCATCGGCAAGAAGGGCAGCATGATTCGCAAGCTGCGCGAAGGCAGCCAGATGCGGATCGCCAACCTGTCCGGCCGCCCGTGCGAGGTGCATCTCACCATCGACGTGGCCAAGAACTGGACCCGCGACCCGAGCAAGCTCGAGTCGATGGGTTACCGAGAGGAAGACGAACGATGACCACGCTGGTTGCCATCGTGGGCCGGCCCAACGTGGGCAAGTCCACGCTCTTCAACCGATTGATCGGCTCGCGAAAGGCGCTCGTCGAGGACAACCCCGGTGTCACGCGCGACCGGCTGTACGGCGTTGCCGAGTGGGAGGGTCGCAGCTTCATGGTGGTGGACACCGGTGGCATCGATCCCAGCCTGGAGACCGGGCTGCCTGCACACATCGCCGCCCAGGCCGACGTCGCCATGGAAGAAGCGGACCTGATCCTCTTCGTCGTCGACGCGATCGCAGGGACGACGTCTGTCGATCAAGACATCGCCGATCGCCTGCGCAAGTCGGGCAAGCCGATCTTGGTGTGTGCGAACAAGGCTGACTCACCCAAGCGGGACGACGAAGTGGCCGAGTCGTGGGCGCTCGGGGTCGGCGACGTGTTTCCCGTGTCCTCGGCACACGGTCGCGGCGTTTCCGAGCTGTGCGATGCGATCGTCGAGCGCGTCGGGGCGACCGAGGACGAGGTCGAGCTGGTGCCGCCGGGCATCCGCATTGCGTTCTTGGGCCGTCCGAACGCCGGCAAGAGCACGATGGTCAATACGTTGCTGGGGTCGCCGCGCGTCATCGTTTCGGACACTCCGGGTACCACGCGCGACGCGGTCTACCTTCCGCTCAAGCACGGAAACGACGACTGGGTCATCATCGACACCGCGGGTCTCCGCCGCCGACGCCAGGTTGCGCGCGCGCAGGAGAAGCTCGCGGCCATCAAGTCGATCCGCGCCATGGAGCGCACCGAGGTCGTGGTGCTGGCCGTGGATGCGAGCGAAGGCGTGACCGACCAGGACCAGCGCATCGCCCGGATGGCGTTCACGCGTGGCAAGGGCGTGGTCGTGCTGCTGCACAAGTGGGACCTCATCACGCGCGACAAGAAGCGAGCGCGCGAGGTGCTCGAGCAGACGAAGCGCTCGCTCCACTTCCTCGAAAATCCCTACATCGTCAAGAGCTCCGTCATGGGCGACAAGCGCGACGAGGGGGAGGGACGCGCCCACGGTCTCGAAGCGCTGCTCGAAGCCGCGAAGCGCACGGCGGGCTCCCTCAAGAAGCGGATCACCACCTCAGACCTCAACGATGAGCTTCGGGCGGCGGTCAGCCACAACCCGCCGCCGCTCTCTCGGGGCCGTCCGGTGAAGCTGCTCTTCATCACGCAGGCCGACCGATCCCCGCCGCTGTTCGTGATCTCGGCCAACCACGGTCGGTCGCTGGCCGAACAATACGAGAAGTATTTGCTGCGGCGGTTCCGAGCCAAGTGGAGCCTTCGCGGCGTGCCGATTCGCGTCGTGGTGCGAGGTCGTGGACGCGGCGGCGACCACAAGCAGCACGAGTGACCTGGACCTCCGGGACAGGAACGTGACACGCGGCGGGCCTGCAGAGGTTCCCCGCGTGTCGAAGTTTTTTGGGTGTCCATTGGGTTGGCGGCAACGCGGTTGACCGCGACACGTTGGCAGCTGCCAACGTGTCGCGCAGGGCCTTGCCTGCGCACGGCGGCTAGGTCCGCGAAACCACGACGATGGGAACCGTGGCCGGGTGTTCGCAGTGGGTCAGAGCAATGCTTGCTCGCATCACCACCGCTTTGGCGCTCTGTTCCGCAGCACTGCTGACCGGCTGCAACGACCATCCGCTCAAGGAAGTCGACCTCACGCGGAACGTGCAGACGATCGTCGACGTGGACATTGCCCCGTTGCGAAACGTCGACATCCTCTTCGTGATCGACAACTCCGGATCGATGGCGGCCGAGCAGGCAAACCTCGCCCGGAACCTCGCGCCGTTCATCGAGACGCTGGAGCGCGAAGACGTCGCGGCCGACTATCGCATCGCGGTCACGACGACCGATACGATCGGCTGCGCGGCCTCGGGCGCCGAGGATGGCAACTTCGAAAGTCGCAGCTGCCGCGCACGCATCGACGAGTTCGAGACGGCGCCGGGCTTTCAGCCTGCCGAGAACGCGCGGGATTCTGCGTGTCGCTCGCTGTGTCCGGAGTCGCTTGCCGAGCTTCCCATCGTGCCTTCGCGCATCGAGGGGCAGGCCAACCCGGCGGAACGCCCGTGGCTCGAGAGTGTTCTGGGCACCACGAATCTCGCCGACGGCGTCAGCATGACCGATGCGTTTGCCTGCATGGGACCGCAGGGACTTCGGGGCTGCGGCTACGAGACGCCGCTCAAGGCGATGCGCCGGGCCTTGATTCGGGCAGAGAACAGCGGGGAGAACGAGTTCGGGTTCTTGCGGGACGACGCGATCTTGCTGGTGGTCATCGTGACCGACGAAGCGGACTGCTCGATTCAGCCTGGGACGTCGAACGACCTTTTCGTCGGCGAGGACGGGTCGAGTGCCCGCAGTGAGGTGTGCTGGAACGCCGGGGTACGGTGCGAGGACCTCGGCGATGGCACGTTCGACTGCGTCAGCGCGAACGTCGATCGGGACGGCAACGAGGTCGACGCACAGAATGCCTTGCTGACGCCGGTCGAGGAGTACGTCGAACTCCTCGAAGCCATCGCGGAGGAGAAGCGCGGCGTGCTGGGGGCCGATGTTCCCCCGGTGATGGTGTCCGTGGTCGGAGGCGTGCCGACCGGGTTCCCCGAGAGCACGCTGCAATACACGCGCAACAGTCCCTTCGCCGATGAGTTCGGCATCGACGCGGGCTGCAGCAGCAGCAACGGGGAGGCGGTGCCCCCGGTGCGCCTGCTCGAGTTTGCCGAGGCGTTTGCGCCCGACGGCGAGCCTGCCAGCGTCAGCTCGGTCTGCGCGGAAAGCTACGGCCCTGCGTTCACGCAGCTTGCGGATACGCTGATCGAGGCGTTCGAGCCCGCGTGTTCGGACAGCTGCCTCGCCGGTGGCCCCAGCCACGACTGCGTGTTCTCGCAGGCGATCCCAGGGCAGGGGGACGTGCCGATCCCGACCTGCGACCGCACGGACGCAGGTGAGCCCACGCTGCCCGATGGCGCCGACGCCTGTGTTGACGTCGCGGTTGGCGCGGGGCGCGCGGAGGCATGCATCGAGCAGCGCGCGCCGGTCGAATTCCGGCCACTCTACCGTGCAGGGGTGCCTCGGGTGGCGGGAACGCGCATCGAGGCCACCTGCAGCGTCTCCGAGAACGCGGCGCTGGACTGTCCCTGGGTCCAATGAAACCCCGTCCGAAAGACAACATGGTTGGCACTGGTTGCAACAGCGTGTGCCAACAGTGTTGTCTTTCGGCAGCGCCGCCGGATCCCAAGTCTCCGGATCCACGCAGGTTTCCCTGGCCCCCGCCTTGCTATACAGTACGGCGCACAGATGCGGTCAGAGGCCTCGGTCTCATGACCGACCGCGCGGCTGCTTCGCCTGCCGCGACGCCCTCCAAGGCGCGAACCCGAACCCGCCACGACCGTATCGACACGATTGAAGGATGCCATCCATGCGAGCTTCTCTCACCGCCCGCCTCAGCCTGCTGACCGCGACCTGCGTCGCCCTTCCGACGCTTCTGGCCTGCCTCGACCACCCGCTCAAGCGCGTCGAGTACGAAGCAGCGCAGGAGGAGATGGAAGGCATCGCCATTACGGTGAACAAGGACGTCGACATCCTCTTCGTCATCGACAACTCCGGTTCGATGGGTGAAGAGCAGGCGAACCTGTCCGAGAACTTCGGTGCCTTCATCGACGTCCTCGAGGCCGAGGACGTTGCGGCGAACTACCGCATCGCGATCACGACCACCGACGACAGCAACTACTGGTGCCGCGGTGCCGGGGTTTCCGATGCCGAGTCGGGGCAGTTCGTGCTCAGCAGCTGCCGCT
>CAYSPB010000170.1:7581-14871 GCA_964432695.1 uncultured Nannocystaceae bacterium
CCTGGGTGACTTTTACTTCTCCGGCGACGACACGAACGCCGAGGCCGCGTGCACCGACTTCTGCGACCTGGACACCATTGAGATTCAGGGCACCACGACGAAGGATGACCCGAACGCGTCGCCGCGACCGTGGATCGAGAACATCGAAGGCGCGACGAACCTGCCCGACGGTGTGAGCACCACGCAGGCGATGCAGTGCTTCGGACCGCAGGGCATCAACGGCTGCGGTTTCGAGTCCCACCTCGAGTCGATGTGGAAGGCACTCAAGCTCGCCGACCAGAGCGCGCAGGACGAGTTCGGCTTCCTCCGCGACAACGCGATTCTCTCGATCGTGTTCGTGACGGACGAAGCGGACTGCTCGTTCAACCGCGACCTTCAGAACATCGTCTTCGGTGAGGGAGACGGCGTTCCGGGCCTCGATGACGGTGACGTCGGCAACCAGGTGTTCTGGTCGATCCCTGACCAGCAGCAGTCGCCGTCCTCGGCGGTGTGCTGGAACGCTGGTGTGTCCTGCGACTTCTCGCTCGACTCGGACCAGTGCTCGTCGATCAACCTCGACGTCGATGGCAACGAGACCTCGACGGACGAAGACGCGGCGCTGTACCCCCTGACGAAGTACACCTCGCTCGTCCAGGAGATCGAGAACAACAAGAAGGCGCTCAACCCGAGCCAGGAAGTCCTGGTCTCCGCCATCGCGGGCGTCCCTGAGAACTTCCCGGAGATCGGTCTCATCAACTACGCTGAGGGCCCGGACGCGGCCAACCCGGAGAGCTTCCAGGCCAAGTTCGGCATTGGCCAGGGCTGCTCCAGCCAGGTCGCCGAGGCGGTTCCGCCGGTGCGTCTCAAAGAGTTCGCTGAAGAGTTCCTCGTCAACGACGACGACACCAACCTCTTTTCGGTCTGTGACACCGACTATCGCCCGGCACTCAACGCGATTGCAGAGTCGATTCGCGACCAGCTCAAGCCGGCGTGCATGCCCGCGTGCGTTGCGGACACCGACCCAATTCTGGAGGGCGTCCAGCCGCTGTGCACGCTCACGCAGACCTATCGCGACGACGCGGGCTCTCAGATCGAGGACAACATCCCGGTTTGTGGGGAAGGCGACGCCGTGCCCGATGGCGTCGACGTGTGCTTCGCGAACCTGACCGACCAGAACGGCACGACGCCCGACACGCTCGACGACATGCAGGACGCCTGCATCGATGACGGTTGGAACCTCGAGTTCCGTCTCGTGCGACGCGAAGGCGTACCCGCTCCTGGCGGTGCGCAGGTCAGCGCGACCTGCCAGCTGTCTCAGAACAAGACCGTCGACTGCCCGGGACTTCCCGGCTGATTCCCGTTCGCCCTCGGGGCATCGAAAAGCCCGCGCTGCATCGGCAGCCGCGGGCTTTTTCGCGTGTGCTCGTTCGCCAGTCCTCCTCGAGCGGCCGCTCGCGCGGCTGCGTGGGGGCGCGGCGCTCAGAAGCGCAAGCCGAAACGCAGCGCGGCCTGAAGGTAGACCGGGTACGCCTGGGGGTTCGACAAGAACGCGAAGTAGCGCAGTCCCGCGCCCACGGTCGTGCGCTTGGTGACCTCGACGTCCAGCCCGAGTCCACCGTGAACGACGAACGTCGTCGAGGGGCGGCAGACGCTGTCGGCCGGGTCGCAGGTGAGCCCGAAGTCACAGCGGTTGTCGGAGAGACACGGTTGGCCGCGTTGACCGTCGACGACCCCTTGAGGCCCACGTGCCCACAGTGGACCCAGACCGACCTCCAGGATCGGCTTCAGACGTCCGCGATCCATCGTGTAGAGCAGGGCGGCGGCAACGTGTCCGATGTGCAGCGTCCCTCGGGGCGCGGTGAGCACGAACTCCTCATCCTCGTTGCGCGTGAACTCCTGCGGCAGCAGGTGCCCGCTGTACGAGCCCGTCACGCGCAGCCACAGTGGGCGCCACACGGGGACGTCGGCATCAAAGCCCGCCCCGAGGCCACGCTTGGGGTCCAGCGGAGAGTCGGAGCGTCCGAGCATGGCGAACCGAATCGAGGCGTACAGCGGCTTGAGCGTGAAGCGAAAGCGCTTGCGATGGCCGTACAGCGGGCTGTGCTCGGCCTTGTAGATTCGGGTGCCGTCCGGCCTCGTCCCACCGTTGCGGGGCTTCATGTATGGGGCGTCGTTCGGGTCACGCCGAGGGGCTTCGAGGGGGTCGGCCACCGGCGAGCGCCTCGGCGCGGCGGCTGCGAGCGGGCTGGTGGTGAGCAGCGGCGCGACCGCAAGGGCCGCTCGTGCCGCTCGTGTCGCCCTACGCATCGAAGGCAGCATACCGCACGCTGCCGTGACGGCCCGCATGGCGCGGGATGCGTTCCGCGTTTCCAGGCTGTTTGGGGAGGCCCAGGGCACTGGACAGACCCGTGTGGGCTTGGGTAGACAGGCCCAATCGTGAGCGACAACGACGAACGCCCCGAAGACGAGGGGGCCAAGGCGGACGACGCGGGCAACACCGGGTCCAACTCCGCGGACGGCGAGCGCATGGACCTGCCCAAGTGGAACCGGGCTCGGGTCAAGCGCAAGCAGCCCAAAGGCGAGGAGCAAGACAGCTTTCAAGCCGGCGTTCGCAAGGCTGGCCGGGCCGCCCTGACGCAAGCGCCGGTCGTCATCGGCCTCATCGTCGTCGTCGCAGGCATCGTCGCCGGCGTCGTCTGGTATCGCGGCAAGCTCGCCGAAGACCGGGCGAAAGCGACGCGCGTCTTGGCTGCCGCCGTCGGTGCGGACGTGCGGGGACGCGTGGGCGACGTCGAGGACGCGGCAAAGAAGAAGCTTCCGCCACCCAACCCCTTGTTCGCCGACGAGGCCGCCCAAAGCAAGCAGGTTGCCGACACGCTCGCGCAGTTGAACGCCGAGATGGGCGACACCGATGCCAAGACCCTCGGGGAACTGGTTTCGGCCGCCCGCGCGATGCGGGAAGGCAAGTTCGCCGATGCCAAGGCCGCCTACGAGGCATTCCTGGCCGCCAACGCCGAGCACCCACTTCGATTCCTCGCCTACGAAGGGCTGGCGCTCGCGCTGGAGGCGACCGGCGACGTCGACGGCGCGGTTGCCCAGCTCGACGCCCTCGCGCCACAGGCCGGTTCGTTCTATCGGGACCAAGCGCTGTTCCACAAAGCGCGGATGCTCGAAGGGCAAGGAAAAGCCGACGACGCCCTGGCAACCTACAAGACCTATGTCGAGGAGTACCCGCTCGACAAAGACTCGCTGGCACGCGAGGCCGTGGTCGAGCGCCTTGAGGAGCTCGCGCCAGAGTTGGTGCCCGAAGGCGCCAAGCCAAACCCGCTTGCAGGCATGGGCCTTCCACCCACCCTTGGAGGCTGACCGGATGCGCCTTCGAGGACTCGCAGCTCTCGCGCTCGCGTTCGGCACGGTCGCGTGCGGGCCGACGGGACGTATCGAAGTCATCCACCCCGAAGGCAGCGACGCCGCACGGGCGGTGATGCGGGTCGCGATGACCCAGCAGGTCACCGTACCCGACAACTTCATCATGCGGCCCGACGAGTTCGGAGCCGTTGCGGTCGACCATCCTCGCCAGTTGATCTACGTCGGAAGTCGCGAAGGCACCCTGCTCGCGTTGGACATGTTCCGCGGCGAGGTCATGTGGGAACTGCCGCTGGGCGGTGCGATCAGCAGCCGCCCGCTGCTCACCGACATGCCCGGCGACGCGGAGGGTGGTGCGCCGGACCCGGAGGCGCCGCGCGGACTGATGCTGGTCGGGACGGACAACGGGGACGAGATCGCGATCGACCTCGAGACGCGTGAAGAGATCTGGCGCTACCCGACGGACGGCAAGATTCGAGCGGTCCCAGTCGTCGCCGAAGGCGTCGTCTACGTCGCGAACTCTCGCGACCAGGTCTTCGCTCTCGATCAGCGTACCGGCGCGTGGCGGTGGCAGTACGAGCAGCCGCTGCAGACCGACTTCACGGTGTCGGGGTACGCCGGCCTGACCTACGTCTCCAGCGCGGACGGGGTGGGGGCAGGCGTCGTGTACACGGGCTTCGGCAACGGCAAGGTCGTCGCGATCGATGCGGCGTCTGGGGAAGCGCTCTGGCTCACCTCGCTGGCGCCGCCCGCCGGCGGCGACTTCTCCGACTGCGACTCGACGCCGCTCGTCGACGTGGAGGCGGGCCGCCTGTACGTCGCCGGGCAGCAGACCGGCGTGTTTGCGCTCGACCTCGATGACGGGACGCCCGCGTGGTCGTTTGGCGTGCGTGCGGCCGGCGACCTAGTGCCGGGAGCGGGCAGCGACATGGTCGGTGCATCGTCTCTCGAAGGCGTGTTCGCGCTCGACCGCAACGGCACCCAGCTGTGGCGCGCACAGGTTGACCCGGGGGTCTTGAGCACGCCGGTCGTTGTACAAAACACGGTCTTCGTTGCGCACAGCGATTCGGGGCTGCTCGCGTTCGACCTCGAGTCGGGCGAGCTGCTCGCGCGGCTCGATCCGGGCAGCGGCGTCTCCAGTCTTCCCGTCTACGACGCGGTCCTCGGCCGTCTGTATGCGACCTCGAATCGCGGTGTGCTGTACGGGCTCGAGCTGCTCGACGACGACGTGCCCGAGGGCAACGCTGCCGTTGCCGCCGTCACCGACTGAGCTGCGGTCGGGCCACTTCGCGGCGGCGTCTCGGCCACACCCTCTGGGCGCCCTCAGGGCTGGGGGGTGGAGTCCTCCGTCGCGACGTCGACGGTGGGCTCCACGACGCGCGCGTCGAGGGTTTCATCGAGCCGATACGACTGCGCCTGCACTCCGAACGTGACCGTCGCGACGTCCCCATCGACTTCGAAGCGCGCTTCGGGAAAGCCCGATGCGGCGGTGCCTCGAACAAGCGGAGCTTCGAGCGTGCGGCGGTGCAGGGCTCCGGCCGCGTCACGCGCGACGAGGACATGAAGCGCTTGGTCGCCCCGAACGCCGACGCGCAGCAGCTGAGCACGAGGCAGTCGTGTTTCGCTGGTCGTCTTCCAGCGGGGCCGCGGTGCGACCTGATGCGCGGGCAGATAGCCGGGAACGAACCGGTCTCCGTCACGGACCACGACCTGGGCCCAGCGTGTGCACGCTCGTGGCGTGTCCTGGGTGCATCGGTCGAGCATGCCGATGACGAACACGTCGCCGCGGCGACGGGCCATGGCGAAGCGTTCGGACGCAGGGGGGACGCGGGGGCTCGGGGCTGCGAACAAGGGCGCAGCACTGGGCAGCAGCGCGGCCACGTGCCACTGACTGTCTGGCGGGAGAATGCGGCCGCCGTCCGCGGGCCAGTCGATGGTGCGTCGGTCGCCTTGCGACGTCGCGCCGGTGACCACCATCGCGCGAAGCTGCACGCCGTAGGTTTCCTGCAGGGCTCCGGCGACCCGCGGTGCGGGTGCTTCGGTCAGGGCGGCGGGGTCGAGCGGTAGCGGCGTCGTCGTCGGTGGGAACGCGTTGACCTCGAGCCAGTCGATGACGGCGTAGATGTCCGCGACGTGGCCGACGGCTTGGCCGGGGAGTCGACCGTCGCGCGGTGACCGTGGGTCGGTCGACGCGCTGAGGGCGAACGCAGCTTCGGCCCGAGCAGACGCAGGGCCGATCAAATCTACGCTGAGCCAGTACCCAGCTTTTTCTGTGTCGGATGGAGGCGCCGGCGCTGCGGCGAGCAGCGACGCGGCGGCGGCGAGGGGGACGAACAGCATCACGAGCGACCGAGCTGGATCTCGCAGTTTCGGACGACGTCTTGCAAGCGGGCCGCCGTGTCGCGGTCCTGCAGCTTGAAGTTCACCCCGAAGCCAGGCTCGTTGCCGTGGCTACGGACCCAGCTCACGACGGCGCCGAGGCAAAGCGGTGGCGGCGTAAGCCCCCCGTCGCTCTGCGGCCGGAGTTCCACATCCACACGTGCACCGACGGCGGGCAGGGAGCGGCTGGCAATGAACGCGCCGCCGCTGCTGATGTCGAGCGCGCGGGAGACGTAGCGGCCGTTGGCCGAACTCCAGCGAACGTCGATGTCGACGGGAATGCGGCGGTGGCGGCGCGCCGAGGCTTGGCGAGAGCCGCCGAGGATTTCCCGCACGTACCGTATGCGGGGGCTTTCGCGGTGGGGGAGCGCGATGATGACCTCGAGGGGTCCGCGGGCAGGTACGTGAACGCGACAAACCTTGCCTGTCAGGACCACCTCGTCGGCCATCGGCCCGAAGCTGATCTCGACTTCGACGGGTTCTCCGAGTGCGAGGTTCTCGCGCACTCGGATTCTGAGCCGGGCGGCCTCTTGTGGGCCGCCGGGGTCAAAGGCGCCGCGAAGGTCCGTCCCGCGCAGCCTCAAAGCGCGGGGACCACCGGTCGCCGCGCGGAGGCTCGTGCTGGACGACCGCGCCATACTCAAAAGAATACACGGCGCTCCCTGGGAAGCGCCGTGCGAAAACGTGTCGCCGGGCCGCCGCCGCGCGCTACAGCCGCGACGGGATCCGGTCAGCTGGGCCGTACGCCTCAGGACCCGCCGAGGGCGTCGAGCACCGCGGCGACGTGACCCTTGACCCGAACCGGAGAAAACGCCGTTTCGATGCGTCCCTCCGCGTCGATGACGAACGTGCTGCGGATGATGCCCACCACTTTCCGACCATACATCGACTTCTCCCCGAGGGCTCCGTAGACGTCCGCAACCGCACGTTCGGGATCGCTCAGCAGGGGGAAGTTGAGGTCGTACTTCTTTGCGAAGCGTTCGTGGCTGGCGATCGAATCCGGGCTCACTCCGAGCACGGTGACGTCGAGATCACCAAGGCCCGCGAGGCTGTCGCGGAAATCGCAGGCCTCCTGGGTGCACCCCGGAGTGTTGTCCCGCGGATAGAAGTACAGCACGAAGCGCTTCCCCTTCAGCGATTCGAGGGAGTACGTCGTGCCGTCGTGTCCCTCGAGCGAGAAGTCTGGGGCTGCGTCTCCAGGGGACAGGGGGCCGTCGTTCCGCGGCGGCGCGGCAGCGGTCTCGGCGGGGGCTTTCTCGGCCGCTTCGTCCCCGTCGTCGTCCGCGGCGTCGTCGGGCGCCGGGGCGTCCGCGTCGCTGGCGGGCGCGACGTCGTTGGCGGGGGCCTCCGTCTCAGGCGCGTCGTTGGCAGGGGACTCTGCCGGTGCCGCGTCGTTGGCGGGTGCCTCGGCTGGCGCGGCGTCGTTGGCCGACTCGACGACGGCCTCGGTTGCGGTTAGCTCCAGCTGCTCGGCGGCGGCGGCGGCCTTCTTGGCGGCGGTCTTCTTGGCGGCGGCCTTCTTGGCCGCAGTCTTCTTGGCCGCAGTCTTCTTGGCGGCGGGGGCTT
>CAYSPB010000171.1:0-14814 GCA_964432695.1 uncultured Nannocystaceae bacterium
GGAGAAGCGGCCAAGCAGCTGGCGACTACGCCATGGAGCAAAATGTCGCCGTTCTCCGTTGTCGCGTACCACACGAGCGCCAAAGGAGAAGCGGCCAAGCAGCTGGCGACTACGCCATGGAGCAAAATGTCGCCGTTCTTTCGGGTCGAGAAGGCTGAAGAAACGCTCCTGAAGAGGGAGTCGGTCCAGACCCCGGCTGGCACGTTCGAGTGCGTCGTGGTGGAGCTCCAGGGGTTCTTTGGTGAGCACCGCACCGTGTGGATGGTGGCGGACAAGCCCGGCGTGTACGCGAAAGTCGTCGAGCATGCGAACACGAGCGCCGAGGACGACCAAACCGAGAAGACGTACACGCTGGCGTCGATGAAGACGGTCAACTGAAGCGATGGAGGTTCGGGCGTATGCACAGCGGCTGCTCTCGGGTCCCTCGCTCGACGACAAGCTGTTCACGCCGACCGAGCTGACCGATGCGGCGCCGCAGTGGCGAGGCACCGTGCCGGATCGGCCAGGACGAACGGCGTCGTTGCGGTGGGCGGATGAGGCCGGGGAGGCGAGCCCGACCGACGTGCCCGACGACCCTCGCGCGCGCGGTCGGTTGCTGCACGCGTTCGCCAACCACGAGCTGCTCGCGATCGAGCTGATGGCGCTCGCGCTGCTGCGGTTCGACGACGCGCCGGCTGCGTTTCGCCGTGGCCTCGTGCAGACCATTGCGGAGGAGCAGCGTCATCTATCGTTGTACCTCGACCGGATGCAGGCGCTCGGCGTCTCGTTTGGTGACGCCCCGCTCAGCGGATTCTTCTGGCGCGCGATGGCGCCTCTGGAGTCGCCGGCCGCGTTCGTCGCCCACATGTCGTTGACCTTCGAGCAGGCCAACCTGGACTTTGCGACGCACTACGCCGGTGCGTTTGCGCGTATGGGCGACGACGCCACTGCGGCCGTGCTGCAGACCGTGCTCGACGATGAGATCGGGCACGTGGCGCTCGGGCTGCGCTGGTTCGACCGCTGGCGGTCCGACGCGAAGGGTCTGTTCGAGGCGCACGCGGAGGCATTGGTGCCCCCGCTTCAGATCGTTCGCGCGAAGGCGATGACTTTCTGCGATGCGCCTCGGAAGCGGGCCGGATTGCCCGCGGACTACGTAGAGCGGCTGCGAACCGCCGGCGGTAGCCGAGGCCGCCCCGCGACGCTTTGGTGGTTCAATGGCGCAGCCGAGCAGGAAGCTGAGCGCGGCATGTCGTTCACGCCCAACCGGGGGACGGCGCAGACCCTTCGCGACCTGCAGAGCGTGCCGCTGTTGCTCGCGGCTCCGTCGGACGTCGTCCTCGTCGAACGCCCTCCGGATGCAGGCTTCCTCGGGACGCTGGCCGAGGCCGGCGTCCCGCTTCCGCGCTTCGAGGTTGCCGACCTGCACCGCACGCCTTGGCCCGCGCCTGCTTCGGTGGGTCCCATCGGCTCGACGCAGCCGTGGGGCATCTCTCCGCGCAGCGACGCCTTTGCGGCGACGGCTCGCGAACGCGCGATGGAATCCAGTCCTCGGTGGTCATCCGAGATACGGGCGCTCTACGACAAGCGGACCACCGTCGAACTCGCGGCCGACTTCGTCGCATCCGATGCGGAGCCGAGCTGGATCCCGGCGCGGTTGGGGCCACGAATTGCGGCTTCTTGGTTCGACGTGCTCGAACGACACAGAGAGTTTGCTGAGGCCGGCTACGCAACCCTGGTGAAGCCCTGCTTCGGCGCTTCGGGTCGCGGCCACCGTCGACTGCGGGACGGCGATCGCGAAGACGACCGGCGGGCCGTCGACGCGCTGCTTCGGCGGGGGCCCGTCCTCGTCGAGCCGTGGTTCGATGTCGTGGCCCAGCTCTCGATTCGCCTGCGCATCGAGCCCGAACGTGGCGTGGTGCTCGGCGTCGGTCGAGGCATCAGCGACGCTCGTGGGCAGTTCGAGGCCGCCGTGTTGGGTCCTTTCGACGTTGGGCTGAGTGGTGAGGTCCGCCGGTGGTTGCGTGGGGACGGTCGTGACCCGAACCGCATTTCTCGTATGGCGAATGCAGTGACCGAAGTCGTCACTGCTCGCGCCGGCCGGGCAAACTACGTCGGCCCGGCCGGCGTCGACGCACTTCTCGTTCGATGTCGCGACGGCTTGCGCCTGCGACCCATCGTCGACTTCAATCCGCGTCTGACCATGGGCCACGTCGCGGCGGCGCTCGAGTCACGCGTCTCTCGAAGAGCCCGCGGCGTCTGGGCGATGACCTCCCTCGCCACTGCACGCGACCTCGGCTTTGACGGTCTCCCGTCCTGGGCCCGCTCGACCGAGGCCGTGCAGTGCGAGCTTCAAGGCGGACGTCGCCGCATCACGAACGGCGTCCTCCACACCACCGACCCCGCGCACTGTGCCGCCGTGGTCACATCGCTGAGCGTGGCCGCCACCGTAGATGCAGCGCTCAGCGCTCTGCGCGTCCGTCGACCGCCAGCTCCGCAAAGCCACCGCAGTCCTCGGACTCATGACCCATGAGCGAAAGCCGAACCTGATTGCCGAGCACGCCGCCGGGGTCGACGGCGATGTTGGGGTCGGGGGTGCCGTCGAGGGCGACCTCCTCTTCGAAGACGATGTCGCCCGAGGTGTCGATCACTTCGATGAGCACGGACTCGAATCCGAACCCCTCGTGAAAGTCGGGGTTGGCGTGCATCGCGTTCGAGATGATGCCGATCTCGTCGATGCAGTTGTCGAACTGCGTGTACCACTCGAAGGTCGATGCAGTGCCATCGATGTTCGGGCCCGCGGAGAACCATGACGACGCGACGTCCCCGTCGACTCCGAGCTCGGGTTCGTAGGCGGGACCGAAAAGCGTGTCGAAGACCGAAGAGGCCGTGACGAAGCCCTGCCCGGTGATGTTTGCCGACTCGCCGACGCACGGGTCTTGCGGCTCGCCGGTGGTGTCGCTGGTGTCTTCGGGGTCGCCGGTCTCGCTCGGGTCGGTCGCCCCGTCGGTGCCGCTCGGGTCGGTGGGGTCAGGCGTCGTTGGAGCCATCGGGTCCGTGGCCGATACGCCGGTGGGGCTGGTCGCGGTGCTCGCGTCGGTTGCGGTTCCCGAAGACGGACCCGCAGCGTCATCGTCGTCAGTGCCGGTCGTGCCGATCGCTTCGGAGGGCAAGGGCTCGGCCCCCGAGTCGCATCCCGCTAGCGAGCCGAGCACACCCACAAACACCCACGTCATCCGCATGAGTACAGCCTGCTGGGCCGGTCGTGCCGCGTCAACCGATTGGTGCCGAGCGCGATTTCGTTCCCTGTCCATTGCGGGACACCCAGCTTGGAGGACGCTCCGGTCGACCCGTAGAGTCCGGCACGATGCGCCGCTCCTTACAGGCTCTAGCCTTGTTCTTGTTCGTGTCGGGTTGTTTCGCGCCGAACCAGATGCCGACAGAGAGCTCCTCGTCGACGAGTGGCGAAGGGACCGGCGGTCCCGGTTCCGCGACCGGTGTGACAACGAGCGGTAGCGGCGGAACATCCTCCGCCGGTTTCGCATCCGACACGGGTTCCGACAGCACTGCAGGCACCACGACCGCAAATCCAGCGTCCACCGGTCGAGACTCAAGTACGACTTTCGCCGAGGACACCGGAGATCCGACGACGGGTGGCGCATGCTCGGGGGCCTGTATTGAACTTGGGCCGGAATGGATGGGTCCGGTTTCCCTCGAGACCCCCAAGTCGGGCTGCGGAGAGGGGGTGGACCCCGCTTTCACCCTGTTCTCGGGTCTCAACGCGCCCGACGCCGAGTGTGGATGTAGCTGCGCCGAGTCGAACGTCGTCTGTCCAGGGTCGGGCGTCATCGCGAACAAAGATGATCTCGCCGGGAACTGTGCCCTCGTCCCGTCTCTATGGGAGGAAAACGTCGGGTCTGGCTGCAACGACATTCCAGACGCCACCGACCCTACGGAGCTGCGGTTCACGGTGAATCAACCAGCCAACCTCGCCGTATTCTCTTGCGAGCCAGAAGTCTCGACGAACGTCCCTGATGCTGGTTGGGGCGTCACGACGCTGGGGTGTGCGGAGGACGCTGCCGCTGGAACATGCGAACTCTGCGGAGACCAGGTCTCGGGTCTCTGCATTTGGGCGCTGGGAGATGTCGCATGCGATGTCCCCGCGTTTCAGCAGAAGTCGGTGCTGTTCGAGGACTTCTCCGATGAGCGTGGTTGTACGGAGTGTAGCTGCGGGCAGCCGAGTGGACAGTGTTCAGGCACGGTCCAGTACCGGACCAACGACACCTGCGGACTTGGCTCCGTTGGAGAGGGCGAAGCCGGAGAGTGCATCGACACGCAGTTTGCGCGTAGCGCGAACGTGTCGCTGACCTCCGACTTCGCCTGCGAGCCGTCGGTTGTCTTGCCGACCGGCAGCGCGACCGCCACCGGCGCTGTCACGGTCTGCTGTGCACTCTAGGCTGTCGACGCCAGGCAAGACCCGGCGTCGGCATGCGCCTGCGCGACCTAGAGCGGGAGTGAGCAGAACCCGACTGTTTCGAGGCCTGGGGGCGTGTTGCCCTCTTCAAACCAGGCCACGCACTCCGTCTCGGGGTTCGTGCAACTCTGGTCGTCGATATCGCAGAACTCGGAGCAACACCCGGTGCTAACGCAGTCCGGAACAGCCTCCGCCGACGCGCAGAACAGACCTGGATCGCAGGCGTTGATGAACTCGCAGGGATCACCGAACCCACCCCCTTCACCGGATGCATCGATGATGCAGGTGAAGCCGTCCGAGCCGGTGGCCGGCAGGCAGGCCGCCGACCCGTCGCAGTCTTGAAGGATCGGGTCGCACTCGGGGCGGCAGAGGGTCAGCACGCCGTCGTTGACGATCGTGCAGATGAATCCGCTGTCGCAGGTGGGAGCCTGGGGCGTACCTTCACAGAAGCCGACGCAGATACCCTCGGACGTCTCCGGATCGACGTAGTAGCACATCGACCGGGCATCACAGGTGTCGACTCCGCTGACGCCACTGCCTTCGACCATGCAGGAGTCGCCGATCTGGCCGGGCGAATCGTTGAGCGGTGAGCAGCGGGTGGCGTTCCACGAGCTTCCACCGTCGTTCGCCCACGGCATGCATTTCTCGCCCTCGGGACAGTCGTCCGTCCACACGTCGCACTCGACCGCGATGCCGCCACCGTCGGGGTCTTCGATGAAGCCGACCGTGTCGTCCGCGGTGTCACCGGAGTCGTCGGTGTCGGTGCCGGTCGTCGCGGTGTCGGTGGTGTCCGCGGAGTCGCTGGAATCGGCAGAGTCGCTCTCGTTCGCGCCGCTCGCGGAGGGGTCGGGCGTGGTCTCGCCGGACTCCGCGCCTTCTTCATCGTCATCGACCGCGTCACCGGTTTCACCGGCGCCGGCTGAGCTCGCGGGGTCGTTGTCGGAATCGCAGGCGGCCATCGAGAGGACGGTGGCACCCAGGAGGGCAATTAGTGCGTTGCGGGTCATGGCGGTGAACGGGCTCCTTATCGTGGACCTACACCGTGCTGCAAACCTACAAAACTATCAAGTCATACGTTACCGTTGACTCTCCGGCGGTCTTCGTGGAAAAAGCAGCGCGCACTACGCATCTGCGCGCGGGCCCGCCCGGCCCGAGATCTCGGCGCCGCTTCGGCCCAACACGGGCCGCATTTATCGCTGCTTTGCCAGTTCGGTGGGCCACACCCCGCCGGAACGGTGATACGGTGGCGTGGTGAGGCTTCCTGCAAAAGCGGGTCTCCACGACGAAATCGTGCGGGTGAGCATCCAGCTGGGCAGTGAGCTCGGCGAAGACGGCCTCACCATGCGGGCGATCGCCGCGAGGCTCGGAGTCAGCGCTACGGCGCTCTACCAACATTTCGAAAGCAAGGCCGCGATTCTCCGAGAGATCCGGCTACACGGCGTACAAACGCTGCTTGCTGCGATGGGTCCAGCGGCTGAGCTGGACGACGCGGAGGAGCGCGTCCGAGAGATCGCGCGGCGATACACGGACTTTGCGCTGAGCAATCCGTGGCTCTACAAAGTTCTCTTCCAGGGAGAGGACCTGGAGTGGGCCGCGGTTGATGAAGAAGAGCGCGACCTCTTGCTCGCGCCGCTTCGGCAGACCCGCGCCGCGTTCGAAGCGGGCGTTCGTTCCGGGCTGTTTCGGTCCGACGTCGACGTGGACAATACGGCTCTGCTGTTCTGGGCGTCGCTGCACGGCTTGGCGTCCCTGCTCATCAACGGTCGGATCAGTGAGGCACACCCGGTGTTCCCCGTTCCGGACCGAGATGGGTTCGTCAGCGGGTTCATCGCTGGCTTGGTGAGAGCCGTCCGCGCATCCTGATCGCGTGGGCTCAACGCCACCGCAGACGTCGGACGCCCCTTCCTCACGATTTGGCGCCGGCGTCTCGGCGTTGTTGGGACCGACGAATACCGGCAAGACGCACCGGGCGATCGAACAGCTGCTCTCTCATCGCAGCGGCATGATCGGTCTGCCGCTGCGTCTGCTGGCGCGTGAAGTCTACGATCGCATCACCGCCCGCATCGGGGAGCAGAAGGTTGCCCTCGTCACCGGCGAGGAGAAGCGAATCCCGTCGCGGCCTCGGTACTGGGTCTGCACGGTCGAGTCGATGCCGGTCGATCGTGAGGTCGACTTCGTTTGCGTCGACGAGATTCAGCTGTGCACGCACCGGCAACGAGGGCACACGTTCACCGACCGGTTGCTCAACCTGCGCGGCCTCAAAGAAACGTGGTTCCTCGGCTCGGACGCGATGCGGCCGGTGATCGAAGAGCTGGTGCCCACGGCGTTCACGCGTCGGCACCCCCGGTTTTCGAAGCTCACGTACGCCGGTGCACAGTCGATCGGTTCGCTGCCTCCACGGACGGCGGTGGTCGCGTTTTCGGTGGCCGAGGTCTACGAGTTGGCCGAGCAGCTGCGCCAGCGACACGGAGGAACCGCGGTCGTTCTCGGGGCGCTGTCGCCCCGAGCCCGCAACGCACAGGTCGCGATGTACGAAGCCGGAGAGGTCGAATACATGGTCGCGACCGACGCGATCGGGATGGGGTTGAACCTCGACCTCGACCGCGTCGTATTTGCATCGGCGTCCAAGTTCGATGGACGCGCTTCGCGACCGCTCACGCCCTCGGAGCTGGGGCAGATCGCGGGTCGGGCGGGTCGCTATACCCGAGACGGTGCGTTCTCGGTGTTGCGACCGCAAGTCGGACTCGATCCCAAGGTCGTCCATGCGATCGAAAACCACTCATTCGAGCCTGCTCGCCGAGTCGTATGGCGCAACAGCGACCTCGACTTTGGCAGCATCGAAGAGCTCGAAGCGTCACTCCGCGCGCGGCCGCGTCGAAAGCGGCTGCACATGCTCGAGCAGGCCGACGACTTCGACGCGCTGTCGCAGCTGTCGCGTCTGTCATCGGTCCGCAAGCGAGCACGCGGAGCCGAGGCTGTGTCTCTGCTGTGGGACGTCTGCCGGATCCCCGACTTTCGCAAGCTGATGCTCGAGAGCCACGTCCAGCTGCTCGCTCGGATCTACGACCAGCTGAGCTCGGTCGACGGTCAGCTCGACGAAGCCTGGATGCGGCGTCGCATTGAACGGCTCGACGACGTCACTGGTGACATCGACACGCTCATGACGCGGATGGCGTTCATTCGAACGTGGACCTACGTCGCCAACCACGAGGACTGGGTTCCCAACGCGCAGGCTTGGCAGGAGAGAACACGAGCGATCGAGGATCGCCAAAGTGACGCCCTTCACCAGCGTCTGACGGAGCGCTTCGTCGCCAGAACCGTCGGCACGCCGACGCGGCCCGCCGGTCGTCGGCGTGCCGCGCCCAAGCCCAAGAAGAAGGCTGCCTTCAAGCCCGATCCGAGCAGTCCGTTCTCGGCACTCGCAGGTCTGGACGTCGCGGATCCCGAGGCCGACGATCCGACGATCGATCGCGTGCAAGCGATCGTGGAGGCTCCGCACGAGGCATTCTCGATCGATGCGTGGGGGGAGATTCGCTTCGACGGGGATGCGCTCGCGGTTTGGAAGCGGGGCGCGGACCTGCTGCATCCCGACCTGCGCATGAAGGCGGCCGGGTTGGGTGCCGGTGGAGAGGCTCGCGTGCGCCGACGGCTGCAAGCGTGGACGGTTGACGCCGTCGATGCGCTGCTCGGTGCGCTCGACGGAATCGACGAAGGTGGAACCGCGGCGGTTCGCGGACTCGCGTATCAGCTCCGCCAGGGGTTGGGCACGGTGAACCTTCGGCGGGCACGTGCGCAGGTCGACGCCCTCGGCATGCAGGACCGCGCAAGGCTACGTGCGGCGGGTATCGAAGTTGGTCAGGTTGCGGCGTACGTGCGCGCGGGGTTGAGTCCCGAGCTCTTGCTCGTGCGGCACGCGTTGGGATGGGCGTTCGCGCCGTGGCCTCGCGATGCGGGCGTCGATCTCGAAGCGCCATCGTGGCCACTGTCCGACGGGTTTCCACGTGAGCGGCTTGGGGAGCTCGGCTTCATCGCCTTGGGCTCGCGAGCAGTCCGAGCGGACGTCGCCGAACGGACGGCGGCGGCGGTCGCCGAGGAGGCCGCGACGGCGGACCCGTTCGAGGCCCCCGAGTTTTTGACGACGTGGCTCGGTGTTGGCCGGCGTCAACTCACGGGGGTGCTTCAGGGACTGGGCTATCGGCGCGTTCGGGGGCATGCCTATTCGCGCGTTCGTCGGGACCGTCGCCGTTCTTGACGCTCCGCTGCCGCCAACGCATCGTTGGCCCCTCATGTCGGCCGTCAAATCCGGGTTGATTGGTGCCGCCGCCGTCGGTGGCGTGGTCGCGATCTTGTTCGCCTCGGGCACCGTGAAGCTGTCCGGTTCCGAAGAGGATGCTTCGACTGAGTCCGAGGAGGACGGCAAGACTCACAAGAAGGGCAAGAAGCGCCGGCGGAAGGGCAAGAAGGGCCGCAAGAAAGGTGGCAGAAAGGGCGGCAACCTCGAGTCGCTCGGCTACATCGGTGCGGTCGAGATTGACGAGAAGGACAAGGGCAAGACCGGCACGACCACGCATGATGCGTCGCGCGCCCATCAAGGTCTATCGTTGTACAACCCCTGCGCCTGGGGTCGGAAGTTCCGCAAGGCTGCGGGCGGCCGGGTGCTTCGCGAAGCCCGCATCATCGACAACGCCGGTGAGGTGCTTCACGCGTGGTCGACGATATGGGTTCCCGACGCCAAGCGCGGATGGGCAATGACCAAGCTCGACGGTGAGGGCAACCTATACGCCGTCAACGCTCGCAGCGGCTTTCAAAAGCTCGACTGGGATTCGAACACGATCTGGAGCATCAAGAAGGCGTTTCACCACGACTTCAACTTCGGGGCCGATGGCAACGTCTACGCGCTGATCGAGCAGGGAAAGAAGGTCGAGCACGAAGGCCAGCCGTTCTCCGTCCTCGACAACGGCATCGCGATCATCAACCCGCAGGGTGAGGTGATCAAAGAAGTGTGGCTCTACGACGTGCTTGGCCAGATGCCCGAGTTCGTCGCGCACCTGGAGCGTCGCTTGAAGAAGCACCCACCCAAAGGTGGTCTCGCGCACGACGAGGACGAGGACATCGACCCGAACACCGATGGGCGAGTCTTGTTCGGCCGCGACCTCTTCCACGCGAATACCCTCAACTTCGCGACCACCACGATCGACGGTGTGTGGAACGAGGGGGACATCATCACCTCGGTCCGCGAGATGAACATGGTCGTGGTGCTCGACAAGGAGACCTTCGAGCCCAAGTGGCACTGGGGCGAAGACGAACTCGAGAAGCAGCACGACCCCGAACAGCTCGCCAACGGCAACCTACTGGTGTTCGACAACGGCAAGAAGCGGCACTGGTCGCGCGTTGTCGAGTTCGACCCGCGCAAGGACGAGGTCGTCTGGGAGTACAAGAACTCGGAGTTCTTCTCGAACATCCGCGGCCTGTCGCAGCGCCTGCCCAATGACGGCACGCTGATCGTCAGCTCGCAGCGCGGCCGCGCGTTCGAGGTGACGAAGGAGGGCGAGGTCGTTTGGGAGTACTGGAGCCCCGACATTCTCCGCGGCTCCCTGCGCGTTCCTTTCCGCATGGAGCGTCTCGAGGGCGACGCGCTCGCCTTCGTCAAAAAGCAGCTGGACGCCGGCAAAGGCAACCCCGATGGTGCGAAGAAGGCCTCCGTTCGCGGCAACCCCTCCCCGGCCAAGGCGAAAACGGGCGACGAACCCGCCGACGCGAAGGCTCAGGACACGCCCGGAGCGCCCAAGCCCGGGGCGCAAGCGGCCCCCGCGGCCGAGAAACAGGCACCGAACTGATCGACCGGACCACCCCCATCTCGCGATGAGGGCCGCATCTCCCCGAAAGGCGAACCTACTACAGCCCGGCGAGTATGCCGCTGCCGTTGTCCATGTTGCCGAACGTGTCCAGCGGCAATCCGGCGCGCTGCAGGATCGAACAGTAGAGTCGGTGGTTTGTCTGCCACTGGGCGAACTGCTCCTGGTCCACCCCGTCCGGGTGCGGAATCTGGAGGTAGCGTCCGGTTGGGAACGCCCAATTGCTCCCGCCCGCCATGAAATACGGCATTCGCCAGTGGCGGTGGGGCCCGGTCGAGTAGCTCGTCCCCGTGGTCGTGTCGGTACCCCAGACGATGAGCGTGTTGTCGAGCAGGCTTCCGTCGGCCTCTTGAATGGAGGCGAGGCGGTCGAGTAGGTGCAGCCACCGGTCAGCCCACCAGCGATCGATCGCTCGGTGGTCTTCGAGCACGTCGGGGGCGCCGTCCGTTTCACCGACCGCGTGTGTAGTGCCGTGCGCGTTGAGGCCTTCGATCATCGAGATGTTGCCGTCGACGTGCCCCAGCTGCAGCGTCATCACGTTGGTCAGGCCGCACGCGAACGCACTGGCGACCAGGTCACTCTGCGCGTCGATGGCGGCCGCATCGTTGGGCGTGCTGCCCGGGGCGTCGGGCATCGTGCATTCGACCTGGAAGTCCGTGACGCGCTCCTCGAGGGCACGGAGGTGCTCGAGATGTTGCTCCAGAATGTCGCGTTCGGCGGTTCCAACCCGGCTCTGGACCACGTTGAGGTCGTCGCGGACGACATCGATCACGCTGCGCCGCTGATCTCGGAGTCGCTGCAGCGCTTCGACGTCGAGGTCGCCGATGTCGAGACCCGCGAAGAGGTTGTCGAAGGCGGCAGCCGGCCCGTTGAGCGGCACGACGGGCTGTTGGTCCCCGTAGAAGAAGCACGAATGGTGTTCGGTCGCGACCCCATTGACTCCCAGGCCGACGTGGCGAAACGAGCCGCCTTGGGTTTTGAAGAAGTGGTCGGCGATCGGCTGCTCGAAGGATGCGCCCGTGGCGAATCCGTCCTTGAGGGAGCCCGAGAAACACATCGAACCGCCGCTGGCGTGCTCGTTGTCGTCGTCGGGGAAATAGTAGGGCGCGCCCCACAGCACGAGGCCGTCGGGATAGATCAGCTGGTCTTGGTGCGGAGCCAGGACGGACTGCGTCTCCCCGAGCGTGAAGTCGGCCTCGGTGCCGGAGGGCCCTGCTGTGGGCCAGAATGAACTCTCCAGGTAGCCGAGACCATGAAAGATGACGAGCAGGCGCTTCGGAGAAGGGGAGCCGCCTGCGTAGGTGCTGCGGGGAACGAAGGGCGTGAGGGCGGCCGCAGCAGCGCTTCCGCCGAGCATGCGAGCGAGGTTTCGTCGGGTGATGAGCGTCATCGGTCAGTTTCCTCGTCGCGTGCGGAAGGACTCGCTGAGTACGAGCTCGGTGATTGCCTTGCGGATGTCGCCGCCGCCCTCGTTGAGCGCTGTGTAGACCGGGGCCAGCGCGGGGGCGTCCGCGTCGTCGGGGTCGCGTGCCGTCGCGAGCCGGAACAGCTGCGTCGCCATGCAGTTGCGAAGCTGGGGCAGGGTGGAGAGAACCTCGCCCATCTCCAGCACGTTGCCGAACGCAACCTCTTCACCGGAAAGCACGTAGCCCGACGCATCGATCGGCCCGAAGGCGTCGACATCGGCGTAGCGGCCGAGGTCGTCGTAGTTGAGGAGCCCGAAGCCAATGTTGTCCATCAGAACGTGGCAACCGGCGCAGCTGGGGTCCTCTTGGTGCTGGCGCAGGCGGTCGCGCGGTGAGAGGTCACCCGCATCGGGAAAGTTCGTATCGACGGTGGGCGGCGGGAGTGTGTCACACAGTAGGCGCGCTCGAACGGCGTTGCCGCGATAGACCGGCTCAAACTCGGATTCGATCGGCGGCGACGAGGCCAAGAAGGCGGGCAGCGTCAGCAGCCCTGCGCGCGAGCCGTCGTCGACCAGAACGCCGCTGCCGTCTCCGCCGAACCCGTAGATGTCCTCGGCGAGGCGTGTGTCGGGGAAGGCCAGCGGTGTGACGTACAGACCTTCGACGGTGCCGGGGTCTTGCAACACCTCGCCCAGGAACGCTCGCGCTTCCTGCTTCATCGAGTCGCGGAGTTCGGCGTCGAACGCCGGTTCCGCGCGAGAGACGGAGTCGATGCGGGAAATGTGGGTGAGATGAAGGTGAGCCTCGACGAGCGCGTCGAGGAAGGCGTCCGACTGCATCAGTCGTTCGGTGTGCGCGAGCAGAACGTCGGGGTCGTGGAGGGATTCCGCGTCGTCGAGCAGGGCGACATCCGGCGAGCTGTCGGTCAGGAAGAACGACAGCCGGGACGCAAGCTCGTAGCCGTCGAGTTCGCGGATCCCGTCGGCGTCTGGTTCGCCGCCGAACTCGACGAGGTAGAGGAAGTTCGGCGACTGCAGGACGGCCTCGATGACCATCTGCAGGCCTCGCGCGAGGCCTTGCTCGGCCCCGTGGTCATATAGGCTGCGCAGCGCGACGCGCTGTGCAACCGTGAGCGGCCGGCGAAACGCGGCGCGTCCGAGTCGGTCGATGAACGCATCGACGCAGGCCGTTTCATCCACCGTGGCCGGGTCACACTCGCCCAACAGCGCGGCGGTATCTTCCGTGGCCGCCTCGGCGATCGCCAGCGCGCTCTGCCAGTAGATGTCGATGTCGACGGCTTGCGGAGCGATGCCAGCATTGGCGGGAAACGGACTGTCGCCGGGCGCGGTGTCGGCCACGAACGAGTCCGTGTTCGGGCGAACGCCGAGGGCTGACTCCACGCTGTTGGCGTACTGCGAGGCGGTCAGGCGTCGCCACCGGCTCTGCTCGGTGGGCTCTCCAGGCTCGAGGTCGTCTCCGTCCGATCCATCGGCATCACCACCACTGGACTCGCCGCCCGGCGCAGTTCCGTCATCACCCCCATCGTCGGCCGTGCCCTTGGAGTCCGCACTCGAATCCTGCGATAGCGTCACACCCGAGTAGCATCCGCCGGCGAGCAAAACCGTCGCGAACAAGGCTGTCCATCTCATGCCGCTCCGTCTCCCTTCTTCCCCATGCCCTCGTGAGTGGTGTGACCCGTCCGGCTTCGTCCCCTGATCTGAAAAGAACTGCACGGTTGATCTGCGCGTGGTCGCGACCACGAAGAGTCCTGCCGCATTCACATCGACGACCCGAATTTGCGCCCGTATGTTCGATCCGTGGGGTGGACGAGAACCTTGTGGACCGCGGCGCTTGCGGTCGCGGTGGGATGTGCTGCGAACGAAGCTGGGGTGAACACGGAGGGGGAGGGCTCCTCCGGGGTCGCGTCGACAGCGGCTGCAGACGACGGCGGACGCTCGGCTTCGACGTTGGGCGCACGATGTACTCGTGCGACCTTGGCCTGGTGTGGACCGGCAAC
This sequence comes from uncultured Nannocystaceae bacterium, assembly GCA_964432695.1. Lineage (GTDB taxonomy): Bacteria > Myxococcota_A > Polyangia > Nannocystales > Nannocystaceae > CAJXVA01. The sequence goes on from CAYSPB010000171.1 coordinate 13,729, forward strand.
CGTAGCTACGACCTCGAAGGCGACCCGCTGGTTTGTGGGGAAGCACACAGCCCGTCGTTTGCTACGACGACGCCACCGGTTGCCAGCTCGTCGACGGTGACGCGTGTGAACAGCAAGCGACGAACTGCGGCTGTGACCACCACCCCGGTGCTGTCCAGGGGCTCGCGCACGGTGATGGTTGGTGGGTGGCGACCTGGGGCTGGGGGCCGCCCGGCTCGGTGCGCCGCAGCCAAGACGGCCAGACGTGGCAGACTGTGGTCGAGGGGACGACGTTTGGCGGGTTGGCGTACGGGGATGGCACATTCCTGCTCGGGGCCCGCACTCCGCAGGTCTCGGTCGACGGTGGGGCGACCTGGACGGAGGGGGGACCGGCCGACTTCGAGGCGGTCAGCGGCGCGACGATTCACAACGTGCGTCGCGTTGCGTACGCGCCTGCCCAGGGGGTCGCTTCGTGATCGTTGCGACCAGCGGCGACAACCGAGACATCATGTTGAGCTCCGACGCGGGTGCGAGTTGGTGGCGGCCGGCGCAGCGACCCGAGGCTTGCCTCGACAATACGCAGGGGATTCTCTCGTCGCAGGACACCATCGCGCTTCAGCGAAATGCAGACGAGGTACTCGACCACGTCGGTTCGATGATGCGGTCGCTGCCGTCCCTTTCGACATGCACGAACCTCGAGCAGCTCGAAGCCGAAGTCCCCGCTCGAGCGGGTAGACGAGGCCAACGCTGAGACGCTCGAGCGCCTTCGGGCGCGCTACGGCGAGGCTCATCCGTTCGTCGGGACGGCGCTGGTACAGACCGCGACACTGACCTTCATGCGGGGGGAGACCGCGCACGAGGGCGGCGTAGTCCGATCTCGACGAGGTCCGAGCTCGAGTGGACCCCAAGCGACCTTAGAATCCGTTCACAGCGTGTTTGGGCGCCAAGTGTTCACAGCCCAGCGGACCAGCAATGCGCCAACGACCGAGAGGACCACCAGCCACAGAAGCCAGTGCATCTGCGTGCCCAAGAACGTCGTGTCGGTGAGTTCGTAGCGGACGTCGATCCAGTCGACGGGTCCCGCTTCGAGACGAGGCTCGACCGGGG
>CAYSPB010000172.1:0-14772 GCA_964432695.1 uncultured Nannocystaceae bacterium
GATCATGGGTTCAATTTCGGGGTGGTTGATGTTCGCCGGGATGATGGCGCGGCCAGCCGCGATCTCGTCGCGGACGAACTCGGGCTTCACGTTTTCCCGAATCGCGACGAAGCGCATCTCTTCGGTGATGACGCCCTGGCGGGCGTAGTGCATCTGGGTGTGGTTGCCGTCGCTGTTGGCCAGGCGCGCTTCGACCCACGGCGCGCGCAGCTTGGGCAGGCCCTGGCGCGGGTCGATGCCTTGTGGCCCGCTCGTGTCGTAGACGTCGATGGGGGGCTCGCCGCCCTCGAGCTCGATGCGTCGCACCGGCACCTCGAGGTCGCCGACGAGCTGCTTGCTGCTGCTGGGGAAGTGCGCCTCCAGCGGGGGCAAGATGGCTACGTTCTGGGTGTTGTCGTCGGCCACGCGAAGCCGCGTGCGCTCGTTGTCGCTTGTTTCGGTCATGGTCGCTTTCCTCCGCCGGAATGACCCGGATCAGGTTCGAGGGGTGTTTCTCAGGTCCCGGCGCATCTGCCGTGGACCACCCCCAGCGGTTGTCCGCGTACTATCGACGCCCGCCCGCCCGCGCGCAAGCCCGGACCGTCTGCACGCGCACCAAAGGCTGCTAGATTGCCGCTCGCGCCGAGCCGTGCCCGTCTATCAACTCTCCGAGGAGCTGTCATTTCCCGACCCGACGTTGGCCGAAGATGACGGCCTGCTCGCCGTTGGCGGCGACCTCCGGCCCCAGCGGCTGATCCTGGCCTATCAGAACGGGATCTTTCCTTGGTACTCCGAAGGACGGCCGATCCTCTGGTGGTGTCCCCGGCCACGCCTGCTGCTACTGCCCGAGGAGCTACACGTGGGTCGTACGCTGCGCAAGACCATGCGCAAGGCGCCCTACCGCATCACGCTGGACACCGCGTTTGCCGAGGTCGTCGAGGCGTGTGCGAAGACACCGCGCCCCGACCAGGGCGGCACGTGGATCACCGCCGACATGAAAGCCGCCTACATCGAGCTGCATCGTCTCGGCGTCGCGCACTCGGTGGAAGCGTGGGACGGCGACCGCCTCGTCGGCGGGCTGTATGGCCTGGGACTTGGGACCGCGTTCTTCGGCGAGAGCATGTTTGCGTGCGCGGACGACGCTTCGAAGATCGCGTTCGCCACGCTCGTCCAGCAGCTTCGTGCGTGGTCGTTCCGGTTGATCGACTGTCAGGTCGTCACCGACCACCTCGTGCGCTTCGGGGCCCGCGAGTTCGCGCTGCACGACTTCCTCGGCCGGCTCGACCAGGCGACGGACGAACGTCATCGTCCGGGTCCCTGGCGCTTCGACGCCAACGTGCTCGGACCGCCTACGGAGTGACGCTGCAGGTCTTCCGCGCGAGGGTGCAGGCGAGGCCCAAGCATTCGCAGGTGACCTCGCGAACCTGCGGTCCGTCGTTCCACAGCGTGGTGCGCGTCCAGCCGCCGCCCGCCTCGTCGAACTCGACGGTGAAGGTGGGTGGTGTCGCGTGCGGGTCGTTGCGGGCCCGAACGCCGGCGAGACTGCCGTCGGCTTTGCGACGCGCCGCCTCGACGGTTCGCATGCGCTCCGCGAGCGCCTTGGCCTGACACGGCCCACGGTCTTCACACCACACCGCCTCCGCCAGCAGGGCGGCCGCGCCGTCGGAGGCGCGTGCACCCTGGATGCGAACCACGCGGCGCTGCGGATTGAGCAGGTCTTTGGAGCTCCCCAGCTTCTCTTCCATCTGGGGCGTCATGAGGTCTGCGTGCGGGGACACGTCCATACGGCCACTTCCGCTCGGGGTCACCAGATGCTGGGCCTCGACGTCCGTGCCCACCGTCGCGGCGTGGGCGTACGCGGTGTCGGGTGCGTCGGGGAGCGTGCAGGCCGACGGATGCCCGCAGCCGGTCCCCGCGCAGCGGCAGCTGACCTGCACGAGTGCCCCGGACGCGTCGACCCACCATCGGGTGCGGAGTTCGAGCGTGCCCCCGTTGGGTAGAGGCAGCGACGAGCGTGTGAGGACAGAGCGCGGGTTGGACTCGCGTGCGACCTCCGGCGCGGTGGCGCCAGCAGCCTCGAGGATCGTGCGCTCGGCCAGCAGCGCGCGGTCGACCAGTGCATTCAGCGACGCGCCATAGTGGGTCTGCGCGTCTCCGGTGGAGGCGTTGACCGCGACGATGAAGCCTTCCGCGGCGCCGCCGGGGGCCACCACACCGCGTGCGGCTTGAAACCGGTGGTGGGGGCCCGCCGGCGTAAACCGGTGCAGGAGCGAGGACTCCATCGTCGTGAAGCCGACGGGCGGTGTCAGTGAAAGCTCGGGGGTGGTGGGTGGCGGAGTGACGACGGCTGGCGCGGGATCCGGGTCTTTTCCGCAGGCTGTGAGCAGGAGTGCGATCGCCCCTGCGCATCGCCACCACGCCTGTGCGTTGCGCCCCTTCACCCTCGTGCAGCCCTACCACGATCGCGGCGTGTCGCGGGATCCGACTCCGGGGGCGGACGCCGAGGAACGTTGCGCAGCCAGTTGCCCAAGGTACTGCGTGGGACGTTGAGCACCGTCGAGGCCTTTCGGATGCTGCCCTCGCGCGCGACGACGGCTTCCACCAGTGCCCGGCGCATCGACACGAAGGGTCCTGGCGCCAGTTCGATGCGGGCAGTGGGGTCCGGCGCGTCGGTCTCTCGCAGCAACGCAGCCGCATCGATGGGGCGGGTGCCGCGCACGAGCGCGGCCCGAAGCACCGCGTTGCGGAGCTGCCGGACGTTGCCGGGCCACGGTGCCGAGCGTGCGGCGGCGACCGCGTCGCGGCTGAAGACGATCGCGTGGCCCACGTCGGTTCGCAGGAGCTGGGCGAAGTGCGCGAGCAGATCGCCGACGTCGTCGGGGCGCTCGGCCAGCGAGGGCATGGTGACCGTCAACACGCTGAGCCGATGAAAGAGGTCCGCGCGAAACCTGCCCTCCGCCACCATCGCTTCGAGGTCCTGGTGGGTCGCGCACACGATGCGCGCGGTGGCGTGAAACGAACGCTCGCTCCCAACCGGCTGCACCTCGCCCGATTCGAGCGCACGAAGCAGCAGCGCCTGGCAGGACAGGGGCAGTTCCCCGAGCTCGTCGAGGAACAGCGTGCCGTCTTGGGCCTGGGCAAAGGCACCGCGGCGCTCCGTAGAGGCACCCGTGAACGCGCCGCGTACGTGCCCGAAGAGGTGGCTATGGACGAGCGACGTCGTGACGCCTCCGCAGTTGACGGCGACGAAGCGTCCAGTGCGGCCGCTGTGGTGGTGCACCGCCTTCGCGGCGAGCTCCTTGCCCGTGCCCGTTTGTCCGCGGATGAGCACCGGCGCGCGGACGGGTGCGTAGCGGCGGACGGAGGTCCGGGCAGCGTGCAGCGCCGCGGAATCGCCCACCCAGCCATCGACGCCGCTCTCGGTCAAGCTCGGCTCCGCGTCCCGGGCGGTGCTGGCGTGAACGCGACAGGGGGGTGGTGAAGGCAGCGCGGGCGGCACGTGCTCGGTGTCGGCGCGGAGGGCAGGACCGTTGCAGAGAAAATCGACCCCTGTCCTTCAGGGACCCTGACCGATCCACGTCGCGCCGTCGTCCGCGACTTCCTTCTTCCAGATCGGGACGTCGTCCTTGAGCTGCTCGATCGCGGTACGACACGCCTCGAAAGCTTCGGCGCGGTGCGGCGCGCTCGCGGCGATGACCACGGCTGTCTCCCCGATGGTGAGGTGGCCGACGCGGTGGTGGATGGCGACGCGTGTGCCTTCGATGCGCGACTCGATCGCGTCGGCGATCTGCGTCATGACCTTGGTCGCCATCGGGCCGTACGCCTCATACTCGAGGTGCTCGATCGTTTGGCCACGCGAGTGTCGACGGACGTTGCCAGTAAACGTCGCCAGCCCGCCGGCGCCTGCGTGCTCGACCACCGTCACGACGTCTTGAAGGCGTAGCGGCTCGTCGGTGAGCTTGATCCGCGGGGGCCCGTCGTGCCCGCCGCTGACCGGTGGGATCAGGGCCAGCTCGGACGGCTGTCCGACGGGGTCAGCGTCGCCGACGAACGCTTGGTCGATCGCGAGCCGGCATCCTCGCGCGCGACCGCGCAGGGCGGGGATCTGCTCTTCGACCTCCGCAAGGAGCTCCGCGACGGTGATCTCTGCGGGCACGTCCACGGAGATCGTGTCCGTCTTGGCGGCCTCCTTGAGACCGGCAAACAACAGAATGGTCAGCGTCGGCATGGGTCGTTCGTCTCCGGTTGCGTGATCCCGAGATCGCTTGGGATCGCGCCGTGGATCAGGGTGCAGAAGGGTACAGGGGACACAAACACAGCACTGAAGAGACTCGCACAGCGCCACAAACCCCGCAGGCACGCCACTTTTCGCGGATCTACGAGGGGTCTTCCACAGGCCCGTACAATTTCGAGCGGGCCCGATCGCGGATCTATGCTTCGGTTCTCGCGAAGGCGCTCGCGCATCGCCTGCCCGGTTGGGTTCGTGGTGGCCACGTCTTCGCGCTCGACCTCACCATGGTTCAAACTGCGCAAAGCCACCCGGTGGCTGCTCCCGTGGATGTCCGCTCTTCCATGAGCCCCTCGAACCCCCGCTCGCCGCGTCGCCGGCCCCCGCGTGCGCGCGCCGCGAAGCAGTTGCGCTCGCCGGCGCGGGACGCCGACCCGACAGCGGGGCCGGAGGATGGGGTCGACCCTGAAGGTGCACTCGACCCGGTGCTCGACGCCGAGGATTTCTTGACCGAAGCCGACGCCGTCGAGCCGGACGGTCCCGCGTGGGGATCGCGCTCCGCCGCCGAGCAAGAGGCTCTGCGCGAGAGCGTTCAGACGCGGTTGTCCGCCTACCTCAAGCGCGGACGAGCGCGGGTGGTGCTGACCGACAACCTCTACTCGATGGTGACGATCAAGCGCGGAGACGGGGTGCTGACGTTCCGCATCCACCACATGTTCGCCGACGCGCCGGCCTCGGTGCTTCGCGCGATGGCTCGCTACGCGGAGTCACAGTCCCGTGACAGTGCGTCGATGCTGCGGGCGTACATCGATGCCAACGACGACCGGGTCCGCCGTCGGGAATCCCCGCGGCCGATGACCGTTGACGTGCAGGGCAAACATCACAACCTACAGGCGCTCTTCGACGAGCTCAACGCTGCGTACTTCGACGGGGGAATCAAGGCCCGGATCACTTGGGGGCCCCGCACCAAGCGCAAGCGATCCCGCGACTCGATCAAGCTGGGCAGCTACACCGTCGAAGATGCCCTGATCCGGATTCACCCGGTGCTCGACGCCGCCGACGTGCCGCGGTTCTTCGTCGAATGGGTCGTCTATCACGAGATGTTGCACGAGATTCACGACATGCCCATCGTGGACGGCCGCCGCGTCTATCACACCGCCGAGTTCCGTCGCGCCGAAGCCCAGTTCGACCGCTACGCCGAAGCGGTGATGTGGGAACGCACGCATCTCGAAAAGCTGCTCGACCGCTGACGCGAACGGTGGCGCGCACCCGCTTCGCATGAAGCAGTGCGAGGCCCCATCGGGTCGGCTGGCCGCGCATTTAGGTTCGCACCGACGTGTGCGCCCGATCAGCGACCGCGCGGCCGACCAGGCGGCCCACGTTGACCGCCTTCACTCGCGTTGCTATCGCGAACATGCGGATTCGGCACCATGCCGCCCGCAGTGGAGCGAGGGAGGGTCGCGTGCAGCGTTTCAAGATCATCGGAACCGGCAGCTACCTGCCCGAGAGGGTCGTCACCAACGACGAGCTATCGAAGCGGGTCGACACTTCGGACCAGTGGATCCGCGAGCGCACCGGGATTCGTGCCCGGCGTTACGCGTCCGACGACGTGTCGACGTCCGACCTCGCAGCCATTGCGATTCGTCGCGCCTGCGAAGACGCGCAGCTGGACCCCGCCCAACTCGACGGCATCATCGTCGGCACCTGCACGCCGGACACGGTCTTCCCGTCCACAGCTTGCTGGGCGCAAGAAAAGCTCGAGATTCGCGGTATGCCGGCGTTCGACGTCATGGCCGGCTGCACGAGCTGGATGTACGGCCTCAAGGTCGCCGCCGATATGGTGCAGGCGAACCCCGCTGCAAAGATCGCCGTGTGCGGAGCGGAGACCTTCAGCAAGGTGCTCGACTTCGATGACCGTCGGACGTGTGTACTTTTCGGGGATGGTGCGGGCGTCACGATCCTCAGTGGCACCGAGGAGGGAGACGAGGCGGGTATGTTGGCCTCGAACTGGGGTGCCGACGGCAACCTTGCCTCAATCCTGCAAGTGCCTGCGGGCGGTGTGAAGCATCCGGCCAGTCTCGCAACGATCGAAGCCAAGCAGCACTTCGTCTATATGGAGGGCAGCAAGGTGTTCAAACACGCCGTCACCACGCTCAGCTCGGGTATGTCCGCCGCGATCGAGGGTGCCGGCCTTACACCTGACCAGCTCGACGTGTTCATTCCACACCAGGCCAACAGCCGGATCATGGATGCGTGCCTGGACCGAACGCGGATTCAGGGCGACATCGTGTACTCGGTGCTCGAGAAGTACGGCAATCTCTCGGCCGCCTCCGTCCCGGTGGCCATGGACGAGGCGCGCAAGGCCGGTGCACTCCGAGACGGGCAGCTGCTCGGCGTCACCGCGTTTGGGGCGGGGCTGACCTGGGGCGCTGGCGTGCTGCGGATGTAGCCGCGAGATCGCCGGGTTTTTGATCCACGGGCGGCCGCTTTCTAGGCTGCTTCGATGCTCGACACCGACGCGCTGCCGATCACGGGTCGACTGATCTGGGATCGGGCGCACTACGCGATCGTGCTCGACGCCGTGCGTCATGCCGAGCAGAGCGTGTGGATCGCAACGGCCAACCTGAAGGATCTCCACGTCGAGGGGGCGCGCGGTCGCTACGTGTCCGGTCTGTCCTGGCTCGAACGCTTGGCGGCCAAGGGGGTCGAGTTGAGAATCCTGCACGCCTCGCTGCCGTCGGGTCCGTTCAGGGCGTCGTTCGACGAGCGCCCGAGCCTGGTGCGCGGCGGCCTCTCGCTACGCCAATGCCCGCGGGTGCACCTGAAGACCGTGATCGTCGATGGCCGCCTGGCGTATGTCGGCAGCGCGAACTGGACGGGCGCGGGCCTCGGCGCCAAGAGCGAGCATCGACGGAACTTCGAGGTCGGGGTGGTGACCGAAGACGACGTCGCCCTCGACGCGATTCAGGCCCGCTACGCTGCGATCTGGCGCGGGAGCCCCTGTCGCAAGTGTGGACAGCGTCGGGTCTGTGAAGCGCCGCTCGACGTCACGGCCTGAGGTCACGGTATCGTGCGCCGGTGAGGACGCACGTGTGGGTTGCAGCGGTGGCGCTGCTTTGCAGTGGTTGTGATGATGAGCAGCCCGAGGACGGTTCGACCACGGTGGCGACGTCGGTGGGGATGAGCGCCGGCGGCAGCACGTCGGCCGGGGCCGATGCCGATGCATCGACGTCCGGGGAAACCGAGGACGGGGACGAGAGCAGCACCGGCACGCCTCTGCCCGCGGTGAGCTACGCCGATGACGTGCAGCCGCTGTGGAACGTCGGGTGCACCTGCCACCTCATGGGCAGCAGCGGCACCATGACTGCGCCGTTCCTGACGCTCAATCCCGACGTCTCGTACGGAGAGCTGGTCGGCGTGGCCTCGGAGCAGGCCGATCTTCCGCGGGTGACGGCCGGAACGCTCGAAGAGAGCTACGTGTGGCTCAAGATGACAGACGCGCACTTGGAGGTCGGCGAAGGCACGGTGATGCCCCAAGGCGGCATATTGCCCGAGGAGCAGCTGGACATCGTGCGCGCCTGGATCCTTCAGGGTGCGGAGCCCTGAGCGCGGGGCGCTGCGTCAACGCAGCTCTTCGACACGACGGGCGTGAAAGGCCACCGTGGTCCAGCGAATCGGCTCGGCCGACATGCGGGCGGCTTTGTCCAGCGGCAACCAGCCCACGACGCACGGACTCGCGCTGCGAAGTTCGCCGAACGTGAGCGTGGCCTCGGCCCGGACCCGCTCGCTGAGCACGGCCACCCGTGTTGCGCCGAGTGCTCGGGCGCGCTCGAGGTAGGGCAGGTACGCGTCTGCCGGTGCGCCGCGGTCGACGACGCCCGCAACGACGAGTTCGCCGGCGCCGGTTTGCTGCCAGGCGTCGGTGTCGTGCAGGGCAAAGCCGGACGCGTCGAGCGACAGCGGCAACACGGCGTGCTGTGCGACGTCGAGCTGCTCTTCGGCGCACGCGGGGGCGGTGGGCAGCGTCACCGTGGTGGCGTGCTGTTCGAGTCGGCGCGCGAGCGCGTCGGGCGTGGTCCAGGCGGCGCGCCCGGACTCGAGCTGTGCGAGCGGACCACGGCTGAGATCTTCGGTCGCAAAGCGGCTGGTCGACCAGGCAGCAAGGCCGATCAGAAGCATCGCCTGTGCGCGCTGCATCGTCTTCGTGGATACGACGTGTCCTTGAGAGGCAGCGTGCACGACGACCGGTGTGGCGGCCATCATGCCGAACGCGCCGACGCCGACGACGGCCCACTTCGCCGCTTCGAGGCCGTGCCAAGCTGTCCACACCGCGTCGGCAGCTGGGGTGGCGACGAGCAGGTCACAGACCCACACGACGCCCGCGCTGCCGGCGACGACCGGCAAGCCGATCGCCACAGCCGCAGCGAGCTGCGCGAGACGGATGGGCCGATGCGCGTCGGGCGAGCACCGCCAGGCCGCGAGGCAGGCCAACGGGACGAGCAAACCGACGCAGACCGCCGCGACGCTCTGGATGTGGACAAGGGAGGTGAGCGCGTTGTCGGTGGCGACGTCGAGGCCAGGGATGCGCGCCCAGCCGGTATCGGTGGGTGTGAACCCGGCGCGAAGCAGACGGTGAGTGGTCCACCACTGCACCGCGGCGGTGGACATCGCCAGGCCGCCGGCGCCGTAGAGCAGAACCCGGGGGTGGGCGAGTCGGGCCAGCGGATGCGAAGGGCGGCGAGACGCAAGCGCGAGTCCGGCGATGCTGGACAGCGCGAGCAGGACGGAGAACGCAACGAGACCCGTCGCGGTGTCGAGGGCGAGCGAGGAAGGGGCGTGCATGCTCACCGCTCCATCAGGTAGGGCAGGAAGAGATCGAAGCCGGTCCACTCCAGCGCGGCGGTCGCCGCCAGCGCGAGCCCACACCCGGCGAACCACAAAGCCTTGAGGTTTCGCATCGCAGGTGAATCGACACGCGACGAGCGTCCGGGGTTCGACAAAAAGTCCGTGCGTCAGCGCTCGCACCTCGCCGCACCTGGTGGACAACGCAAATCGCGCTGGTATTGTTCGCCGTCATGCCGGCCCGCTACATCGTTCGCGCGTCCACCGAGTTCTCGGCGGCCCACGTGCTGCACGGGTATGCGGGGGCCTGCAACCGGGTCCACGGGCACAACTTCAAGGTCGAGCTCGAGGTCGAGACGCGATCCCTCGACGAGGTCGGCATGGCTGTCGACTTCACAGAGATCGAATCGATCGCAGCGTCGATTGCGCAGGACCTCGACCATCGGCTTCTCAACGAGGTGCCGCCCTTCAACGAGGTGAACCCCACCGCGGAGAACCTCGGTGCGTACTTCTGGACCCGCACGAAAACCGCCTTGAAGGCGACCTCGCGGGGGGATGCGGTCCAACTGCGCGCAGTCACGGTGCGCGAAAACGACCGCACGTCGGTGACGTATACCGAGCGCAACGAGGGTGCTTGACAAGGGCCTGCCCTTGGGACACCTTCGCGGCCCCTGGAGCGACCGCTATGGCTCAGATCTGCATGGTTACCGGCAAGAAGCCCCTCACGGGGATGAACGTTTCGCACTCGCACATCCGCACGAAGCGGCGGCTGCTGCCAAACCTGCACAGCAAGCGCTACTGGGTCGCGTCGGAAAACCGCTTCGTCCGCCTCCGTCTCTCGGCGGCCGGCATGCGCATCATCGACAAGCTCGGCATTGACGCAGTCCTCAAGGACGTGCGTGGCCGCGGCTACAAAGTCTGAGTCCCGTCGGACTTGGCGTCCGCCCAGCTCGAACCGAAAGGCGCCCCGTAGACGCGGCGGCGCCTTTCGCTGTGGTTGGGTGTCGTGGTTGGGACTTCGACCGCGTCAGACCGCCTGCACGAGGGCTGCAAGCAGCGGTGGCAGACGACCCACACCAACGAGCGCGCTGGGGCTGAGGCGGAAGTCGGCGGGCGCCGTGGCGACCTTGCAGCGCGCCGTGGGCCCGAGGCGTCCCCGCAGGACATCGTTGAGCGTAGACTCGCGCTGGAATGCCTCCTCGGCCGGCCGTGGGGGTTCGACCGCGATCCAAAGGTCGCCGAGCGTGTAGCTGCGGAGCGCCGTGACGGCGGTTATCGCGAGTTCCGGTGCCACCTCGGACGCCTCCATCGTCTCTGCGAACGAGCGGGTGACCGTGAGCCGGAAGGCCTCCCCGTCTTCTTCCCACGTCCAGGCGCGCAGGCGTTCGGCCGCGTCGACGCTGAAGCGAACGTCGGCCAGTGCGGAGGCCAGACGCAGGACATCTGCCAGGTCCGTGGTCTCGGTGAGGCGGACGCTCCGCAGACCCGCCATGAATGCGTAGTACGCCCATCCGCTTTCAAGCGGGTGCGTCGCGTCGTCGTCGAACTGCAACCCCTGCGGAAGCAGGGCGAGCATGCCGTCGTCACGTGCGCGCCACAGGGCGAGCAGCCGCGCGCCGAGCCCGGTGGGCGGTGCTCCTCCACGTGTGTTGCGAACGAGGCCGTCGAGCATCGCCGGGACGGTCGTCAGCGTCTGGGCCAGACGAGTGGACGACGCTGCAGGCAATGATGAACTGGGCAAGGGAATGCCAGTGTGCGATCGGCGGGTGGGCCTTTGCGAGGTGGTTAAACGTGCGCGGGCCCGCTGGCGGCGCACAGGCGCGCGGGCTCGGTCAGGGCGCGGGGTAGCGCAGGACCCCGTTGAAGTCGTCGAACCACGCCGAGCAGTTGCTCCCCCAGTTTCGATCGCACGAGAGCGTGATGCGGGCACGACGGGTCCCGGTGGGGATCGGCACGGTGAAGTTCGTGGACTCCCAGCTGGTGTGGTCCATGTTGGCGCGGTCGTGCCGCGCCAGCTCGGTCGAGCCCGCGTCGTAGAACTGCAGCTCGATGTCGTGCGGGTCGTTGAACCATCCGTTCGAGCGAGACCATCCCTGGAACTCGAACGTCATTGGAAGGCCGTCGACGGATTCGTCGTATCCGGAAAGGTCGATGTCTTGCGTGAGCGCCGAGTTGCTCGAAGAGCCCGCGAAGAACGAGACGGAGCCACCGCCGTGGGAGTGTTCGTCGTCGACCTCGAAGTCGCCCGAGGTCTGTTCCCAGCCGCTGATCGAGTTGCCAACGGGATCTGCCTCGGCATCGGGGTTGGCGATCAGATTGGGTCCGACGCCGGTCGCCACGAGCGAGACCATCGTCGATGCGTCACGCAGCTGGACGCCATCGTCGTACTCGACGGCAAGCGAGCCCGAAGCGACGCCAGGCATGCCTGGCCCGACCGCGAGCTCGACCAGGCACGCGCCGCCCGGTGGAAGCAGGCCGCCACAGTTGCCACCGGGTCCGGGAAACTCGCCGGTGGCCCACAGCAGGGGCTCCGGTGGGGTGCCGCCGCCCACGATGTCCGCCGCGGCGTCTCCGGTGTTCTCGAGCGAGAGCACGATGACGTCCGGACCATCGAGGGCCCGTTCGCCGAGGTCGATCGCGCCCCCTTCGACGAACGCCAACACGGCTTGTGCGGTGCCCTGCGTCGTCGGGGGAGGCTGGTCATCGTCCGTGGAGCTGCCGTCCCCCGTGCCCCCCGGCCCCGAGGTCGAGCCCGGGTCGGGGTCGGAGCCGCCGCTCATCCCCGCGCTACCGGCGGTGGAGGGGCCCTCGGTGCCAGCCACTGAACCGGTGCTTCCGGCATCGGCGTCCAGCTCGGCGTCGTCGATCTCGGTTCCGCCCGTATCGAAGGCGCAGCCGAGTCCGACCGCGACCGACAGAACGATGATCGTCGTGTTCCGAGCGCCCCCACGCATCGCGACGAGCGTAGCAGACCCCGTCGAGGTGTCTGTGGCTGCAGGACTGCAGGCGCGCAGGATGGGGCCGCGCGTCAGCCTTCGGGCGCGACGGGCATCGTGCTCGCAAAGCGGCTGAGCTGGCGCTCCATCTTGCGCGTGGCGCCCGCAAGCGACCAAGCCCAGCCCGGCGTGCCGAGCTTGGGGTCGAAGTTGGCCTTCGTGAAGACGGCGAGGGCCTCCGCTTCGACCGTGAGCATGGCGGTGGCGTCGGTGGCGAGGGCGCGCGGGATGTCGGCGTCGGTGGAGGCGAGGTCCATCGACTGACTCCACAGTGCGGTCCAGTCCTCGCCGTCGAGGCTCGCCTGCACGACGCGGGCGCCGAGCCAGAGCTGCGCGGCCGTGAAGAGCTGCTGCTGCGGGACCCGGGTGCGGCCGAGGGTGCCGAGGTCCTCGACGAGACGCTGCGCCGTGGCTTCCGCGTTGGTCTCTCGAATGGTCTCGTTGGCCATCAAGAGCGCGTGCGGTCCGACGACGGCGAGTCGTACGTCGAGCGTCGCGGCCGCGATGCGCTGGGCGAGACGCGCGATGGCCCGGTCCTTCGGCGTGGGCGTGTCGAGCAGGCGGCCGACCACCAGCTTGGCGCCTCGGCTGACCGGCTCGCTCGGCAGGCGCAGCGGTGCGCCGCCGTCGGTGAACAGCTGCGAGGTTGCGGCCGGTCCCGGTGGGGTCCAGCGCAGCCGGGCGAGGCTGGACTCGGGCGCGTCGACGCGACCCGATCCCCGCCAGCGTGCGAGCAGGTCGAAGATCGCAGGGACGTCATCGGCCGGCTGCGGCGCGTGGACGACGAGGGCGCACCGCCGGGGGTCGAGCATGCGCTGCCATGCGTCGAGCAGCACGGCGCCGCTCGCCGCGGTGGCACGGGCGGGGTCGATGCGCTGCGTGTCCATCGGCAACCCGAGTAGCGCGCCCACGGTGCAGGCGGTCGCAACGTCGAGTGCGGTTCGCTCGCTGCCATCGCGGGCTTCCTTTTCTCGCGCGCGGACCAGCGCAGAGGAAAGCTTGTCGGTACGCGATGCTGGATCCAGAGGTTGGGCGAGAGCGCGGGCGATGCGGGGAAGCGAAGAGGCTGGGCCCGTCACGTGCAGTTCCAGGCGCCCGGCGGCACGCTGAAGCTGCGCCCGTGCGGCGCTCCGCCCCAGACGTCGCTGGACCTCGGCGCGCAGCGTTCGGCCGACCGTACGCGCAACGAGGGCCGGCAAAGGGCGTCCGTCGTGGTCCGGGACGAACAGGCGTACGTGGACCTGTGGGGCGTCGGGTTCGACGAGCCAGTAGGTGATCAGCCCCGAGTCGAGCACCGCGCGGGCTGGCGCGGGCCAGGGCGGGGCGAGTTTGCCGAGGGCCTCGGCACGCTCGGGGACGGGTGCGTCGTCCCAAATCTCGGGCACGATTGGGTCCTTGTTGCGCTTGCACGCGGCGAGGCCGAAGGCGCCGGCGCCGAGCAGCAGGGTACGGCGAGCCAGGGTCATTCTTCGACCTCCGCAGGCATCGGGGCGGTCCGAGGCTTGGGGCCAGGGCCGGCACCATCGGGTAGCACGCGGACGGCGGCGTCGAGCGGCAGCAGCTCGGACAGCGCGGGCGCGGTTCCCTCGAGTGCCGCGGCGGCGGTGATCGTGCGAACCGTCGCGACGTCGGGAGACGCATGGGCATCGGCCGCGCTGAGGCTGCGTGCGAGGGACATCGGGCGCGCGAGGTCGAGGTCGAGGCGCCGGGTCATTCGGCGGCGCTGCGCCTGCAGCAGGCGGCCTCCGTCGGCGAGACGCTCGAAGCGCGCTGCGAGCAAGGCTGCCGCGTCCTCGGGCGTGCGCACCCGAATCGTCACCGCCGGGCGGCGTGGGTCGTCTTCGAACGCGCAGCGCACCTGGCTGGTCTTCGGTTCGGCCTTACCTCGGCGCTGTCGACTGATCGCTTCGCACCACGCCTCGCCCCACAGTCGGGCGGCGGGCGTGCCCTCGAGGCCCCACACGAAGGTGTTGCCCTTCGCTCCCTTGCTGCGAACTTCCGCGGCCGAGGGGGCGACGGGGCGCTTGGCGACGGCGCGTGGACGCGGGGGCAGACGGGCGAAGGCGGCTTCGACCGTGGTCATGGTCTCCTCCGGAGGGCCGGGCGCGACGACGACGAGCGTGGCCTGCTCGTAGCGGGCCAGGGCGCTCACCCGCGTCTGCACCGAACGCACGTCGAGTTCGACCAGCGCCGGCGGCACGATGCGGCCGTCGTGGTCGAGCCCGCGGGCACCGTGAGCCGCTGCCAACGCTACACGGGGGGCGAGTCGCTTGCGAGGGACGTCGCGTCGCGCGGCCGAGAGGCTTTCCTTCCAAAGGGCTTCGGTCACCGTGGGCGCCAAAAAGCGCTCGGCCTCTGCTGCGATGACGTCGTCGAGCAGGGAGGCGGGCACCAGCGACTCGAACCGAATTTGGGCGGGACCCGTGGCGAGATAGGCAATCCCGCCTCCGTCCTGCACCATGGACTGGATGCCTCCGGGGGGCATCGTACGGTTGCCTTGTAGCAGCTGGTACGCGAGGGCGTGGTGCAGGCCCGGCAGGTCGGGTGGGTCGTCTTCGCTGCCCCGCTCGACCGTAAGCACGACCGCGGCGACCGGGAGCGAGTCATCCTGTGCAACGAGGACGCGCAGCCCACAGGGCAGCACGCGGTCGAGGACCGGTGCAGCTGGGGCTGCAGCTGGGGGCGCGGCTGCGTCCTCGGCGGCCACGCGGGTCGCCGGCGGTGCGG
>CAYSPB010000173.1:0-4172 GCA_964432695.1 uncultured Nannocystaceae bacterium
GCTGCTGAGGTGTAAACCTTCTTATCTTTCGCTTTCCGTCTCATTTCCTCCTGCCCGGTTTACTTCGGAGGTGTCCACCAACTTCGGGGACGGTCACAACTCCTCTTGATCTTCCTCGCGTGGCGAGAATCCGTCCCCACCGCGCCGGCATCCGTTGGCGCATATCGTCTCGCGTGTTCACGCGTTGCTATCTCGGCATTCTCCCGCGCGAGTACGCGTCAAGTTCGGGCCGCACCCTCGCGCGAAACAGCCCCGCGCGGAGGCCCGCGCTTTCCGTTGTCACGTCGCCTACCTTGGTCGGCTACCCGGGCCTCCCTCCGTTTACCCAACTAACTCTACTCAAGCGCTGCGATCGGGTGTCCTGCGTTTCGCTCGCGCCGGAACCCCCCCGGGCGTAGGTACCCATGCCGCGGGATTGGGTTTCTGCGAAGCCGAGGGCGAAGACTCGATGTTCCCTGTCCCCACACGGCGTCTCCGGTTGCGAGATCCCCTCGGACGGAGGAAACTGGGGTCGCCCTCCGGTTGAGCGTCTCCGGCAGACACCGATGACGATCCGAAAACGAATCCACATCGACGAACTTGAGTACACGAAAGAGGGGCTTCGGACGCGCGAGCCGATCCCCCTGACCGTTGGCGAACACAACCAGGTCGTCTTGGTCCGGCCGGAGCGTGTGCGCGCTGTCCCGGTTGGGTTCGGAGCGTTCGACACGGACTCCTGTTTTCCGACTCCCGGCGCGCTCGCCACGGGCCTTCGGGTTTCGCTCGAGCAGCTTGCGAGGCATGTCGACGGCGGACCCGACACATCGATCTACCAGTTCTTCGGGCACGCCGAGCCCTCGGGCGACGATGCGCACAATAAGTCGCTCTCGGATCGTCGCGCGGAGGTCATCCGAGCGTTCTTCGTGGCCGACGTCGATGCGGTTCTCGCCATCGCCCAAAGCGAGGAATGGTCCACCCGGGAGCAGCAAGTCATGCTTCGGATGCTGAAGTGCGATCCCGGGGCGATCGACGGCGAACTTGGCCCGGTCACGGAGGACGCCGTTCGGCTGTTCCAACACGAGTACAGCGATGGAATCTTCCACCGTCACTTGCCCGGACGTCCAGACGTCGCTCCCCTCCCTGATGACGGACAGCTTCAAGGAGCGACCGCCGCCGCTCTGATTGAGGCGTACGTGCAGGCAACCTCACCACAACTGGATCCGGCTCAGGTGCACCCGACACATCCCACGGTTGGATGCTCCGAGTTCAACCAGGCCGTGCTTGAAACCCCAGCATACAACCGGCGCATCTGCCTGGTCGTGTACGAGCAGCTTCCGCCCTTTCATGACCGGGCCCCATGCATGGCGGGGGATCACACCGTGTGCCCGATCGATGATCGAGACGAGCACTCGAGGTGCCTTTGGTACCGGGAACATGTCATTGATCCTCGGCTCTCAGAACTCGTTCACCTGCACACGGACCTCCGTTGGATGGTCCTTCCGAACGGGAAGATATTGCTCAGTGCACTGACCACTCTGTGCGAGGGGGAGTCGATCTCGTTTCAGGTGTATCGGACGAACCCCATCTCGGTGCAGGACACGGTGACTGCGGAAGTGTTGGGCGAGCAACTCAGCGGAGAGCTTTCAGGAATCATCCGAGGAAGCGTCGCGCAGGTCGTCTGGGACCCTCCCTCGGACTTCGACCTTTTTGAGTCGGGCCTCGTGCCGTTCACCATTGAGCAGCTGATGGCGCGTGACACGGCGAACACGCGCGCGCGGATTCCAGTCTTTCGGGTCTGGGGTGGGGGGTCGGAGTCTATCTCGCCGCCGCCAGGTCGCGAGCTGGGCCGGACACCTCGTGATCCGCGGAACCTCGACGAGTCGTCACAGCTCGGGTTCGTCGGGATCGATTGGTGGGGAAGTGTCTTCCAACACGCGACCGCCGAAGAGGAACGCACAGGAACAACTTTGCATCCGCTCGTGCACGACGAGCCCCGTATCCGCTCGAAACGTCACGCGACGGAGAAACTCGAGCCTCACGCGAACACGGAGACACGCTGACGTGACCGCCCCTCCACCAACCGATCCTGTCCCAGGAGTCCGGCGTCTTCCGCTCGAGTACAGCGGTGAAGACGGCGTCCTCAGGACAGTGGACGTCTTCGAGTTCAACTTCGCAGACTTCACGCCAGCACTGATGATCGGCCGAAGTAACGACAAGGCCTGGGGACCGAATCTCGGCGTCTCGGAACGCCACTCGCGGATCGAGGAGGTCCCCTTGGGCAACTTCGCTCGATGGCTACTCCAGGAGACTCAGGAGAGCTGGCCCGACCAGGGCACCTTCGACTCCCAATGGATGATCGAAGAAGTCGTTGCGGAACTCCGGAGTGAGGCCTTCAACGCCGCATACCTCGACGCGATCCAGCTCGACCCAGAGCACTTCGGCGGCCATATCCTGTCGTTTCTCCCAGACGACCACCCGGGCGCGCCCGGTGCACCTGTGGTGATGTACCTCAAGGCAGATAGCCCGGGTCTGGCTGAGTTCGTGCCCTGGTACGGCAGGCAGGTCCGCAAGGCGATCAAGAAACAGACTGCCGACGCATGCCGAGGACTCCGCAAGACGTTGGGTGCGGCCGTCGGAGAGCTCGAAAAGGCGTTCGACAAGCGGCAAGCCGTCGCGGAGAAAATGCGGCCGTGGCTCGAGAAGTTCCACGGCGGACTCAAAATCATCGACACCTGTCTCGACTTCTCAAAGCCTCAGGCGGAGCGGAAGGCGATGTTTGGGAATGCCGAGTCGGCCGGTGCGACATTCATCGACCCGCACCCAGACCAAGCGTGGATCGGGCGCACGGAGGCATTTCGCTCCACCTGGAAGCTCGACCTCATCGGCGGGAGTGCTGCGGTCATGAACTCGGCATGGTCGAAGAGAGAAATCGACGCGGCGGCCGAGAAAGTGATGGGAGAGCTGCGGGATCCCAGCGGCCCGTACCTCACGATGTTCGACGAGTGGGACCGGTTGCCCGCCGGGGCGCAGGCGGAGCTTCGGAACACGGTCGTTCGTGCCGTCAGACTCGTGCTCCGTAGCCCAGGTGCACGAGACAAGCTCCTCGACGCCGAGCTCAACAGCCTCGCTGGCGCCGTCTCGCAGCATGTCGAGGTCGCCGCCCCAACGGGAAAGGACTATCGCTCCAAGCTGCTGGCAACCGCCATCGAGGAGTTCGATGGCTCGGTGGTCGCGCCGAGCGAGGACACGCCCCTAGGCAAGTTGGTCGTCGAATGGTTCGGCGCAGGGAAGAACGCCTTCGAACACGCCGGTCTCATCCCGCAGATCTTGGGCCTGGCCACGCCGTTCATCGTCGGTCGCATCAAGCGGCGAAATGGAGGCAAGGCCAAAGATGCGTACGCGGCGATGGCCTGGGCATGGAGATCCATCGTGGGGACTTCCGCGCTCAACCTCAGCCGCCAGAAGAAGCTGTGGGACGACTGCTTGGGGATTTTTGCGTTCGGGCCCGGCCTGGCCGGCGACCCCATCGAAAAGCTACTCGACCACAAGAAGGGTGCGCTTGCGGACGCCCATGGCCGTGCAGGCGCGGCGATTCCTGCCCTGGAGGTGCTCGTGGGCGTTCTCGCCTTGCACTACGCTTGCGAGGAGCTGCGCAAAGAGGGGGACTCCGTCGTCGCTCAGCTCGAGGCGTTCAACGCGGCCGTCAGCGTGATTAAGAGTGCCTTCAAACTCACCGGCCCGGGCTACAAGACGGATGCGCTGCTCCAGTGGGCCAAGGATCCGTCGGGACAGAAGAGGATAGCCGGAGTAAACCTTGTGACGGCGTGCGGTGTCATCGCCGACGCCGTCAGCGTCATCATCTCGGCGGAGAAGCACCAGGCGGCGAACAGTCTGAGAAAATCCCGCTCGGCAAGGGAGGCGGCGCAGATGCAGCTCTATGTCGACGGAATCGCCTTCGCGGTGACGGTCGTTGCGGCCATTCTGGGGTATGAGCTGGTGGTCGTGGGCCTGGTTCTCTACGCCGTGGGCGAGTTCCTGACCGATCAAGACAACTGGATGCCCCTCATTCCTGGGACTGGGATTGTCGCGAAGTCGCAGCCACAGAAGGTCCTGCAGGCGATGATCGATGAGCTGCTCGACGACGAGCATATGGAGTTCGTTGGCGCGATGAACTCGCTGGCGGCACACGGTGG
>CAYSPB010000173.1:4272-11586 GCA_964432695.1 uncultured Nannocystaceae bacterium
GGGAAGTCGTCCTTCATTCCTCCGCTCTCCGCGGAGTGCCGCCACGCCCCGAATCGAGAATGCCAGCGAGTCACGCCGCAGACGGCCACCGGCGCACCGTGGGAGTTTCAGCTCCCCAGCGAGAAGGAGGCGCCCGAGTGGTATGCCCTTGGCGTCACGGAGATCTTCGAGCTGATGGAGGCAATGCCCAGGGCTCTGACGCATCACGTCCGCTTTGGCTGGTCCAACGTGAACGGCTGTCGATTCGAGATCGAATCGGTCGCGGATGTCGACGACGATGGGTATTGGGCCTCGAACATCATGCGATACACGCTGGATATCCACGGCGAGCTTTCATACAGCTGGGGTGATCTGCATCCCGAGGAGCCGAGTGGCAGAGATCTTCCGAAGCTGAGAGAGCCGCCGGAGGACGCGATTTTTCGTCACAACCCTCGCCGTACGCCCGAGTAGGGCCAGAGCATAAGACCTCCCGGCGCGCCGGGGGTCGCCCGCGAGAAACTCCTCAGCGCCCCAACACCTCCAGCAGCACGTTGGGCACGTCGGTGATGACCGCGTCCACGCCCGCGTCGATCAGCCGGCGCATGTCGGCCTCGTCGTTCACCGTCCACGGGGCGACCTCGTAGCCCCAGGCGTGGGCCTGCTCGATGGCGTCGGGGGTGGCGATGTCCTGGTTCGGGGACCAGATGTCGGCCCAGTTGCGGGCGGCCTCGAGCTCGGCGGGGCGGTCTGCTTGGGCGAGCAAGGAGAGGCGGACGTCGAAGGCACCGTAGGTGTCGTGGACGTGCTGCAGGCCGACCCAGTCGAAGGACTGGATGATGAGGCGCGGAGCGATGCAGCCGCCGCAGGCTTCGTCCTCGGCAATGAGCGCGGGCAGGTAGACGTCGGCCGCGTCGGCGCCCCAGCGCTTGAGCTCGAGGTTGAGTCCGACCTCCGCATCGAGGGCGAGGACGTCGCGCAGCGGTGGGGGAGCCTGCACGCCGTCGAGCTCGGGGTGGCAGTCCCACTGCGCGACCTCGGCGTCGGTCATGTTCGAGACGAGCGCCGAGCCCGAAGGCCCCTCGCCGGCCCAGGCGCATCCGGTGGTGCGCAGGTCGTCATCGTGGCCGAAGACGACGGAGCCGTCGCGGGTGATCTGAAGGTCGCCTTCGAGCACGTCGACGCCGTAGCCCAGCGCGGAGGAGAACGAGGGAATCGTGTTGCCGGGCGGAACGCTGCCGCGGTCGCCTCGGTGTCCGTGGACCACCACAGTGGGACGCTTCGTCCCCGTGGAGCTGGAGCTGCCGGCGTCGGCGCTGCTCGAGGACGAGTCCGCGCTGGTCTCACCTGCGGCCGCGGTTGCGCCGGGCTTGGACGCACAGCCTGCCAACAGAACGAACAGCGCCGCGGTGCGTTGCATCGCCGCAAGTGTACCCGTGCGGTGCTCGTCCCCGCATTGACACGGCGCGGGCCCGTTCGGGTTCCCAACAACGTCGGATCGAAAAAATCGCCTCGCGTGCAGGCCGAACGCCGATGTCGTCCGTTGGCAGGCGCGCGCCCCCGTGTTCCCACGGGCGTGGCGCGAGGTTCCCGATGACGACGCGACGATGGATGATGTGGTGCGCGGCCCTGGGTGTGGTCGCTGGTTGTACTCCCGTAGATGCCGAGACGGCCGAGCCGGACCCCGCTCCGCTGGTCGACTCCCCGGTTCCCCAGGCCGCAAAGACACCGGCGCAGAATGACCCACCACCTGCGATGCAAGGCAGCCTGTCGGTGGAGGTCATTCCTGGCTACGGCAAGGTCGTGGCTGGAAGCGCGGGGTCGCTCGATGTCTTGGTGCGGGTGACGGGGGCGGATGTGCCCGGTCAGGAGCGCCCGGCGCTGGACCTTGCGCTGGTGCTGGACCGCAGTGGATCGATGGCAGGCGAGAAGATCGCGGCGGCGAAGCAGGCCGCCATCGAGACGGTCCGCAAGCTCGACCCCGAGGACCGCATGACGTTCATTTCATACGACGACCGGGTCAAGGTGCACACGCGGCGTGCGAAGGTGGGCAACGGTCGGGCGCTCGAACGCGAGATCTTGGCGGTGTTCGACGGTGGCGGCACGGCGCTGGGCCCTGCGCTGCGCAGCGGGCTCGACCGTCTCACGCAGGCTCGCCGTGGCGAAGACGTGCTTGCCCACGTAATGCTGCTCAGCGACGGACTCGCGAACGAAGGGGAGTCCCGTCCCGAGGTCTTGGCGCGCTGGGCCTCCGAAGCATTCGCAGATGGAGTGGCCACGTCCACGCTGGGCGTTGGCCTCGACTACAACGAGGATCTCATGACCAAGATCGCCGACGCCGGCGGCGGTCGGTATCACTTCATCGAGAACGGGGACAAAGTCCCCGAAGTCCTCGCGGATGAGTTCGCAGGTCTCTCCTCCACCGTCGCACGGAACGTGACGCTCGAGGTCGACCCCGAGCAAGCGCTCGAAGTGCAGTCCATTCCGGGTTATCCCACGGTGGTCGATGGTGACGCGCTGATGGCCAAGGTCGGCTCGATGGCTGCGAGCCGCAAGCGGGAGGTGCTCGTTCGGATGACCTACAGCGCTCCCCAGGGCGAGTCACTGACCCTGGGCACGTACACGCTTCGCTTCCGCGACATGCTCGACGATGGTCGCGATGCGGAGATCGTGGTGCGCCCCACCGTCGCGGTGACGCAAGACGCCGATGCGGCCATGGCGTCGGAGAACTTGGCCGTCACCGTGCGGGCGCAAGAAATCGACGTTGCGGCGGAGCTGCAGCGTGCGTCTGAGAGCGTCGATCAGGGCGCGTACGACGATGCGCGCAACGAGCTTCGAACCAAGACCGAGGCGCTCAAGAAACAGGCGGCGGAGAACCCGGACGTGGACTACGCGCCGATGATCGAGGACCTCGAGGAAGCCGAGCGCGACATCGACAAAGCGCAGTCCAGCCAGCGGGAGCGCAAGCTGTACCTCAAAAAGAACAAGTCCAAGGCCTACAAGAAGCGCAAGAAGTAGGCGGGGGTTGTGCGGCCCGGCGTGGCGGTGTGTCATGCCCGCCATGTCCCGCGCCGCGTTGGTCGCTCTGTCCTGCTCGCTGCTCGCCGTCGGCTGCGCGCCGCCCAACGCGGCAAAACCCTATCCCTCGGCGGCGCCCGCTCAGGGATCCGCAGCTGTACCGGTGGCGGAGACGGAACCCGGCCCGGCGGAGCCCGCGATGTCCGGCGTGGCACGGTACTTCGACCGCGAGGTCGACCTGGCGCCGTTCCTCGCCGGCTTCCCGTACGGCCGCATGCGGACGAAGCTGAAGACCGGCAAGCTGTTCTACTACGAGCTCGGCGAGCGCTACACGCTCAAGATGCTCGACATCCCCGACCAGGGCGTGTGGGACCTGGCGTCGGGCAAGACCATCTCCGACGTGGACTGGTCGAAGCGCAGCCTCTGGGGCATTCACCACCACGCCGCCAGCAACACGCTGTGGCTGCACGCCGACGCGTCCAACGACGAGGTCATGAACCTGTGGACGCTCGACTTGAGCAGCGGCGCGCTCACCCAGGTCACGCAGCACGACTACGTCTACGGCCTGGGCTTCAGCGAGGACGAGACGCAGGTCGCCTACCTGCCACGCAAGGGCAAGAAGGCGCCGTACGACACCTGCCTGCGGGTGCGCAACGTGAAGACCGGTGAGGAGCGCGAGGTCGTCTGCGACACGCCCAAGCTCACCTTCACGTGGTCCGACATTCGCTTCTCGCCCGACGGCAACGAGGTGTTCTTCAACGCGCAGGTCGAGGGCGACCGCACCCGCGGACAGCTCGTGCGAGTGGACCTGCGCAAGAAGAAGCCCAAGGTACAGCTCGTCACCAACCCGAAGGTGTCGCGCAACGGTCCCTCGGCGCTGGAGGGGTGGCTGGGCAACGAGCTGCTCTACACCGCCAACGACGACGGCTTCTCCAACCTGTACGCTTACGACCGGGTCTCCAAGAAGACGCGCCAGGTGACGCGTTTCAAGGAGGACCTCAGCTCGGTCGACCGCACCGGTGACCTTGTCGTCGGCGTCCACAAGACGCCGGCGGGGTCGACAGTGGTCCTCGTCGACCCGAAGACCTCGAAGGTGCTCGACGAGAAGCGCTACGACGGCTCGGTTTCGTTGGCCGATGCGCACGGCGATCGGATGCTGTTCACCCAGACCTCGCCCGACATCGTCTACGAAGGCAACGCGCTGACCCGCGGCGGATCGTCGCTGGGCGACTGGCAGACGGTCGTGTCGCTGGACCCCGAGCTCGAAAAGGGCCTGGTCGCTTGCAAGGCGACCAACGTCCACATCCCCACCTTCGACAAGGACCCCAAAACCGGCAAGACTCGCGAGCTGCACGCGTTCTTGCTCGAGCCGACCACGCCGCTGCCGCCCGAGCAGCAGATGGCGATGATCACCTCGTTCTACGGTGGCGGAAACGGCTACAGCAAGTTCGACAACATCATGTGCGCAGCGGGTCTCACCGTGCTGTCACCGGCGGTGCGCGGCAGCTCGGGCTTCGGCAAGGACTTCTACTCGCTCAACGACAAGGACCTCGGCGGCGACGAGATCGTGGACCTGTTCTACGCCGCGCGCTGGCTCGAACAGCGCACCGGTTTGTCGCCGCGTCGCATCGGCGTCAAAGGTGGAAGCCACGGCGGCTACGCCACCATGCGCGCGCTGACCTTCCCGCCGGCCACCAACGGTCGCAACGAGTCCTACCCGCTGGGCTTTGGCATGTCGCACGCAGGCTTCAGCGATATCAAGACCTTCTACGACGCGACCAACATTCCCGACTGGGTCGTGCTGGAGAGCGGCGACCCCAACGTGCCCGCGGACCTGACCAAGATGAAGGACCGCAGTCCGCTGCAGCACGTCGACCTGCTGCGCGCGCCCTTGCTACTCACGCACGGCAGCCAAGACTGGCGCGTGCCCGTCGACGAGAGCCGTCAGTTTGCCCAGGCGGCCAAAGCCCAGAAGAAGCCCGTCCAGTACGTCGAGATTGAAGGGCAAGGGCACCACATCGAGGGTCTCGCGCTCCAGGTTCAGGTGTATCAGGCGCGCTTCGACTTCCTGATGGCGGTCGCGAAGGCCGCAGCAGCGGGTTGAGCCCTCATTCAGTCCTACCGCGCGACGTACGACGTTCTACCGCTGGATTGCGGTTTCTGCGCGGAAGCGGTCCGTAGGGAAGGAATGGTCGATTCGGTAATTTTGTTGCCGATCCAAAACGAGCCGCTGCGACCCGGATCTCGGGCGGTTTTGGTCGTGCTCGCTGGCTTTCTACAGGGTGCCGGGCCGTTGCGTGACCACGCCGTGCACCTAGCCTCGGCGGATGTCCCGACGGAGCCTCGCTGCACGCAACGGAGCTCGAAGCCGCGCCGCTGCATGGCCACGACGAGCCTTCCTCGAAGGGCTCGCGGCGGCGGGCGCCGTGGGTTGCGGAGCAGGGGAAGCCGGTGCAATCGCACCCGAGGCCTCGAGCGGCTCGACCTCGGAGGATCCATCACCGGGGACATCGACCGGCGAGGTGCTCGGGAGCTCGACCACGGGCGTCGACGAGAGTTCCTCGGAGGCCTCGGATGGAAGCTCTTCGAGCGGCGGGGCGTCGGTCGACGGGCCGCTCAACATCGTGTTCATCACGGCGGACGACCTCGGCTGGAAAGCCCTCGAAGCGCACGGAACCCTCGAGCACTGCCCCAACCTACGGCGCTTTGCGAGTGAGTCCCGGACCTATACGCGCGCCTTCAACGTGACGTCATCGTGTTCGTCGAGCCGCGCCTCGTTCGCTACAGGTCGATTCCCGTCCGAGCACGGCGTTCGAGGGCTCGTGCATCGATTTCCGGAGCTCTCACTGCCCGCAGACGCGTTCACGGTCGCGCGAGCACTCTCCGAGGCGGGGTATCGGACCGCCATCGCGGGCAAGTTTCACATCAGCGATGACGAGACCGCGTCGTCGTTCGGCTACACGGATGTGGGCCCGCGCCGGGTCAAAGAGGAGAGCAACCTGGAGTTTGCGTTCGACTTCATCGCTCGTAATGATGAGCAGCCGTTCTTCCTCGAGCTCAACTTCACGCAGACGCATCGCCGCGGGAGCCCGCGGCGTTTTCCAATGCATGAGGATCATCCCGTCTCGGTCGACGATGTCGAGGTTCCCGCCTATTGGGCGCTGCCCGATCGCCCCGAGATCCGGGAGTGTCTCGCGGGGTATCTCAGCCAGTTTTGCTCGATGGATGCGTTGATCGGTCGCGTGCTGGATGAACTGCGAGACGCGGAGCTGCTGGACACGACTCTCGTGCTGTTCGTCAGCGACAACGGCGTCTCGTTTCCCAACAACAAGACCACGCTCTACGATCGGGGTATCGGCTCTCCATGCGTCGTTCACGATCCCCGCAAGCAGGGCGGCGTGGAGGTCACCGACTTGGTCGCCAGCATCGACTACGCCGCGACCATTCTCGATGCTGCGGGCCTCGATCCGGCAGCGGTCCGCGGCGTGCCACTGGGCGAACGACGCTCCGAGTTCATTTTTGCCGAGATGTATCGGCACGCATCCCAGATCGGAATGCGCGCCGTTCGGTCCGACCGCTGGAAGTTCATCGCAAACGTGACCACGGACCCGATCGGCTCGGGCGAGGTCTCCGAAGAGTGGGAGCAGACGCTCGAGCAAAGACCCTGGCGGGAAGAGCGGCCGACCTTCGAGCTGTACGACCTCGAAGCCGACCCACACGAGCAGCAAAACCTCATGCTCGAGCAAGGCGACGTTGCCCAGGAACTCTACGACGCCCTCGCCCAACACGCCGACCAAGTCGAAGACGAAGAGCCTCTGCCGCCCCTGACCAGCTGACCCTCAGCAGTCAGTCATCCCGGCCGTGTGGTCGCGGCCGGGATGGTTGGGTCGTCGTTAGTTGCAGACGAACGGGAAGGTGCTGCCGAGGTAGCCGGCGGTCACGTCGATGCGCAGGGCCTCGGGGGTGGAGCCGACGAGTGCACCGGGGCCGGGGACGCAGGTGAAGTTGGGGTGGGTGACGGTGACCTCGACTTCACCGACGTCGACGTTGAGCCAGCCTGCAAAGCCGACCGGCGAGGTCGCCGTGAGATCGGGGTCGATGCCGTCGGGCGTCAGGTAGCCGACCACGCCGGAGTCTGGAGTGACGGTGAACTGTGCACCCTCCAACAGGGAGCCGTCGGGGCCGGTGACCGCGAGCGCGAGGTGGCCCGCGGTCTCGTCGATCTCCTCACCGAGCACGGCCGCGAGTACGGCGGCGCCGAGCGTGGACAGCAGGTTGTAGTCGAGCACATCGCCCTCCATCGGCCCTTCGCCCCAGAAC
>CAYSPB010000173.1:11605-14614 GCA_964432695.1 uncultured Nannocystaceae bacterium
GCGACGGGAAGCGGCCGGCTCCGGTGAACTCGATGGCGCCTTCGGCGATGGGGATGCCCACCAGCGTGTAGTCGCCTGCATCGTCGGTCGTTGCGCAGGGAATACCCTCTTGCCCGAACACGCAGACGCTGATGTCGACCAGGGGCATCGGCGTGCCGAAGTCGGTGACGTTGCCCGAAATGGTGACCGTCTCGATGCTGCCCGTCGACGTGCTCCCGTCGCCCTCGGTCGTCTCCCCGGAGCCGCTGCTCCCAGTCGCGTCGCTCGAGCCGGTATCGGCACCGCCGGTCGTGCTACTGCTCGACGCGTCGCTCGCGTTCGAGGTCGAGCCCGTGCTCGAGGTGGTGGTCGACGGGTCCGGCGTGGTGCCGCCGCCGCCGGTCGAACCGGAGGTCGAGGCGCCGGTCGAACCGCCAGAGTCGGAGGCCGAGCCATCGTCGCCACAGCCGGCCAGGGCGGCCGCAACCGCCAGAATCATCACTCGTTGCTGTTGTTTCATCGTCATGTCAGCCCTGAAGTGCCACCCAACCCGAAGCGCCAACTCTTCCCTGGCACCGACAAAGTGTCAACGGGTGCCATTTTGAGAAGTGCCACGCACGAGACGGGAGTCGGCGGTGGGGCTGCTCGACGGAGGCGGCGACCGTGACGGTGGAGGGGCAGGCCCGTCGGCCAGTGCCTCGGGCGGCAACGCTACACGCCCCCGGAGGGGTGAGAAATTCCACTACCCTCGGCGGCGATGTCCACGCGCTCTGAACCTTGGAGTCCGCCGTCGGGGTGGGACACCTACACGCGGTCTGATGACGTCGAGGAGCTCGCGTGGGAAGTGTTGGCGGGTTGGCACTACCTCAACCCGACGGCGAGCACGTCGGTGTGGGAGTCGCCGGAGGGCTCGACCGTCTACATCGCGTTCGACGAGTCTCGCGCGATCCTCGAAGTGATGGTCGGGCGAGCGACCGACGAGGACCTCGACCTGGACGACTTCACGGCGCGTCTGCGCCAGCTCGGGCTGACGCCCGGAGGCTGAGCTGGCGTCGAAGACCTAAAGGGTGCTGTCCTCTGAAGGCAGGACGTCGACGAGGCAAAGGGCGTCGTTGCCTTTCGGATGCCAGATCTTCACGCAGCACGCCCTGGCGCATTCGCGGCTGTGTCGGAAAATCCGGATCGGGAGCGTTGCGGTTGCGCCCCGCGTATCCGTTTCGCGCGCGGGAAGCAGCTGGATGGAGAAGCCGCGATTCACTGCGTCGCATCGCAGGTCTTCGGCGCGAAGCTGGGTGCCGCCGACCTCGAGAAACACGATGTCCCCGGAGACGACGCACCGACGGTGTGGGGTCACCGCCCGAAGCCGAGGCCCGGTCGCATCCGCGGCTCGAAGGCGCGGCGGTGGGGGAACGAGACACCGCCGCGGGTGCGGAAGCGGCTGGAATCTCATGCGTGGGGAGTGGCGCCAGCGCTCTCCCACCGTTGCGGACCAGCTGCCTTGGGCGTCGTGCGTAGCCACGTGGTTTGCATGCCCTCGCAGGATGTCCCCTTCGGACCTCGACGCAGGTTCGGCCCAGGTACGCGGGATCGCAGCGCTTCTTCGCGCATGCGAAGCGAGGGCGCCCCCGGCCCAGCGAGCGAGGTGTGGGCCGGAGACGCTCTCCAGGAGTACAGGCGGAGAGGATTCTTCCGCCTGCAGCTTCTGTATGGTCGGCCGGTCGGAGTCCTTCGGGACTTTCCGAATCCTGTCGTCAGCCGGTCGAGTCTGGTCCGTGTGTTGGCGCGAGCGCGCGCGGCGGCGATCGGCCGCCGATCACGTCACCGGCATGACCGGGTGCGATGCCGAGGCTGCGCTTCGGCTCGCCGCACGGCCGAGTGAAGCGCGATCGCGTTCACCACACGAACGGAATGAGCGCCTTGCGTTCGGCCGGATAGTTCTCGAAATTTTCTTTGTACCAACGGTGGTTGGCGAACGCTCGTGGGCCGACGTTGGCAGCCGTGTACAGGGCAAACGCGAGACCGGGGAGCGACCAGCTCGCGATGGCGAACCCGGTCCACTCGAGAATCTCTCCGAGGTAGTTCGGGCAGCTCACCACCCGGTACAAGCCGCCGGTAGGGATCTTGTAGCCCGTCTCGCCTGGCTTGCGCAGGTTCATCAGAATGCGGTCGGACGTGTAGTTGATCCAAAAGCCCGCGGCGAAAATCGCAACGCCGGCGATGAAGCGCGGGTCGTAGAACCACTCCACCGGATACGTGCCCAGCTGACTCAGCCACGTCGCGTTGATGTACGCGTTGAGCACGTTGAAGACGATCGCGAGCAAGGCGATCACCGCGGGCATCTTCTTGCCACCGATCTTCAGGCGGAACGGAAAGATGAACGTGCGATGGATGTAGTGCACCTGCCAGAGCGAGACGAGCGCGAGCGGGACCAGGTCCCATCGGTGCGCACCCTGGCTGTAGAACCACAGGAACACGCCCACCGCGGGAAACTCCATCGCCACCCAGCCCAACCGCGAGGGGATCTGTGGGCCCCAGCCGCGGCGGATGTGGCGGCCGTAGGGCGCGTTGACGACCAGCAGCGAGAGGAGGGTGACGACGGCCAGCCCGATCTCGAGACAGGTCATCCACTGATGGAACGTGGGGTCGTGCATGCTCAGGCCGTGGCGACGGGGCCGTAACGGTCGGGCGCGATGTTGCTTCGCGGGCTGCGAAGGTCGCCCTGCGCCGCAAACCACGCGTATGCGTCGCGCAGGGTGTCACCGAGCGGGCGCGGATCGTGGCCGAGTTCTTCGCGCGCTTTGTCGTGTTTGAAGTAGGCGTTGGACTTCAGCGCCATCAGCGACTCGGCGGTGTAGAGGGGTTCTGCGCGTAGCAGCTTGGCGGCGGCTTCGGCGAGCGGCGCGAAGACGTCCGCGACGCCGACGGGCACCACGAGCTTGGGCACGCGGGCGCCCGTGATGGCACTGGCGGTTTGGGCGAGGTCGGCCACGGTCGCGTAGCGCCCGGAGAGAACGTAGCTCTCGCCCGCGC
>CAYSPB010000174.1:0-14250 GCA_964432695.1 uncultured Nannocystaceae bacterium
CGCCGCTGCGCGCTGGATGGTGGCGAGCTTGCCCGAGAACTCTTTGACAGGGATGAAGATGCGCTGCAGGTAGTCGACGAAGGCGAACAGCAGGCCCAGGGTGATGGCGCCGCCTTCGGTCAGCACGCTGGGCGTGGCGAAGTAGATCAGCAGCGCGATGGAGAACGCCGAGATGCCGTCCATGACGGCGTAGAGCAGGGCGTCGAAGACGTTGGCGGTCTTGGTGGCCTTGAGATAGCGACCGCCGAGGCGCTGGTACTCGTCGTGGGCTGCGGTCTCGCGCCCGAAGAGCTGCACCACCGTGATGCCCGTGAGCTGCTCGGCCAAGAACCCGGTCTGGGACGCCTGCGCCTTGCGGACCTCCAGCTGCAGACGACGCAGCACCGCGCCCACGTAGCGCACGAGGATGAACAGCACGGGCGCGACCGTAAGGGTGATGAGCGTCAGCCACGGGCTGAGCCAGAACATCGCGCCTAGGATCGACATGATCATCACGATGTCGGTGATGATCATGAACACCCCGAACGAGAGCGTCTCGCTGAGCGCCTCCACGTCGCTGGTGGTGCGCGTCAGCAGGCTGCCCAGCGCGTTCTTGTCGAAGAAGCGGTTGGGCAGGTGAATGACGTGGTCGAACACCCTGCGGCGAACGTCGGAGATCGTGGTGTGGCCGGCCCGCTGCAGCGAGTAGACCTGTACGGCCTGGCACAGGAACTCGGCCATCACGGCGACGAGAAAGCCCAGGCTCAAGAACCGTAGGCCGAGCGTGTCGCGGGCGGGGATCAGGTCGTCGACGGCGTACTTGACCAGCAGCGGACGCAGCGTGGACATGGCCGCGACCAGCGGAATCATCGAGAGGCCGAACGTCAGCCATCGCTTGTGCGTGGCCGCGAACGTCCAGAAGCGCTTCAGCAGCGAGAGCGTGGTGGCTGCGCTGGGCAGCGTCTTGCCGTCGGCTTCGCTCATGCCCCTTCGTCTCCGCCCATGCCTTGGTGGTCGTGCGTCTCGGCGTACTCGCCCCCGAGGGCGAGCAGCTCGTCGTGCGTGCCTCGTTCCACGATGCGCCCGCCGGCGAGGACGACGATCTCGTCGCAGTGCTCGAGCACGCTGGTGCGGTGCGAGACGATGACGGTGGTCGGCGCCATCGAGCCCGCGACGCCGCCGCGAAGGTTGCGAATCGCTTCGACCATGCGGGCCTCGGTGCCCTGGTCGACCGCGCTGAGTACGTCGTCGAGTAGAAGTATGGGTCGGCTGCGGTAGAGCGCGCGCGCCAAGGCGGAGCGCTGTCGCTGGCCACCAGAGAGCATCACGCCGCGCTCACCCACGACGGTCTCGAGGCCCTGCGGCAGCTGCTCCACGTCGTCCCAGAGGCACGCGGCTCCGAGCACCTCGTCGAGCTTCGCGTCGCCACTCGCGTCGTTGCGGGCGTCGGCGTTCTTGCCATCCGCCGCGTCGCGGGCCGCTTTGTAGGGGTTGGCGCCTTCGAGCCGCACGTTCTCACGGAGCGTGGTGGAGAAGAGGAACGGCGCCTGCGGGACCACGGCCATGCCATCGCGCAGGTCGTCGAGCGGTACGTCCCGCGCGTCGACGCCGTCGATGAACACGCTCCCTGCCGGTGGCGTGTGCACGCGCGAGAGGACCTCGATGAGCGTAGTCTTGCCGCAGCCGGTCTTGCCGAAGATGCCCAGGGTGTGGCCGGGCTCGACGGTGACGTCGATGTCGGCGAGGGCAGGCTCGGTACCGTCGGGGTAGGTGAAAGCCAGATTGCGCAGCTCGATTTTGGGGGGCGCCTCGAGGTGCAGGCGGGCAGCGCTCTCGGGTAGGTCGTCGGGGGTCTGCAGCAGGGTGTCGATGCGACCCAGCGAGACCATGCCGCGACCGACCGCTGCGAGCACCCACGCAAGCGCGGTGAGGATGCCGACCAGCGACATCAGCAGCGCGGTGAAGGTGGCGAGGTGTCCGACCGGCATGCCGTCGTTCACGACACGGCCGCTGCCGACCCAGATCACGATGCCGGTGCCGAACAGGCCCGAGAAGCCCAGCACGGGCATCGAGAACGCCCGCACCCGCGCAATGCGAAGCTGCAGCGCCAGGTACTCGCGGTTGAGGGCGTCGAAGCGCTCGAACGCTGCGGCCTCGGTGGCGTGGGCGCGGACGGTGCCGATGCCCGAGTAGATCTCGAGAATGCGGTCGCTGAGCTTGGCGAGCATCGCCATGCCCTCGCGCACCATCGTGAAGAACTGCTTCACGGTAAACCGCATGTAGATCGCGCCCGCGAGCACGGGCACCAAGCACCACAGCGTCAGCACCCAGTCGGTGCGGAACATCTGAATCAAGTGCAGCGGAATCGCCACGGCGACGTTGCACACCTGCAGGCCCGCAAAGCCGACGAGCAGGCGCACCGCCATGGTGTCGTTGGTGGCAATGCTGACGAGCTCACCGACCTTGCGCTGCATGTAGAACGGACGCTGCAGCGCGAGCAGGTGGCCGAACACATCCACGCCCACGCGGTACTCGACGTCCCGCCCGGGGTTGAAGAACAGGATGCGCGAGAGGCTGCGGACGAAGACGACCAGCGCGCCCAGTCCCAGCAGCTCGAGCGCGAGACCGCGGGTCTGGGCGAGCGCCTGCGGCCCGTGTTCTTCGAGAACGGTGAGCGACTCGCCGACGATCGCCGGGATGCGAACGACGACCCAGTTGGTCGCGAACAGCATCACCGCCCCGAGCGCGTACTGCGGGACGTTGCGCGCGACGTAGCGCGACACGAAGCGACGAGCGATGCTCACGTGGACGGAGCCTCTATAGACCAACCGGAGCGCGGCCGCTCGCCGAATGCAGCCAGACTACTTTTTCTTCTTCTTTTTCTTGCCGTCGCCTTCGGGGGGCGGGTCCGCTTCCACGGTCTCGTCCTTCTCGATGGCGTCGAGTTCCTTCTCGAGGGCGTCCAGCTGCTTGCGCATTTCCTCGAGCGTCGGTGCGAACTTTTCGTTCTCGGCGATCTTACCCCCCAGATCGCCGTTGAAAGCCTCCCATGCGGTGATGTAGCCGCCGAGCAGGACCTGCACGTTACCGCCGCGCGACTCTTTTTCCGTGAGGTCGCGGTAGGCCTTCATGAACTCCTTGTTGTCCGCCTTGTAGCTCTCGTTCCACTTGGTGAAGGCGGCATCGGGGTCTTTGGCTTTCGCCCACTTGGCGGAGGCCTTTTCGACCTCGGCGAGGGCGTCACGCAGGTCCTTGACCATCTTGCGGTAGCTCTCGAGACGGCCCTTCACGAAGCCCTTCTCCATGTTCTCGTAGATGGCTTTGGCCTCCGCCATCTGCTCGTCCTGCGACTTGAAGCCGGCCTTGCGGCGTGCTTCCTCGAGCTCCTCCTTGCTCATCTCGTTCTTGCTGGCCTGCTTGAGCTCCGAGGGCTTCTTGCTCTTGTTCGGCTCGACGATGGGCTCCTTGTTGGAGTCGCATCCGGGCAGGGTCAGGGGAGCGATGAGAGCCGCGGAAAGGACGATTTTGCGCATGGGGTGCCTCGGCCGTCGACGGTAGCACGGGAACCGCGCCGGTCCGGAAGCGCGCTTCGGCGCTCTTTGCGCCAGGAAATTGAACCGGCAACGGGAACCTGCGGTCCGTTGCCCTGTGGGTGAGGACGTGGCCAGGATGCTCCGCACCGTGCCCGCGACCCCGAACGACCCGCCAACCGGCGTGGCGATGCTGGTCCTCGCGGCCAAGCGCGGTGATCGGAACGCGCTCCGCGAGCTCGTCCGGAAGCATCAGGGCGCGGTTGGCGGGCTTCTGCGTCGCATGCTCGGACCGGTCGGGCTCGGCGCGCTGACGGAGGACCTCGCGCAGGAGACCTTCTTACGCGCCTTCCGAGCGCTCGACCGCTTTGACCCGGATGGCCCGGCCACGTTCTCGACCTGGCTCCTGAAGATCGCGGCCCGGCTGGCGATCAACGAGCTCGCGCGCAAGCGTCCGCGGGTCGAGCCGAACGCCGAACTCGTCGACGTCGATTCGCCCGAGCGTGCGCACGACCGGCGTCGGATGGCCGCGGCGATCGAGCAAGCCGTGGCCGAACTGCCGCCTCCGTTTCGCGCCGCGTTCGTGCTCCGCGAATACAACGGCCTCGACTATGCCGAGATCGCGCAGATGCTCCAGCTCGAACTCGGCACGGTGAAGTCTCGCCTCTCCCGCGCGCGCCGCTTGCTGCGTGAACGCTTGAAAGGAGTCCGCTCGTGACCGAAGAACTCGACCGCAGTGATCTCGACGCGTGGGTGGTCGAGCCCTTGCCTGACGACTTCGATGCGCGCGTGCTCGCGGCCTGGGACCGAGCACAGCCGTCCGCGCGTCGAGCGCGTTCGCATGCGGGCTGGATGCTCGCGGTGTCCCTCGCCGCGGCTTCGGTGCTTGCGATCGTGCTTTGGCCACGAGCGGAGGCCGACGACGGGGTCTCGCTGCGAGCCTCGGCCTCCGCACAGGTCACCTACGTCCCCGGCTCGGGCCGTGCGGAGCAGACCGCAGGCACGGTGACCTACGTCGTGCCGACCCGAACGCCCTTCGTGGTGCACACGCCGGCGGCAGAAATCGCCGTACACGGCACCGAGTTCACGGTGGAGATGTTGACGATGAACGATGAACGACGACGTTATCTGGGAGCAGGCGCGTTGGCGCTCGGAGGTGCCGCGGTCGCGGTCTACGTGAGCGCTGGCGAGGTGGAAGTCCGCAACGCGCACGGGCGGATGCAGGTTGCACCCACGCAGACTGCGGTTGCGTCCGAGTACGCCGCACCGCAAACCGAGCCGGCGCCCATCGTCGCCGAAACGACGCCCAAGGCCCGGCCGCGGGCCAAGCTGACTGCTGCGCAGCGCAAGGACGTGCAGCGACGCCTCGCGGACGCGCTCGCGCGCCGCAGCTCGGCACCCTCCCGGGCCGCACCGGGCGACAAAGACGCGGTCGATGAACCCGTCGAGCAGGAACTCGGTAAGCTGGAGAAGGACTACATTCGCGAGGTCATGTTCGAGGACCTGTTTCCCCTGGCGAAGGAGTGCTACGACAATGCGCTTGCGAGCGCGCCGGCGCTGGGGGGGCGCGTGGTGATGTCCTTCTCGATCGTGGGCGACGAGAGCGTGGGCGGCCTGGTGGAAGAGGTCGCGTTCGGCGACGCGGAGGCGTTCGAGCATCCACAGGTCGAGCACGGCGTGCCTGCTTTTCCGCTGGCCGAGCATCCAGAGTTCGCCGAGTGCATGCGGGAGTCGGCCGCGTCGGTCTTGTTCGACCCGCCTGAGGGAGGAGGGCGGGTGACGGTGACGTTCCCCATGACCTTCGCGCTTGATAATGGCGGCTCCGCTCAGCCCGAGGACTGAGCGGAGCCCGTGCTGGCCGCGGCTACGGAGCGACTTCGCAGTGGCCACCATCCCCGCATCGTACGGCGGCCTCGCAGCCCTCGAACGTGCTGCAGGAGGCGACGTCATCCTCATCGTCGCAGGCCTCTGCGAAGAGCAGCTCCATGCGCGCCCAATCCGCCATGTTCGCGGAGGTGTTCAGGGCCAGGGGGCTGCAAGACGGTCCGCCATGAGTGCACGAGGACACGCTGAGGCAGTCCTCATCCTCGGTACACGCGGTGTTCTCCTCGATGAACGCCTCGGCCTCGGTCCGGATGGCTGCGCATGCGACGACGCTGTCTCCTTCCTGAACGCAGCGTTGTTCCGCGTTGCAAATCGCGAATGCAACACACTCTCCCTCCCACAGGCAGGACGTGCCGTTGCATGCCGCAAAGACCTGGTCATCGAGCTCGGCCCATGCATCGAGGTCGGCGCTCGTGGACACCGCGAACCCAACGCAGGCGGAGGGTACACCGGGCGGAAAGCAGCGGCTGGATACGCCCTGACAGTCCAGCACGGAAGTGCAGTCGGAGTTGGCCTCGTAGAACGCCACGGCCTCCGCTTGCAGCTCGGCACACGCCATCGCGGCATCGCCGGTCCCCGATTCGCTTCCCGACTCCGCGGCTGCCGAGTCGCCGCCCGACTCCGCAGGTCCGGTGCCGTCGTCCGTCGCCTCCGAGGGAGATGCGTCGCAGTCGGCGATGCAGTTCTCGTCCCCGTTGGTGGCGGCACACGCGGACGCGAAGGCAAGAAGGATTGAGCACACAACCGCAGGGCGGCGAGTCAAAGAAGTCATGGTGGAGGAGTCTCGGAGCCCCGTGGTTTTTGTGGAGGAATCGACGGCACGCAGGATGTTCTGAGATGGCGCAACAGCGTCGAACGCGGCCACCGTCGTTCGAAGGCCGAGCGCTCGGCCGCAGCGGTCGAGCCTCGGCGACACAGGTCTTCGATGGCCAAGGCCTCGACCTCTTCGCGCAGCGTCCCCTGGGGAAATTCGCGGCGGTACCGTTCAACCTCAGCCGCAACCGAGCCGTTCCCATCCGCGATGGCCTGCAGGTGCTCGACGGCCGCGACCTCTGCCGCCAGGCGACGCGCTGCGGGCTGCGGCGAGGGCGACGCGGGCAGGGAAGGGCGGGGCCGGACGCTGCGGGACGCGGTCGTGGTGGGGCGTGGTTCGACCTCCGTCGACGCGGGGGACGGCTCGAAGGGCGTCACGGTCGACGCCGCGGAGACGGAGCGTTCCGCAGGGACGTTCGCGTCGTCGGGTCGCACCGCTTGTTGCACGATGGGCTCGGGCCGCGTTTCGGCCGGCGTCTTCGCAACGATGACCGCGGCGGTGATGCTCGCGACCACTGCGGCCGTACCGGTCGCCGCCCATGCGGTCCAGCTCGCTCCTGCGGCGCCGGCGACCGTGAGTCCCTTGGAGCCCGCGCTGACCTGCACGACCAAGGCCGCCCACGTTCGTCGCGCGCGGGCTCGTGCCGGGCGACTCGCCCGAGCGGCCCGGAGCATGGCGGTCGCCTCACGTGCCTTCAAACGGGTCGCGAACCGGTCGAACGCTGCGTGCGCGGAGCGAAGGCGGGCGTAGACGGTGTTGAGGTTGACCCCAAGAGCCTCGGCGATCTCGCGCCCCCGGAGCTGCCCGAACACAGAGAGCGTGAACACGTGCAGCCGGTCTTCATCGAGTTCTTCGACGAAGCGCTGCAGCAGCGCGAACGCTCGCGTGCGCTCGATGTCGGCCTCAAGGTCGACCGACCCCGCAACTTCGGGGAGCACGTCCCACCGCGTCGCTTCTCGCTGTGCCTTCGTGCGGTAGCGCCACGCGACGCGCCGAAGAATCTCGAACAGCCAGGTGCGCAGCTTTGCGCGTCCTTCGAACTCACCGAGTCGGCGGTACACGACCAAGAACACGTCTTGCACGGCGTCGTCGACCATCGTGTCGGGGACACCGAACGCGCGCAGGCTCTGCCAGACGTACCGGTGATGTGTGCGATAGATGGACTCGAAGACTCGCAGACTCTCCGCACCTTCGCGCCCCACACCGATTCCCACGCCGACCTCGCCCACACGTCCTCAGCGTTGAGTCTGCCGCCCTCAGCGTTTTTGTGGACCGTTCTTCAGACGAATCTCGATGCCAAGCCAGGCTCGCGCACCCCAGCGTCCGGCCTGGAAAAACGCACCTCCCACGCTCCCGACGGCGTAGGAAGGTACGAGGAGCGCGGCGACCCCCTCCAGCGCGACGAAGGGCGCGATGCGCTCGGAGGCGTCCCATCGCGCAGAACCCGCGACCGACACCCCTGCCCAGAGCGGCCACACGACGCGAGGTTGTGTCGCGTTGCGGCCCTCCCCGCGAAGCGTGCCCACATCCACCCGGCCGCAGGTTGGGAACGCCCACGCTCCAACGCGCGGCACATAGCAACCAATGGCCCCCGCGGTTGCCAGCGTGAAGCCGCCGTCGATGTCGGTGGCCACTCCCCGTTCGATCCGAGCAGGGACGAGTCGCGCAGCCACGCCCACGCGCCACGCATGCCCATCGACGCCGCCTTCGACCGCCGCCGCACCGCCAACGCCGGGCAGCACGCCGGCAGCAACACCGCCCGAGAGCGCGAGCCAAGCTCCTCGAGGTGTGCGCTTACGTTGTGGTTCGTCGTCGAGCGATGGCTCGAATCTCGTCGAGGTCGTAGCCGGACTGCGCTCGGGTGGCTCCTCGGTCACGACTGCGGCGGGCTGCGGCGCGGTCTCGGGGAGCGGGGGGGGTGGCTTGATGACGACGGCCTCGGGTGTGGCCTCGGCTCTCCGGCGCGTTCGCAGTTCGACGATTAGCGCGGCCGCATCGGCGACTGCCTGGCAACTCTCTCCTTCGACGACGCGCCGCTCCTCCTCCGAGCCATCACGCGTGATGGCGAGCTCGGCTCGCCATGTAGCCTCGGCAACGCGCTCGATGTTCACGGCGACCGAGAACGGACGTGTTTCTGCGCTCGGGTCTGAGACCCGAGCGATGAACGCCTCGCGACTTGGACACCCGTTCGGTGCTTGCCACTGCACCTCTGCCGGGCTGGCGAGCGCAGCAAGAACGAGCAGTCCCTGCATCGCGGTGGGAGCGTACGGTCACCGGAGTTCAAGGACCAGGCGCGCCGGCCCTGAGCCCCAGCGCAATGAAGCGCGGGCGTTCGCGTGCGCCGGGCTGCGTGCGGGTCGGGGTGGTGGAGGCACGATCTCGCACCTTGAGGCGCGTCTTCGAGCATCCGGATGTCGAGAACTCCTGCGACCAGGCCGCGCGGCTGGTGAGGCTCTTCACGCATAGAAACGTGACGTTCGTCGATAGCTTTGCCAGTCTCCGTCGGACTTGCGCACCGGGTCGGCTCCGTGTGGCGATGAACATCGCGAAGTACATCGACTCGATGTTCCAGCAGAACCCGGTCGAGAACATCGACGTCGAGATCCACGCGGACTACGTCGTCAACGACCTCGATCTTGCGGGCAACGGCTTCTTCACGCTCCTCAACCGCATGGCCCAGCTTCGCGCCTCCGAAGCACCCGACCCGAACGTCTACTACTACGGCTTGTTCGACAACTGCGGTGCCTGCATCGGTGATGGCCAAGGCTGCACGCTCGGCGTGGCCAACGGCATTCCTGGTGACTCCATGGCCGAAGGCGGTGCGCGCGTGGCCATCGGGACCCAGTTTCTCGGTCAATCCGAGGTGGGCATCGAGACGTTCGTGCACGAGATCGGCCACAACCAGGGTCGTCGCCACATCTTCTGCCCCAACGCCAACGCGGCGGGCACCGACCCGACGTACCCGTACGCCGACGGCAAAACCGAGGGCTGGGGCTTCGGGGTCCGGGACTTCCAGCTGCGCAACGGCAACACGCACTACGACTACATGAGCTACTGCAACCCGACGTGGGTTTCGGACTGGCAGTGGAAAGAGACCTTCCAGCGCATCCAGACGCTCAGCGCGTGGGAAGGCGCCGACATGCAGGGCGCGCTCGAAGGCCGCTACATCCTCACGGGTTCGGTCAACACGGAGACTGGCGAAGCGTCGTGGTGGACCGATCGTGGCTGGGTCGACGCCGAAATGGCTGAGCCGAACCACCGCATGCGCTTCACGTTCTACGACGGCACCGAGGACGACTCGATGTTGGTGGACGCGCTTCCGTGGAGCGAAGGGCCATGGATGACCGTCCGCGTGCCGCTGCCGACCGACTTCGAGGCGGTGACCTCGTTCCAGCTCGATACGCCTACGCTCACTTCTGCTGCGCCCCGCAGCGCGGTGAAGGTGTTCCACGCCGACTCGCTGCAAACGCCGTAGGTTCGGTCGCGTGAGGCCGCAGCAGGCGGTTCGTGATGGCGTGGTGTACTCTCCGCGCCATGCGAACCGCTCGTGTTTTCGTGCTCGCCGGGGCGGCGGGCCTGCTCCTGCCCGGGTCCCTCACCGGCTGCGCCAAGAAGCAGCCCGAGAGCAACGCGCCCGCGACGGCGAGTGAGCCGGCAGCTCCCCCTGCTGCACCGAAGGTGGACCCGATGGCCGACGCTGAGCGGGCCAACCCAGTCGAGAAAGTCGAGATCCTCGCAAGCTTCGAGGGCGTCGAGGACATGATCAAGACCGGCTCGAATCTGCAGTCGAAGCTGGAGGGCGAAGATCCCAGCGCCGACCCCATGGCCGAGGTTCAGGCCATGTTGCTCGCGCAGGGCTTCGGTCCGGGCTTCCTCAGCAGCATCAATCTCGACGGTCTGCACGCGCTCAAGGTCGCCTTCCCCACCGACGAAGCGGCGGGTCCGGATGCCATCGACTTCTCCGCTTCGCTGGCGGTCTCCGACGGCCGGAAGGTTCTCGAGAGCATGCCGTCGGCGATGCGTCCCCAGCCGCTGGGCGGTGACATGTGGGAAATCCGTCAGGAGAACGACAGCCTGCTCATCAAGGAAGCTGGCGCGGCGCTCCTATGGGGCCGGAACGACGCCGACGTCGGAAAGGCCGGCGGTTTGCTGCAGGAAGTCGGCAAGGGCCGTCGGGTTCGCATCAAGGCGTGGAACATCCCCGCCGATCAGGTCAACCCCGCCGAGCTGCTCGACCTGCCGCAGGACATCCCGATCGTGAAGACGGCGTCGGAGATCCTTCAGGAACTCAACGCGGCGGAGCTTCAGGTCGACCTGGGCACGGGCAAGCAGTTCGAGGCGGTCGCCAGCGCGACAGCGCCGTTTGGCAAGCTCGGCCTCGACCCGCTCGGCAAGGCTCGCATGAAGGCCACGCCGCTGGAGACGAAGCTTCCCGCAGGTGCAATCTTCGTCACCACGCTCGCCTACGGTGACCCCAAGATGCTGCACAAGACCATCGACAAGATGGTCCCCGTCGACCAGGTGCCCGCCCCGTTCGACGAGATGGTCAAGGACGCCGTCAAGGGCGCGCACATGATCCTCAACTCGGTCGCAGGCAACGTCGTCGCCGCGCTGTACCTCGACAACAAAGGGCAGCCGACGGTCGTGCTCGCCGCAGGCATCAAGAAGAAGAAGCAGGACAAGGCCATCGAGGGTCTTCGCAAGATTCACGGCACCGTGAAGCTGGCGCTCGACGCCCACGCGGCGCTGCAGGGCAAGAACAAGGACGCGAAGTTCGCTGTCACTTGGAAGGAGTCGGGCTTGAAGATGTCCGGCGTGAAGGCCGACCAAATGACGGTGAAAATCGCCAAGGACTTTCAGGGCGAGACCGAGGACGTCGCAATCTTCTTGAAGAAGAACAGCGTCGAGACCGTGTCGTTCGTCGAAGATGGCGTCGCGTTCTGGGCCATCGGCGCCGGGGCGCGCAGCCTCGGTTCGGACGTTGCCCGCTCGTTGGGCAAGGACCGCAGCTCCTCAATGGCTTCCGAAGGCACGCTCGAGACCGTTCGCAAGGGCATGGACGGCTGTCAGGTGTGCATGAGCTTCGACGCGGGTGCCTACCTTCGGCTGCGACTCATCGATCTGCAGGCCAAGACCAAGGACAAGGCACAGCTCAAGGTCATCAAGCAGAAGATCGCCGAGCTGAAGAAGATCAAGGGTGAAGCCGAGGTCGGCATGGGCGTGCGCTTCTCAGAGAACGAAGGCGCTGCCGGATTCGTCGTGCCGAAGGCTACCCTCGAGCTGTCGAAAGACACGGTCGCGTCGATGATCGACCTGTTCGAGTTCGTGGACGCGCCCGACGTGGCGATGGCGGAAGCCACCAAGGCAAAGGGCAAGAAGTGAGCGTCGCGGCCGTCGTGCTGGCGGCCGGCGCTTCGTCGCGGATGGGCCGTCCCAAGGCACTCATCGAGTGGCAGGGGCGGCCCTTCTTCGTGCACTGTAGTGCGCGGGCTTCCGCGGTCGGGTGTGGGCCCGTCGTCGTGGTGTGGGGTGCAACCCCGCTTCCGGAGCAGATGGCAACGCTCGTCCAAAACCCAAGCTGGCACGACGGTCCCCTGTCGAGCCTTCAGGCGGGGCTGCGTACCGTGATGCCCGCAGCGCCCTCGGCGGTCTTGGTGCTCACTGTCGACCGTCCGCACGTTCGCGTCGACACGCTCGCACTGCTTCTCGCCACGCATGCAACCGCGCCTGAGCATGTCGTTCAGCCCGAGCACGGTGGGCGGCGAGGTCATCCGATCCTGCTGCCCGCTTTGGTCTTGAACGATGTCCTTGCCCTCCCAGCGACCGATACGCTTCGGTCCGTCGTCGGGCGAGCCGACGTGCAGCGCACGTGCGTATCGGTGGACGACGCCAGCGTGCTCGACAACCTCGACACCCCGAGCGATCTCCAGCGCCTTCCGGCGTGACGGACCTCCGCCCGAGCCCGGTTTGTCCGGGCTTCGGCCTTGGGTATCGTCCGCGGAATGGATCTGTCCGCCATCGAAGGCTTGCACCCGACGTACGACGCCGCGCTCCGTTTGCTCACGCTCGAGCTTGACCACGGCAAGGCGAACGAGATGGGTACGGTGCAGCTCGATGCCTTCGATGCGCTGTGCGAGCTGCTCGAAGGCAGTGACGAGATCCGCACCCTTTGCACGACGTCACGACGCGTCAGCAAGAAAGGCAAGCCGATCTTCATTGCTGGCGCGAACGTGACCGAGCGGACCGATTGGGATACCGAGCGCGTGAAGGCCCACGTTCTGCGGCAGCGCGCGCTGATGGTGCGGCTGCGGCACCTGCCCGTGTTCAACATCGCCGTTCCGC
Source organism: uncultured Nannocystaceae bacterium (assembly GCA_964432695.1). GTDB lineage: Bacteria > Myxococcota_A > Polyangia > Nannocystales > Nannocystaceae > CAJXVA01. The sequence continues at coordinate 12,550 of CAYSPB010000174.1, forward strand.
ACGGAGTGACATTGGGCTGGGGGGCCGAATACCTGCTGACCACCGACTACACGGTCGCCACGGACACCGCTTCGTTCGCGCTGCCCGAGACAGGCCTGGGCATTCTTCCGGGGGCGCGCGGCACGGCTGAACTCGCGATGTTGGTGGGACCTGCGCATGCCGTGCGCCTCGGCGTGACCGGTGAGTCGGTCGACGCGGCCGAGGCATGTCGCATCGGCTTGGTGCAAGAGGTGGTCGAGTCGGTCGATGCTGGCCTTGGGCGCGCGAAAGCGCTTGCCGCGCTGGTGGCTCGGAAATCTCCAACCGCGACCGCCGCGTACAAAGCAGCGATGCTCGCCGGACTGGGACGACCCGAAGCCGATCGGCTCGAAGCGGAGCGTCAGGCCTATGAACTCACCGTTTCCGTGGGCGATGCCGCCACCGGCCGTGCGCACTTCGCAGACATCCGTGCCGGGAAATCCCCGCCATGGTCCGCTCGTCGGCGGCTACAGCTGAACAAGGGTGACGATGCCCCTGGATCGTGACTACGCTGTACACCCGGCACCGACAGGGGGCGATGCCGTCTGTCCTTTTTTTGATCACCGAACTAAAGTTATTCCAGCTTACGTTTAGAAGGCGCGGTATACTCCGCACACTTCATTAGGTTGTCGGGCTCTAGTGGCCTGGCATACAGTCGCCCCCACCTGCCGCTTATCGCGCATGACCGCTGATCGCTCAGCAGCGCCCGAACCTGGCGCTTCCCCTGATGGGAGCCCCGACGAGATGCCTGACCGCATCGCGGGTCGGTATGCGGTGCAGCGCCTTCTGGGGCGCGGCGGGTTTGGTGCGGTCTATGAGGCGTACGACGAGCTCGAAGACCGCGTCGTCGCGTTGAAGATCATCCGTGGCAACGCGGACCTCGCGGCGCTCCCGATGTCCGATGGGTCGAGGGCGGAGTCGCGGTCGATGCGACGCCGCAACGTGACCCGGAGCTTCGGCACCCCAGGCACCGGGGGCACCGACAGTTTTGCGCAGGCCTTCAAGGACGAGTTCCGGCTGCTCACGCAGCTGCATCATCCAAACCTCGCGGGGGTCTACGACTTCGGCCGCTGTGCAGACAGCGAGTGCTTCTTCTTTACCCAAGAGCTCGTGCGAGGGGTCGAACTTTCGACCTTTCTCAAAGAGGCCTCGCGTGAGGTCATCGCTGAGGTTTTCGTCCAGCTGGCGCGGGCGCTGGACTACATCCACGCGCTGGGACTGATCCACGGCGACATCAAGCCGTCGAACGTGCTCGTCTGCGAGTCCGACGACCCCAACGCGCCGCCCCAGGCCAAGCTCATCGACTTCGGTCTTGCCCGGATGCTGCGAGACCCGCTGCCGCCCGAGGAGGTGGACGACGACAGCGGTGACGCCGAGGACACGATCACGGTCCTGGGCACCCCGGGGTTTTCGGCACCCGAGAAGGTCAAGGGCCTTTCGACCGACGGTCGCGCCGACATCTACGCGCTCGCGGCCACGATGTACGCGGGGATTCGGGGCGCGCGTCCGTTCCCCGGCAAGTCGTTCCGGGATGCGCTTCGGGTCCAGCGAGACTGGCGACCCGAGCTGGCTGGTGCGCTGCTGCAGCCCGCAGGGCCCGTAGTCGCCGAGCTGGTCGGGCGCATGCTCGAGCCAAACCCTTCGCACCGTCCGCAGAGTGCTCGTTCGATCCTGCTTGAGCTG
>CAYSPB010000174.1:14260-14606 GCA_964432695.1 uncultured Nannocystaceae bacterium
CGCGCGGCGTCGCATCTACGCAACCGCCAGCAGAGCGAGGCCGACCGCCGCGACTTCGCGCGTGTCCTCGTCTCCCATCTGCCGTTCGTCGACCGCGCGCATTACCTCGAACTCCTGCTCGAGAAGGCCCTGGCCGTCGTGCGGCCCGACGAGCTGGCGGAGGACGCCGAAGAAGAACCCAGTCCAAGTGCGTCGTCCACCGGCAACAAGCTCTCGGTTGGCCGACTTCTGCGCACCGTCGTGGTGAAGGCCCCCGAGGGCATGGGCAAGTCGCGCCTGCTCGGTGAGCTTCGCCGCGAGGTTCAGCTGGGCGAAGGCCTGTTCGTCGAAGGCAACTGCTGGGACT
>CAYSPB010000175.1:0-14547 GCA_964432695.1 uncultured Nannocystaceae bacterium
CCACTCCCCAACCAAATGGAGATGTGGGTAAACTTCCGCAGCCCGCTCCTTTGGGACGTGTTCGCGGTCTCGACGTATTTCACCGTGTCCTCGCTGTTTTGGTACGTGGGCCTTATCCCCGACCTTGCGACGATGCGGGACCGGTCGAAGACCAAGATTCGACGGATCGCATACGGCATCTTCTCTCTGGGGTGGCGCGGGTCAGCGCGCCATTGGGTCAACTACGAGGCGGCATATCTGCTGCTGGCCGCGATGGCGACTCCGCTCGTCCTCTCGGTGCACTCGATCGTTTCGTTTGACTTTGCTGTCTCGAACCTCCCGGGCTGGCACACCACGATTTTCCCGCCGTACTTCGTTGCGGGCGCCATCTTCTCCGGCTTCGGTATGGTGCTGACGCTGATGATCCCTGTTCGAGTGTGGTTCAAGCTCGAGCACATCATCACGCTCAAGCACCTGGAGAACATGGCGAAGATCATCCTGCTGACGGGCAGCATCGTTGGCTACGCGTACAGCATGGAGTTCTTCATCGCCTGGTACTCCGGGAACGAGTACGAAGCGTTCGTCTTCCAGAACCGCGCGTTCGGCCCGTACGCCTGGGGCTACTGGACGATGATGAGCTGCAACGTCATCACGCCGCAGTTCATCTGGTTCAAGAAGATTCGCCAGAGCCCGAAGGCACTCTTCGTACTCTCGATCTTCGTGAACATCGGGATGTGGTTCGAGCGCTTCGTCATCGTGGTGACGTCGCTGCACCACGACTTCCTGCCGAGCTCGTGGGACTACTTCTCGCCCACGATCTGGGACGTCACGCTCTTCCTGGGCAGCTTCGGCCTGTTCTTCACGCTGTTCCTGCTGTTCTTGCGCTACCTGCCGCTCATCGCCATCGCGGAGGTCAAGTCGGTGATGCCGCGGGCCAACCCGCACTGGGTCGACCCGGACAAGGCTGCCGCGAAGAAGGAACGCGACTCTCACGGGGCGTCGGGTGACTTCGACTCGAAGCACGACGACGACGAGCCCGAGGACGATGGCACCTCCGATGTGGACTCCAAGGTGGTCGTGAAGAGCGACGAGGCCAAGGACGAGGCGCCTGAGGTGAAAGCTCCCGACGACGAGGACACCAAGAAGGAACTCGAGCCGGCCGGCGACCACGCCGAAGCCGAAGCGCCCGAAGCTGCGGCCGACGACGCCGAAGGTGAAGACGCCAAGGCCGAGGATGCCGCAGAGGTTGCCAAGGCGGCGCCCGAAGCGAAGGACGAGTCCGAGGACGAGAAGGACGACGACGGTGAGGACCTGCTGTTCTCGCCCCCGCCCGTCGACGCTTCGAAGAAGGAGGGCAAAGACAATGAGTAAGCCCAAGATCTTCGGCCTGATGGCCGAGTACGAGACTCCACAGGACCTGTACCACGCGTGCGAGAAGGTCCGGGACGCCGGATACGGCGCCTGGGATGCGTACACCCCGTTCCCCGTGCACGGCCTGGAAAAAGCGATGGGGCTTCGCTCCTCGCTCGTTCCCTGGATCGTGTGCGTGATGGGCTTCACCGGCGCGAGCCTCGGCTTCCTGATGCAGTTCTGGATGTCGGCAATCGACTACCCGATCATCATCGCGGCCAAGCCTTTCAACAGCTACCCGGCGTTCGTGCCCGTCACGTTCGAGCCCGGTATTCTGCTCGGCTCCTTCGGCGCCGTGTTCGGCATGCTCGGCCTCAACAAGCTGCCGCAGCTGTACCACTCGGTCTTCAACTCGAAGCGCTTCCACCGCGTGACCGACGACCGCTTCTTCATCGCCATCGAGGCGCGTGATCCCCGGTACCACGCCGAGGACACCCGCAAGCTTCTCGAGGACACCGGCGCGCTGAGCGTCGAGGAGGTCGAAGACTAGTGACGACTGCAACCCGTCAATCCTTCGCACTGCGGGCGTCCGTGGCCGTGTTCGGCCTCGCGGGCCTCGCGGGCTGCTGGGGCAACTACTCCGAGTCGCCCCCGGTCCACCTGCAGCAGAACATGGACTTCCAGGAGCGTGGCGAAGCGCAGGAGCGCAACCAATTCTTCGCCGACGGCCGCGTGATGCGGACGCCCCCTACGGGCACCGTCGCGGTGGGTTTCCTGAAAGACGATGACCACCTCTGGCGCGGCATCGACGACCAGGGCCACGTGGCGGCAACCCTCCCCGAGGACATGGAGCTCACCCAAGAGCTGCTCGACCGCGGCGAGGACCGCTACAACATCTACTGCGCGCCGTGTCACGGCCAGCAGGGTCGCGGAGACGGCCCGGCGCAGCGTCGCATCGCCGAGGGCTTTGCTCAGGCGCCCGCGAACTTCCACGACGACCAGTACCAGCCGGCGCCGGTCGGCTACTTCTACAAGGTCGGCACCGAGGGCTACGGCGTGATGAAGGGCTACGCGTCCCAAATCCCCGACCCCGAGGACCGCTGGGCCATCGCAGCGTGGATCCGCGTTCTTCAGGTCTCGCACCGAGCCAAGAAGAGCGACGTCCCCGCTCAGTTTGCCCAAGCCAAAGCGGGCACCAACAAGGGTAAAGGAGCCGCGAAATGAGCGATCACGGTCATCACCACGGACCCATCGTCCGTCACGAGCAGGTCAACATTTCCGACAGCTCGATGTGGAAGAAGCTGCCCATGATCGCGGGCGCCATCGGCCTCATCGGCCTTGGCGGCGCCTTCGCGATGAAGGGCGACCACGGGCACGAGTTCTACTTCTCGTACCTGACCGCCGCGATGTTCTGGCTCGCGCTGGGACTGGGCGGCCTCTTCTTCGTGCTCATTCAACATGCCGCACGCGCTGGCTGGTCGATCGTCGTCCGCCGCATTGCGGAGAACATGGCGCTCACCCTTCCGGTGATGGGCCTTCTCATCCTGCCGGCGGTTTTCCTCGGCGCGCACGACCTATTCCACTGGACGCACACCGAGGTCGTCGAGGCCGACGCGATGCTGAAGTGGAAGGAGCCCTACCTCAACGAGGGTGGGTTCCGCATTCGCGCGGTCATCTACATCGCGCTGTGGTCCGCGTTCGCGCTCTTTTACTGGCGTAACTCCACCGCGCAGGACACCGCCACCGGTGCGGACGTGGCCGCCAAGACGCACAAGATGCGCTGGGCCGCCCCGCTGGGCATCGCGGTCTTCGCTCTGTCGCTGACGTTCTCGGCCTTCGACTGGCTGATGTCGCTCGACCCGCACTGGTTCTCGACGATCTTTGGCGCGTACTACTTCGCCGGCGCCGTCGTTTCCACGCACGCGTTCATCGCTCTCATCGTCATCTTGCTTCACCGCAGCGGCTACCTGCGCGGCGTGGTCACGAAGGAACACTTCCACGACCTCGGCAAGATGATGTTCGCGTTCACCGTGTTCTGGGCCTACATGGCGTTCTCCCAGTACATGCTGATCTGGTACGCGACCATCCCCGAAGAGACCGAATGGTTCAGCTACCGCGGCGCGGGCGACTTCCTCGCCCTGTCGATCGCACTGGTGTTCCTGCGCTTCGTGTTCCCGTTCTTCGGGCTCATCTCGCGCCACATCAAGCGTAACCCCAAGACGCTCGCTTTCTGGGCAGTCTGGATCCTCGTCGCCGAGTTCGTGGACATGTTCTGGCTCATCAAGCCGGTACTGCCCCACAACGAAGGCAACCACCACCCCACGCTCGACTTCGGCGCGCTGGACATCCTGACCTTCGTCGGGATGGGCGGCTGCTGGCTCGCGGTCGTCACCTGGGGCCTGTCGCGCAAGCCGCTCGTCCCGATGAAGGACCCGCGTCTCGCCGAGTCCGTTCACTTCGAGAACTTCTAGGAGTCGCCCATCATGAGTGATGCACACGGCCACGACGGTGGACATGAAATCGACAAGATGCCCGCAGGGCGTCTGTTCTTCATCCTCGCGATCCTCAGCGCCCTGACGCTGGGCCTCTGCCTAGCGGTCATCCAGCTCTTCAACGAGCAGGTCCGCAACATCGAGGGCCAGCGCGCAGCCGAGGGCTACGCGAACCAGGCGGCGTACATGACCGAGATGACCTCCGTGGCGGAGGGCTTTGGCAAGTACGAGATCGTCAAACCCGGCGGCAAGGACAAGCCGGACCAGATCACGACGCGGTACTTCGTGCCCGTCGACCGCGCCAAGCAGCAGATGCTCGACAACGGCGCGCTGCTCGCCGGCACGCGCCCAGGCAAGGACTGGGCGAAGTCGGGCACCAGCGGCAAGATCAAGGAGTGGGGCGGCCTTCCCAGTCCTACGCCACGTCGCCCCGACGCCAAGAAGCTCGGTGATGCCAAAGCGCTCGCCGACCTCAAGAAGGGTCCTCGCGACCACCGCTTCTCCTTCGCCGTCAAAGGCGAGGACCTGCTCCTGCTCGGCGAAGTCCCTTCGGACGACGTCAGCAAGACCGTCGAAGCGGCGGCCAAGAAGACGCACTTCGGCGACAAGGTGAAGAACAAGCTCAAGGTGACGAACGCCCCGTCGAAGCCTGGGTTCGATGCGGCCTACACCCGTGCGCTTGCAGCCCTCGACCTGATGAGCTCGGGTAGCGCCAAGTTCACCGCCGGCAAGCTCTCGCTGAACGGCTTCGTGCCCGACGCGAACAAAGAAAAGTTCGAAGCGCTCAAGTCGCAAGCCGGCGGACCGCCGATGGGCGCCGTCGACGTTGCGAGCACCGAAGTCGCCGACTCGTGCGATGCGGATTTCGCCAAGCTGCTCAAGCGCACCAAGATTCGGTTCGCGACCGGCAGCGCCGATGTCGACCCGAAATCGGACGCACTCATCGGCAAGCTCTCGGACGTTGCGAAGCGTTGCCCCGGCACCTTCGTCATCGAGGGGCACACCGACGACCAGGGCGCTGCAGACGCCAACAAGCGCCTCAGCCTCGACCGCGCCAACGCTGTGTCGGCGAAGTTCCAGGGCAATGGCATCGAGAAGGCCCGCCTTCGTGCGAAGGGGTTCGGTCAAGAGCGGCCGGTCAGCCCCAATGATACGGAAGCCGGGCGGAAGAAGAACCGCCGCATCGAGGTGCACATCGCCCGCTGATGCGGCGCGACGCATACGACTCTGAAGGACGTTTCTCCGATGGCCCCTCGTTTCACCAGCGCTGCCCTTCGCCTCACCGGCGTCGCGTTCGCCTTCGCGTTCGCGCTGGTGTTGGCCGGGCTCCCGGTGCTGACGTGGGCGGCTCCTGCTGAGCCGCTCTCGCCAGAGATGCGAGCCATTCAGGTCGACGAGCACAAGGGCTCGTCGGTCGACCAGAAGCTCTCCTTCGTCGATCACACCGGCGCAGCGGTCGCTCTCGAGGACTTCCTCGATGGAGATCGGCCGGTGCTGCTCACCCTCAACTACTTCCGCTGCCGCGTCGTGTGCTCGGTGCAGCTCAACGGCCTGGCCGATGCGCTCGCTGAGCTCGACTGGACCGCGGGCGATGCCAACTTCCGCGTCGTCACGGTCTCGATCGACCCCAACGAGACGCCCGAGGACGCCCGCAAGAAGCGAGACACCATTCTCGCGGCGGTGGGCAAGGGTGACGACCTCGACTGGCAGTTTCTCACCGGCGCCGCGCTTCAGATTCGCGCGCTGTCGGAACAACTCGGCGTCAGCTACGCCTACGACGCCGAACAAGACCAATACGCACATCCTGCGGTCGCGATGTTCTTGTCACCGGACGGGAAAATCGCGCAGTATCTCTACGGGCTGACCTTCATCCCGAGGGATGTGAAGTTCGCACTCATCGAGGCGAGCGAGGGCAAGATCGGTTCGCCGGTCGAACAGCTCTACCTGAGCTGCTTTGCTTATGATCCTACGATTGGGCGGTACGGGCCGTTTGCATTCGGCATTGTTCGAATCGGCGGGCTCCTTACCGTCCTCGCACTGGGAACCTTTCTCTTCGTTCTTTGGCGCCGCGACAGACGCCGGGGACAGGTTGAGGACCCCTGGCTGCGAATGCCGTTCGTCGCAACCAACGACGAAGGCGCTCCTGACACCACCCCACGAGATGGCGAGGTAACCAAGTGATCCTCTCCCTGTTTACGGCACCCGAAAACGCCGACGCCAAACAAGCAGTCGCTGACGCCGCCGCACCCGCGGCCGAGGCTGCGTCCGCGCCCCTCCCACCGCTCGAGACCGCGCACTCGTGGGCCATGCCCACGCAGGCCTCGACCTTCGCGGAGAGCACGGACAACCTCTATTGGTTCATCACGGCGCTCGACACGGCTTTCTTCATCCTGATCATTGGCGCGATGGGCTACTTCATGTGGAAGTACCGCCGTCGCTCCCAAGACCAGAAGACCTCCTCGATCACGCACAACGGCATGGTCGAGTTCCTCTGGAGCGCCATCCCGACCGTCCTCTTGCTGGTCATCTTCGTTTGGGGTGAGTGCGACTTCGTCAAGCAGTCGGTTCCTCCCCAGGACGCGCTCGAGGTCCGGGTCACCGGTCAGAAGTGGTACTGGACCGTCGAATACCCGAAGTACCCCGGCGTGACGCTCAACTCGTCCACCGACGAGCCTGCGCTCAGCCTGATGGTGCCCAAGGGCAAGCCGGTCCGCCTCACGATGACGTCCAACGACGTCATTCACTCCTTCTACGTGCCGGCCTTCCGCCTCAAGCGGGACGTCATCCCCGGCCGCTACACGCAGATCTGGTTCGAAGCCACGAAGGTGGGCGAGTTCAACCTATTCTGTACCGAGTACTGCGGTGATCTGCACTCGCAGATGGGTGGCGTGGTCAAGGTCCTCGAGCCCGCCGACTTCGAGCGCGCGCTCAAGGAAGCCGGCACGCTCGAGCAAGAAGAAGGCGAGTCGATGGCCGACTACGGCGGGCGCATCTACAAGCGCCGCGGCTGCGTGGCCTGTCACTCGGTGGACGGCACCGATGGAACGGGGCCGTCGTGGAAAGGGATCTGGGGTCGCACCGAGAACCTCGCCAGCGGGACCGTCACCATCGAGGGCGAGCGCGGACAGCAGTACATCCGCGAGTCGATCCTCGAGCCCAACAAAGAAATCGTCTCGGGCTACGCGCCCCAGATGCCCAGCTACCAGGGACAACTCGACGACACGCAGATCAGCGCGCTCATCGAGTACATGAAAACGCTCAAGTAGGCGCCCCACTCGGAGAACTTCGCGATGGCTGACGCACACGAAAACAACGAGTCCAACTACCTCACGGCCACTCGAGGCCTGAAGTCCTGGCTCTTCACGCTCGACCACAAGCGTATCGGGCTCATGTACCTGGTCGGGGTGTTGGCGTTCTTCCTAGCGGGTGGCCTCTTCGCCATCACGCTGCGGACGGAGCTCCTGACCCCCGAGGGCGGTGACTTCATCTCCGCCACGACCTACAACAAGATGTTCACGCTCCACGGAGCGGTGATGGTCTTCTTGGTCATCATTCCGTCGGTTCCGGCGGCGCTCGGCAACTTCTTGCTGCCACTGATGCTCGGAGCCAAAGACGTCGCGTTCCCCAGGCTGAACCTGCTGTCCTTCTGGGTCTACACGCTGGGGTCGATGTTCTTCCTGTTCACGCTGGCCGCGGGTCAGCTGGACACGGGCTGGACGTTCTACACGCCGTACTCGAACACCACCGGCACGGCGGTCGTTTCAGCGACCTTTGGCGCGTTCATTCTCGGGTTCAGCTCGATTCTGACGGGTCTGAACTTCATCGTGACGGTGCACAAGATGCGCGCGCCGGGTTTGACGTGGAACAAGCTTCCGCTGATGGTCTGGGCACTCTACTCGACCGCCGTCATTCAGGTTCTGGCCACCCCGGTCCTCGCCATCACGCTGCTGCTGCTCATCGTCGAGCGGACGCTGATGATCGGAATCTTCGACCCGGCCATGGGCGGTGACCCGGTCCTGTACCAGCACTTCTTCTGGTTCTACAGCCACCCGGCGGTCTACATCATGATCCTGCCTGGGTTCGGCATCGAGTCGGAACTCATCGCGGTCCACAGTCGGAAGCACATCTTCGGCTACAAGGCCATCGCGCTCTCCTCGGTCGCCATCGCGATCATCTCCTTCGTCGTGTGGGGTCACCACATGTTCGTCTCGGGTCAGTCCGAGCTCGCGGGCATCGTGTTCTCGTTCCTCACCTTCGCAGTCGCGGTGCCCACGGCGATCAAGACCTTCTCTTGGGTCGCGACGCTCTATAAAGGCAGCATCGAGTTCAACACGCCGATGCTCTACGGCCTGATGTTCCTGTTCACGTTCACCATCGGTGGACTGACGGGCATTTTCCTCGGCGCCCTCTCGGTCGACGTCCACCTGCACGACACCTACTTCGTCGTGGCCCACTTCCACTACGTCATGATGGGCGGAACCATCATCGCGTTCGTGGGTGGCATCCACCACTGGTGGCCGAAGATGTTCGGTGTGATGTACAGCGAGAAGTGGGGCAAGATCGCCGCCCTCTTCATCTTCGTCGGCTTCAACATGACGTTCTTCAACCAGTTCGTCTTGGGCCAACAGGGCATGCCGCGACGCTACTGGTCGTACGTTCCGCAGTTCCAACAGCAGCACGTGCTCTCGACCATCGGCTCGTATCTCCTGCTTGCTGGCTTCACGCTCATCGCCGTCTACCTCGTGCACTCGTTGCGCAACGGCAAGAAGGTCGGTCCGAACCCTTGGGGCGCGCAGTCGCTCGAGTGGACCCACACCGCCAGCCCGCCGATCGAGCACAACTTCCACGGGCAGCCGCGCGTGGAGAACGACCCGTACAACTTCCCGGAAATCGATCGCACCGGGGCGACTGACGCTCACTGATGGGCATCGCTTGAGCTTTCGAGGGACTCACTTCAATGAGCGACCACGCAAAAGCTGAGAAGAAGCCGCACCGCTTCTTCGCGCACCACTTCAACACCGTCGGTCAGCAGGCCGGCGCAGCCAAGATGGGCATGTGGATCTTCCTCGCGACGGAAGTCCTCATGTTCTCCGGGCTGTTCCTGGCTTACTTCGTCGTTCGGGGCCTCTACCCGGAGATGGTCCTGAGCTCGCACGAGCTCTTGGACAAGACGATGGGCGGCATCAACACGGTCGTGCTGCTCACCTCGAGCTTCACGATGGCGATGGCAGTCCGCTACGCCCAGCTCGGCGACAACAAGCGTTGCGCCACGCAGCTGCTGCTCACCACGGCGTGTGCCTTCATCTTCATGGGGGTCAAGTACGTCGAGTACACCGGCAAGTTCTCCCATGGGGTGTTCCCGGGGGCGTACTTCAACTACGACGAAGCCATCCAGTATGCGCATAGCCACGGACACAGCTTCCGCGGCCTGCCGCACGTCTTCTTCGGCCTGTATTTCGTCATGACCGGCCTGCACGGCGTGCACGTCCTGGTGGGCATCGGGGTCATCATCTGGGTCTACCTCAAGGCTCAGAAGGGGCACTTCTCGACCGACTACTACGCGCCGGTCGAGAACGTGGGCCTGTACTGGCACATCGTCGACCTGGTGTGGATCTTCCTCTTCCCGCTTCTCTACCTGGTGAAATAGGAGGGCGACGTGGCTGACAACAACGAATCCAAGCTCTTCTTCGGCGGCAAGGCCGTCGGTGACTTCGTCGAGAACCACGAGCACGTCTCGCCGACCTCGATGTACCTCAAGGTGCTGGGCGCGCTCTTCGTCCTCACCGGCCTGACCTACGCCGTTTCGTACGCAAACCTCGGCCCGGCGTCGCTGCCCGTCGCGATGATCGTCGCGGCGATGAAGGCCTCACTGGTCTGCGCGTTCTTCATGCACTTGAAGTACGACGACCGGTACCACGTCTTCATCTTCGTCAGCTCGCTGCTGTTCGTCGGGATCTTCTTCCTCTTCACCATCTTCGACCTCAGCGCGCGCGACCGCCTGCACGAGGTTCAAGCGACCGACTATCGTCGCTCCGATGGTGGCTGGGATGATCTGAAGCGGATGGACCCGACCAACAAGACCGCGCAGAACAAGCCGGCCTGCACCGACGGTTCAATCCCGATGTGTGACGAGACGTTCGCGGTCTGCAACCCCGAAGACCACGGTCACCACGACCCCAGCACCTTCCTCGTGCGTCGCATCGAGAACGGTTGCTTTGTCTCCGAGATGGTGCCCAAGGTCGACGACAAGGGCCAACCGGTCGTCGAGAACGGCGTGCCTGTGCTGGTTGACGCTGGCTGCGTGCTCCCGAGCCTCAGCTGCACCAACCCGTACACCGCAGATGGCGTGAAGGCTGCGGCTGCGGCCAAGCCCGCCGCGCCCGCCGAAGGCAAGGCGCCCCCCGCCGACGCCAAGGCTGCCCAGTAGCTAGCTGGCGCCCCCGCGCATTGCGGCCACCTTGCGAAGCCGCGCGACCTTCGGGGCGCGCGGCTTTTCTGCGTCCTGGCCGCGTCGAGCGACAGGGCCGCGAGCGCACCACGCCTCGTCTGCTAGGCCCACGATGTGGGTACGCAACTGGTCTGGTTCAAGCGGGACCTGCGGTTGGACGACCACGTTCCGCTGCACCAGGCCCTCGCGCGGGGTCCAGTGCTCGGGCTGTACATCTTCGAGCCGGAGGTGATGCACGCCGAGGAGTCCGATCCGTGCCATTGGGCGTTCATTCTCGAGAGCCTCGCGGAGCTCAAGGCGTCGTTCGAAGCTCGCGGCGGCTTGTTCTTGGTGCGCACCGGCGAGGCGGTCACCGTGCTCGACGCGCTGCACTTGCGGACCAAGTTCGACCGCTTGTGGTCCCATGAAGAGACCGGGCTCGGCATTACGTTCGAGCGGGACAAACGGGTGAAGCGATGGGCGCAAGGCCTCCGGCTTCCATGGACCGAGATTCCGCAGCACGGCGTCGTTCGTCCGCTCCCGAAGCGGGCAGGGTGGGCGAGCCGATGGAACAAGCGGATGCAACAGCCCGCCCCGCGAGCCCCTGAGCGAATCGTCGCGCCCAGCATCGAGCTGGACGCCGGGCCGCTTCCCGCGCTCGATGCCCTGGGATTCTCGCCGTCGGCCAAGGTCGGTGCCCAACCCGCGGGCAGTGCCGTCGGCGAGGCGCTCGTGATCAGCTTTCTTCGTGGTCGCGGCCGCAACTACCGGTTCTCGATGTCGAGCCCGAACGCCGCGTGGGAGGGTTGTTCGCGGCTCAGTCCGCACCTTGCGTACGGCACGGTGTCTCTGCGTCGGGTCTACCAACGGCTCGAGATGCGGCGCCGGACGCTGCAGGAAACGCTGGCGCGTGGAACGTCGGAGCGGCGCGCCGTCGAGCAGTTCTGCGATTCGCTCAAGGCGTTCGGCGAGCGGCTTCGCTGGCACTGCCACTTCATGCAGAAGCTCGAGTCCGAGCCCGCCATCGAGTTCCGCAACATGAACCAAGCCTTTGACGGGCTGCGCACCGAGGACCCGGAACGCTGGTCCAAGGTCGAGCGCGCTCGCTTCGGCGCGTGGACACAGGGCCAGACCGGCTTTCCCATGGTCGACGCCTGCATGCGGTGTCTACACCAGACCGGGTGGATCAACTTCCGCATGCGCGCGATGCTGGTCAGCGTCCTCGCGTACGATCTCTGGCTTCATTGGCGACCCGCGGCCCAGTTCCTCGCCCGGCAGTTCGTCGACTTCGAGCCCGGGATCCACTTCGCGCAGTTCCAGATGCAGTCGGGGACCACTGGCATCAACTCGCTGCGGATCTATGACCCCGCGAAGCAGGTTCGCGACCACGACCCCCGAGGCGCGTTCATTCGTCGATGGGTGCCCGAGCTGGAGGGGGTGCCCGCCGACCATCTCGCTCTGCCCCATCGCATGGGTTCCGGGGAGCAGCATCGCGCCGGCTGCATCATCGGGCGGGACTATCCAGCCCCCATCGTCGACCATGCCGTCGCCACGGCGAAGGCGCGCCGAGCGCTGGAGCGAGTTCGAGGGACGGCCGGCGCCCGGGCGCAGAGCCGCGCCGTGTTCGGCAAGCACGGTTCGAGGCGTCGTCCTGCCGATCGAAGCTGGCGTCGATAGCGGGTGCGGTTCGAACCGTCATGGAGCCCGCGGCGCCGGCTTAAACCTCAAAAAATCACGACGATCGGGGTCTGCGGGCGGCTGCCAGCACGTCCACCATGTGGCACCCTGCACAGGTCCGTGCGACTCGTTCAACTCCGCCGCCCAAACCCGGGCTCCGACGCGACGCAGGCACTGCCCGGGGCAGGGCCAGCTTCGGGTATGGCAATGTCGGGCGGTCTCGTTGATCGGCGAGCGCGGACTGTACGGTACGTGCGCATTTCGCTGCTCGACCGCTGCAACTACCGCTGCACCTACTGCATGCCGGACACGGCCATGGCCTACGGCCCTCGGGACGATGTTCTGAGCCTGGAGGAGGTCGTTTCGCTCGCGGGCGCCTTCGCGCGATGGGGCGTGGAGCGGGTGCGGCTGACCGGTGGCGAACCCACGCTGCGGCGCGGACTCGTGGACCTCGTTTCCGCGTTGTCGGCCCTTCCGACCTCTGCGGGGGCGCCGCTTCAGGTCGTGATGACGACGAACGCGGAGCGGCTCGCACCCATGGCGGCGCCGCTACAGCGCGCGGGGCTGACAGGTCTGACGATCAGCATCGACAGCCTCGATGACGATCGGTTCGCAACGATCACGCGCCGCGGGCGTTTGTCGAATGTGCTCGCAGGCATCGACGCTGCCGTGGAGGCCGGTTTCGGCCACCTCAAGCTGAACGCGGTGGCGGTCAAGGGCTTCAACGACGACGAGCTCGGCTCGATTGCGGCCTATGCCTGGGATCGAGGGATCACCCCGCGGTTCATCGAGATGATGCCGATGTCCGGCGGGGCGTTGTTCGTGCCCGGCGAGATGATGACGGCGGCCCAGGTTCGCGACGCCGTGGCGAAGGCCATCGAGGGCAGCGTGGTGGCCGACGTGGGCGAGGGCGTTCGCGGGCACGGCCCGGCATCGTACTGGCGCGTCGAAGGCGGCGCCTACGATGGCCACCGGTTCGGCACGATCGGCGCCCTCACCGAAAACTTCTGCGCGTCCTGCAATCGGCTGCGCATCAGCGCGACCGGACAGCTGCACGGCTGCCTGGCGCGGGATGACACCGGAGACCTTCGCCGCGCGCTGCGGCAGGGACGACCCGGAGACCTCGAGCGCGTGGTGCAGCACGTACTCGCGACCAAACGCGATGCGCACGACTTCGGCCTCGACGGCCGCGGTGGTCCGCAAAAAGCAATGATGAGCATCGGCGGCTGACACCATGGCACTGAGTCTCGGAAGCAAAATCGGAATTGGCCTCGTCGTCGCTGGCGCGGTCGGCTACCTCGTTTTCTCCGACCCCGGCGAGGGCGTGCTCGAGTACGTCTACGCGGAGAAGGTCGTGGCGACGCCCGACAAGTACAAGGGCCGCACCATTCAGGTGCACGGCACCGTCGTCGACGGCTCCATCAAGAAGAAGAAGGGCTCGACCGGCGACTACCGGTTCATCATCGAGAGCCAGGGGGAGCGCCTCGCCGTGCACTTCACAAACATTCCGCCCGACACCTTTCAAGAGGGCGGCGAAGTCGTTTTGACCGGGCGCCTCAGCGATGGGGGCGACCTCTTCGAATCCGACGAAATGTCGGCGAAGTGTCCCTCGAAGTACGAAGAGGAAGACAGCGTCCGCCAGGGTCCCGCCGGCGGAGCCGCCCCCTCCCGTTCCTGATTCTTTTGGCGAGCGCGTCCCGGCCAGTGGCGTCGCTCGCTTTGCGCGGTATGCCGCTGCCGCGACCTCTGGCTGCGCTGCGTCGCGGTGCCCACCGCGCCGTACCCAACCCATGAGACCCGCATGACCATCTCGACACTCGGCACCGTCTCGATCCTGCTGCTGTTCCTGCTCGCGCTGGCGACGGCATCGATGGCCGCTCTTGGCGCGCACCAGCGCTCCGCGCGGCTGGTTGAAGGCGCCACGGCAGGCATTCACGCCATCTTCGGCATGGCGGCCTTCTCCTCGGCGCTGCTCGTCTACGCCTTCTTGGCGGGCGACTACAGCATCCAGTACGTCCAGGCCAACGGCCACCCGGCCATGCCGCTGTTCTACAAGATCACGGCGTTCTGGGGCTCGCTCGACGGCAGCCTGCTGTTCTGGGTGTTGCTGCTGTCGTTGTTCTCGTCGCTTGCGATTCGCGCGAACAAGAAGCGTCACCGAGACCTCATCCCGCACGCGGTACTGGTGCTCTCGATCGTGCTCGGCTTCTTCGCGGGCCTGCTCGTGTTCTTGAAGAACCCGTTCAACCCGTTCTTGCTGACCGACGTGGGCACGCCAGAGCCGCAGGGTAAGGGCATGAACCCGCTGCTGCAGAACCCCTACATGATCTGCCACCCGCCCAGCCTCTACCTGGGCATGGTGTCGCTGGCGGTGCCGTACGCGTTCGGCATGTCGGCCATGATCACCGGTAACGTCGACGCGCAGTGGCAACGCAGCATGCGTCGCTGGGTACTGTTCGGCTGGCTCTTCTTGAGCATCGGCCTCGTCCTCGGTGGCCTGTGGGCGTACGAGGAGCTGGGCTGGGGCGGCTACTGGGCGTGGGACCCGGTCGAGAACGCCGGCCTGTTCCCCTGGTTCACCTGCACCGCGTTCCTCCACTCGGTGATGATCCAGGAGCGCCG
>CAYSPB010000176.1:0-14526 GCA_964432695.1 uncultured Nannocystaceae bacterium
GAGCTTCGCACCGTCTACCGACTGGACGCGGTTCCGCATCGACTGGGATCCGACTACGGGCGCAACGTTCTCGACGGGCCCCTCGCCGGGCACGCTCACCGAGATTGGCAACATCCCCGCCGCCGACCCCAACATTCCTCTCACCCCGAACCGCACCGGCCCGCTCGCCAAGATCCAGAAGAGCGCCGGCGCGAACAACCGCATCATGTTCGTCGACTACGTGAAGTTCGGGCTCAACCTGACGAACGGGAGGTAGCGATGGGAGTCCCCGCCGACATCGATCTCTGCGCGATGGTCTCCGTCGCCGGCGACGGCAGCCTCGAAGTGGACGACGGCTCCACACAGGTCACACGTGACTCGCAGGGCACGTACACGATGGTCATCCCCGGCGAGTTCCCGGCGAGCGAGCTGGTGCTCCAGTGCTACGTGAACGCGGGGGCCGGTTCGAGCGCTCCCTTGCCGTCATGGTGGGAACTCACGCCGGGCACCCTCCGGTTCAACGTGTTCGACTCGGGCGGCGTCCTCGCGGACCTCCCGTGGAGCTGCACCGTCTACCGCGTGGTCCCGACGACCTAGCGCCGTTTCCTTCTCTCGGCGCGTCGGCGAAGCCCCTCGACACGATCGTCGAGGTCCTTCTTGCGTCGAACAAGGCGCCCGCGGCGGACACGCTTTGACGACGTCTTCAGCTTGGGGCCCGACTCGACGACCGTCTTCATGACCGTGTAGGTCGCCACGCCGGCACCCACTGCCGCAAGACCGGCTGCGCCGAGATCTGACGCCACCCTGGCCACGTCCGCAGCAAACGCTTCCGCGATGGCGTCGGCCTCTGCCGGCTTCTTTCCGAGACGACGCATCGCCTCCCGGCGCTGCTCCTTCAGCTCGTGTTCCTTGAGCTGCGCCCGAAGCGCATCCACCTGGCGCCGGGTACCGCTCAACCTTCGCTCGGCGCGCTCGGCGCGCTCGCGCCACATACGAGGGTCCCCATGTGACATCCAGCGCGACCAGCGACGGATGTGCCACACGAGAACCGCGAGCGTGACCGCGACAGCGAGGTAGAACGCGGCGCCCTTCGTGACCAGGGCGCCGAGGCAGAAGCCCAACGCGAGGAGACCGGCAGCTCCGCCGATGCGAAGCCAGAACGACTCTCTCTTGGCCTCGGAACGGGGAGGGGTGCGGTAGGGACCATCGGTCATAAGCGCTCCTGGGTTCGTACTCCGCGAAGCGTGACACGGCAGCGAAGGGGTTCATCCGGAAGAGCGGACCCACACCGAATCTCGACGCTTCCGCGCTGCATGGTTTGAAAGAGAACCGGCGTCACCAGAACTCGGTGATCAAGAACGCGACTGGGTTGGTAGCCGAGCCGCTTCAGAACAGCCTGTCGCTGCGCCATACGACGCTCGACAGGGTCCAAGGAATCCTCGTCCAGCTCTGTTCGCAGGATGGCATCGACAAGCTGCTCAAGCTGCAAAATGCGCGACTCGATGACTGAGTCATGGGTGACGATGTGAGAGAGGGCGATCTCGTGCATCGGTCTGGCGGCAACGCAAACGGAAACGGAGCAGTCCATCAGGACCGGTTTCTCGACGTGGCCGAAGAAGTTCGCCTCGACCGAAAGGACAACGAAAGATGCGTCGGCATCCATGATGAAGTCAGACTTCTGAACTCGGTCACGCACCAGGGAAAAGTCGAACTCCCTGATGTGATCCATCCTCTCCCGAACGGCTACCACCTTGGGCATTCCCTACCGCGACGAGTCCTCGTCCATCCGACGAAGCAGCCAGACGAGCGGCTTGCGGAACACGCTGCCGACGCCCTGGCTCAGCCGATCGAAGACGTCGTTGGCGGCAGCTTCCTCGGGGGTCGCTACGGGTGCCGGCTCGAAGGAAGATCGCACGCCGGGGTTCGCATAAGGATCGCTCCCCTTCTGCTCACGCTGACGACCGAGACGCGACATCCCCGCCACCCGGTCCATCCGGTTTCGGTAGACCTCGTCGACAGCGCCTGCCAGTAGCCGAACGACGAGTCGCTCGGCCGCCGCCAGGGTATTCACGCCGCCCCGCATGAGAACTGTCTTCGAGACCCGGCGGAGATGAGATGCGGCACCCTCGCGCAGGTACTCGAAGGTCTCCGGAAACTCGTCGACGAGCCGCTCGACGAGAAGCATGTCCTGGCGCCTTTCCCGGGCTCTGCGCTGCTCCTCCATGCTGGCGATAATCTCGCGGCGTCGAAGGCCCGGGCTCACGTCGTCGCCGGCAGCACGCTCCGCCATCATCTGGTCGTCGGCGGACGCCAGCTCCTCGGCCTCCCGAAGCGTCCGCCTGTCGAACATTGGCTCGAATATTCCTTGGCCCACAGTCATCTCCTCACAGCTTGATGTCGGTACCGGTACGGTCCGACACCTGGTTGAACTTTCGACGTACCGCCTCGCCGAGATCGATGCCGAACCGCTCGCAGAGCAGGTCCAGGTAGATGACGACATCGGCTGCCTCGTCGGCGATGGCGCGACGCGAGTGCTCCTTGATGCGGTGCTGGTTCAGCTCCTCCACGTCCTTGCGCCGCATGTTCTTGATCGCGCTCGCGAGGTACCCCGTGGTCTTCGAGACCGAGAGACCGAGATAGTAGACGCTGGGGTAAGGCTCCAACTCCTTCACCAGCTCGCCTACCTCGCCCGCAACAGCCGTGAGCCAGTCGGTCATCGACCACGCGCCGACCGGGTGGTACGCCTCCTCGCAGCGCTTCGCGTTGGCGCGACGGAGCTGCTTGAAGCTCAGCCCACTCACGGCTCGTTCCTCGCTTCATCGTCGCGACCGTTCGCGTACTCGTCTTCGAGCGCTTCGCGAATCTCGTGAACGGCGCGCCGGATGCCCTCCTTGCCGTCCGCGGAACGGGCGATCTTGAAGAGCTTCTCGGCCTTCTCCTGGCGATCGTCCTTGCTCATCGGATGCGCATCGCCTTCTGCATGACGACGTCGCAGCCCGAGACGATCTCCCCGTCCTCCTTGTAGGCGCGCTGGATCTTCGTCATGTCGGCCGACTTCTTCACGCGGAGGAACTCCTCGGGGACCTGGTCCTCGTCGACCACGATGACCTTGTGACCCTGCTCGACGATCGAGACCTCGAACGTGTTGGTCTTCATCTTCTCGACGTCGAGGATGTCCATCGTCGACTTCAGCCAATCGCGGACGCGCTTCTCCTTGTTCTCCATCGCCTTGCGGCGAGCCGCGAGCCGCTTCTCCTCGGCCCGGAACTTGGCGATGTCGCCCTTCGTGTTGCCGAGCAAGCGGCAGATGTTGTCGACCTTCACGCGAAGGTCGTCCTTGCTCTCCTCCAGCGCGTCGAGAAGCTCTTCCAGCTCCCCCATCGTGATGTCGTCGTCCTCGAACGCCTGCTGGATGGCGTCGTAGTCGCCCATGAGATCGTACAGATTCGGCACCCTGTTCTCCTCCTCTCGAAGCCCCGCGAGAGTAGCCTGGACGGCGTTGTCAGACAACCGCTTGACGTCGTGTCTGACAGGCAGTAGTTTCGACGCACTTTCCGACCGCCTGATCAGGACGACCATGGACCTCGCCGGCAACTACGAAGAACCGTTCGCTCCCTCGACGAAGCAGGGCAGCCCGTGCGTGTGCACCTGCTGTGGAACCACCAGCAGCGCCGACTACGAGATCAGCAAGTACCCCCACCGCTACATCCCGACCGGCTGGTCGGTGAACGCCACCAACAGGGCACTCCGCTGCCGCAACTGCCGACACCAGGACAAGACTGAGCCCGTGTTCGCGAACTCGCACGAAGTGTGGGTCGACCACATCGACCCTCACGGCGCGTACGAGCTGAGAGACAAGGCGCGAGTCACAACCAAGCGCACCAGCCACCCCAACAGCCACCTGATTCACAACCACCAAGTGCACGTTCAACAGCTACCCCAGGAGACCCTCATGCCCGAAACCGAGACCGATACCGACAGCAAGAAGACCCGCGGCGCACGCCTGAAGAAGCAGGGCAAGGATGTTGCGGGCGCATTCGGCGCCGGGCTGCAGCTCGCGGCCGCCAACGAAGCAGGCGAGGTGCTCGTCGACATCGCCAAGGAGCTGACCGATGACCTGCCGATGATGCAGATCGCCCTCGCCCATCCCGACGGTCGCGAGGTGGCCAAGGTGATCATGGCGCTGATGCTCCACACGGCCACGGAGCAGACAGACATCGTCCCGCAGGGCGAGTTCATCGGCGAGGCATGCAAGCTGCAGATGACCGCGTCGAGCTTCACGCTCATCGCCCCTCGCATGAACAAGGTCCGCAAGCACCTGCAGAAGCTGGCGAAGATCGGAGAGCGCGCATCATCATCCGCCGTCCGCGCTCGCGTGGAGACCCACACGGACGAGGAGATGGAAGAGGCCTACGCCGAGCTGGAAGCAGAGCTGGCCGGCCTCAAGGAGCGCATGGACGACCGCAAGAAGGCCAAGACCGCGGGAGCCGGCGCGTGAACGCCGCCGCCGAAGAGCGCCGTGTATGGGACGGCGAACGCATCCCTCCCGAACTGTGGGGGAAGGACCATTTCTCCACGCTCGTCTACGTCGAGTCGCGCAACGTGGACGGGGACGGCCAACCCATCATGGCCCAAATGCGAACGGCCGACGGTCGCCCTCGCCGCGGGAAAAGCGGCGGTCGCGCGCCCGGGGGCGGTGCGTACCCAACGCGCCTGATCGACGGCACCGAGCTGCACGACCACGACGACTGGGACTGCGTGGACGACATGGTCGCCGTCGGAGTCATCAACTGGCAGGGGACCGGCGCGTACCCCGTGCTCCGCCTCACGCGAAAGGGGTGGCGGCTCGCCAGCGCACTTCGGCAGCACCTCGCCACGACCGGCGCCGCGGGACAGCGGACCTATGCCGGGTTCGAGGTCCTCGTGCACCTCCCCGCAGAGCCGAGCGCCGAAGAGGTCGCGCAGAGCCAGCAAGCCACCGCCGGCCACGACTACTCGAAGGAGGAACTGCTGGCCATCGCCAAGGAGATGGACGGCTTGGTGAGCAAGTTCTACTGGGCCTGCTTCCGCGCCGGGATGGGGACCAAGTGCCACCCGTTCCTGGAGTTCAACGGGATCATGAGCAAGTACGTGAACCTGTGCACGGACGCGGCGCACGCAGGCTTTGCGTTCCCCGCCGCCAGCGTCCACTCGTCGGTCGCGCTCCCGATGAAACAACACGACGTCGCGTACTTCGCCGAGAAGTTCAGCTGCATCTTCGGCCCGTTCTTCGTCGCCCACCCAGAGATGGCCGACTACTTCTGCGACGTGCTCGTGAAGGGCAAGCACATCTGATGGGCCACAACGCCTACGCCCACCTCGTCGTCGGTGTCGACCTCGGCTCCCCCTATGAAGACGACGAGCTGCCCGAGTGGCTCGCGAAACTCGGAGCGGACCCGCCCACAGCCGTTGACAAGGCTCTCGGCAACACGTTCGGCACTCCCGGCCAGGTCGAGATGCACAGCTACGGCTACCACGACCTGCCGCACTTTATCTTGGGCATCAAGGTCGCTTCGGCCATCGACTACAGCTCGACGCGCATCGACGCGGAGAAGCTCGCCTACGACCTGCCTGCCACACGATCCATGGTGCGCTCCGCGCTCCGGAGGCTGGGCGCACCATCCGACGTCGAGATCGGCGTATACGTCTGCCCGGGATCATGAGCCCGGAGCCAAGGAGCTTCAGATGACCATCCTATCCGACGGTGAGATTGCCGAGGAACTCGCCTCGAAGCGACTCATCGTCGAACCAATGCCGGAGCTGACCGAACAGCTTCAGCCTGCCAGTCTCGACCTTCGACTCGGAACCAAGTTCTCCTGGTTCCCGAACGATGGGCCGATTCGCATCGACACGAAGGACGGCGTTCCTCCGGGGGCGATGAAGACCACCGAGGCGCCGTACCTCGATCTCTGGCCCAGTCAGTTCGTGCTGGCCCACACGGTCGAGCGCGTCACGATCCCCGACGATCTCGTCGGCGTCGTCGACGGGCGATCGTCGCTCGGGCGACTCGGGGTGATGGTGCACATCACCGCCGGATACATCGACCCGGGGTTCAGCGGGCAGATCACGCTGGAGATGCACAACGTCGGGACGGCCGGCATCAGGCTTCACGCCGGCAACCGCGTCTGCCAGATCCGCTTCCATCGCATGGCTCGCGCTTCCGCGCAGCCCTACCGCGGCAAGTACCAGGGCGACATGGGAGCGGTCAGCTCTCGCATCGAGAAGGACGAAGGTGCGGACGCATGAACTACGACGAGATCTACGAGCGGTGGGACGAGTTCGAGGACTGCCGCGTACGCATCCCGGGCGAGAACCTGTGGGCCAAGAAGCTGCCCGACGGCAACTACGGGCTCAACAACTCGCCGCTGCACGACGAATACCGCTACCAGGACATCGTCAGCAGCACCCATCTCCCGCCAGATCAGGCGGAGAGCCTCATCGTCTACCGGCGGTGGAAGCATCTTCTGCCCTTCGAGTGGGATGAGTCCGAAGACGAAGAGGTGGCGGCACCGCGTCGCAAGAAGATGATCGAAGCCTTCGACGGCAAGCAGGGCGGCCGCATGCTCGTGAACGCCTCCTTCTTCTGTCGGGAGCACGGCTACTTCCTCGTCGCCGGCGAGGAGAGCGACACACGAGCATGGGACCGCATACAGCGCAGGCTCAGCGCCATCGGCATCGAGGTGTTCAAGCCCCGTGAGCCGAACCTGGAGCTGACGCTCAAGGGTGGCGATCCCGACAAGGTCGTCGCTGTCGCATGCGGCACCTGCCATCGCGTCGCGCGGTCCGCCGAAGACGCATCACAGTGCTGCAGCTACTACCGCTGCGAGACCTGCAACAAGCGCACGCGCCGCTTCAAGCTGAAGTGCGACGCCTGCTCTCGTGCCGAAGCCGACAAGAAGTACGAAGCAAAGCGCGTCGCGGCATTCAACAAGGCTCGACGCGTATCCGCATCCGAGTACCCGCACGACCACATCTGCCTGCACTTCTACCCGGATGAGGGCGACTACACGCTGATCGACGAGGTTCACGACGAGCTGGCCGAAGACCATCCGTGGGTCTGGGGCTGCACGCCGATGGCGTGGCCTCGCCCGATGATGGACGACATCATGGGCGACCTTCTCTGCGACGAGTTCCCCGAGGGTGCCATCGACCACCTTCCGGACCTGAACGGCCTTCAGAGCGTCGTCGAGGAGTGGTTCGAGAAGGAAGCGACCGGGCCTTCCGGCTACTTCGTGATCGACACCCGCACGGTCGTCGTGCTCGATCCCGAGCGCACGCCCGAGCGCCTGGAGCCGCCCGGTGAGTGAGCAGAAAGACGAAGAGCAGTACGTCTTGGTCGACCTTCGGTCGATCGTCGGCAACTGCGTGATGTTCTGGGCCGAAGGCTGCAGCGGGTACACCTGCGAGTTGGACAAGGCCGAGGTGTTCAGTGCCAAGTCGGCGTTCTCGCAGCATGAGTGTCGCCCCAACATCGACCAGCCGATTCCGCTCAGCGTCGCACGCGACCTCGTCGTCCAGCACGTCCGGCGCGAGCCGCTGAACCGGTGGATCTACGACAACCCGGACCCCCGTCGCACCGATCCTCCCTGGGTCGCCGCCAAGCGGAAGTACGAGGCCGAGAAGGCCGCCGAGAGGGAGGCCGAATGCCGAAGCTGATCCCCGTCGACCTGACGGAAGACGAGTGGACGCTCATCGTGTCCACGCTCGACCAGGCCTACCCCGAACGGCCGTCACCCGACTCGCCCGATCACCAGGCGTACCTGCGCTACGAGAAGATGGTCAACAAGCTGCACAAGGCGCGGCAGGAGGCCCCGTGAGGCTCGGGAAGGTTCCGCCGGCCATGCGGGCCGTCATCGAGCGCTGGACCGCGTCACGTAAGCCCACACGCCTGAGCTTCGTGCCCAACGATGGCGTCCTCGACCTGAAGCTCGATGGCACGCTCATCGGCTCGATTTGGATCGAGGACGGCGAGCTTCACCTGCACCCCGTGCGGCTCATGATGATCTCGAAGCAGGAGCTGAAGAACCTCGTCTCGAAGATCATGGAGAGCTTCGAGTGATCGTCCTCCGCGTCGACGTCTGGCCCGGCGGAGACTACCGCCGCGCCCGCGACATGGGGACGGTCCTCGTGTGGAACGTCGGCGGCGATCAGGAGTTCGGGAAGTACCGCTACAAGATCCTCAAGTTCAACCAGCGCCGCCGCTACAAGGAGGTGCTCATGCAGCCTGACCGAATCCCCGATCACGCATGCTGGCGCTCTGGCTCCATCCAGGGCTTTCCGCGAGAGAAGCAGGGCCCGCTCGACCTGCTCTACCGCATCCTCGAAAAGTCCATCGGATACCGGAGCAAGAAGCCGTGAGCACGCCCCTGACCCCTCCCGATCCCGCACGGTGTCAGGCCGAGAAGCCGACCGGCAACGGGCCCTTCACCCTCGGCGGCCGCGTCGGTCGCGTCCGGTGCGATGCGGAGCCGACGACAATCATCCGCGAGACCGTACCCGGCGACGACGGCGAGTGTGGCTCGATGAGCCTCTGCCCCAGCTGTCTCCGCGTGTTCAAGAGGCAGGTCGGCATGGAGGGACACGAGACAATCAGCATCGCCGACTGGAACAAGAAACAGGCTCACCGAAGGAAGACCATGCAACGTCTCACCGAGCCAAAGGACGACGCATGATGCGCTCCCTCGTTGCCTGTGGCGCCCTGCTCGCGCTCGCGTGCCAGGAGCCCACAGCCACCACAACATCGGAACCCGAGCTGCCCGAAGAGCAAGCGACTCCCAACACCGATACCGCTCCCAGGCTGGAACCGCTCACCGACGAGAGCGGCCGACGCTTCCCGTTCGACGGCTTCGGAGGCGCCTGGAGCTGCGATGTCACCTGGCTGCGCTACGGGCTACCGCGAGAGGCATACGAAGACCCCAGTCAGAGCGAAGCCGCAGGTCGCTACCGCGAGGGCGAACGCCAGGGAGCGCAGGTCTCCATCGAGCAGAACACGCACGCCCCCACGCGCCTGACCGCAGTGGTCGAGGGGTGCCCGTTCTTCGTCTCCTCCATCCCACAGCCGAACCCAGATTCCTGGGGTCTGGGCCCCAACCGATGCGGTGAGACCCGCTACCACGAGGGGTTCATGCTGCTGCACGAGTGGACGGACGACTTTCCGGACCACGGCTACTCGATCACGAACCGCGAGCTGATCGTGCAGATCAGCGGCATGCGCGGCGACTACCACGTCGTCAACTCCTACTCCTGCCACAACCAGATGAGGCCCGAATGAACATCCGAGAGAAGTGGCTGAGCGACCAAGAGAAACTCGCCGTCGACGCTTTCAAGGAACACGAGATCGCCAAAGAGTCGGAAGGCCGCTGGCTCATCAGGAAGCCCGGGACCGGCGTGTTCTGGACCGAGGTGATCTGCACCCACCATGGCGGCCTCTACGTCGACGGCGACATCGACCCGATCGTGTTCCGGTACGGTCCCGAGCACCCCCTCGCGCGTGTGAGGTGGATGGGTCACCGCTCTCACGCCTGGGACGGCTACTTCCGTGAAAAAGCCTGCATCGGCATGGGAGGACGCGGCAGCGATGACGTGCTCCATAGATTCGAGCGCAAGGTTGCGATTCACGACCTCGACGTCGACATCGCGGAGGAACTCGGCGAGGAAGGCATGCCGGGACTCACCAACAAGTCGATGGAGATCATCAAGCGCGTGAAGGGCCTCATGGCCATCACTCACGAGCTGGGCAGCAGCGAGGAGTACGACCGCCGCGACATGCTTCGTGACCTTTACGAGCTGGACCTCTGGGAGGACTGCGACCGCATCGGTCGCGTTCCCTCCTACCGCATGTTCTACGTGCACGCCGCGCTGCAGCGGCTCTTCCACCTGCTCACCGAGCGGGGCGACTACAACTAGAGACCCTCATGGCCAACAACCCCAAGCGACCCGGCACCAACGCCAGCAACAACTTCACCCGCGCCGAGATCGACGGCATGGTCCAGCTGCTCGACTCGCTGCACCGGGGCGAAGACGTCCACGTCATCCTTCGGCAGCCGCCCATCCAGAAGTTCTACGGAAAGTTCAAGCGCATGCAGAAGAAGCTGCGCGACGAGAGCGCTCGTGCCCTCCTGAAGAACCAAGATGATTGACCCCAACGACACGGTCGTCTCGGCATGCACGTCGGCTGTCGAGCACATGACGCAGGCGTCGGAGAAGCTGGAGGCAGCACGCCACCAGTTGGAGCGCGAGAAGTACGGCCAGACCGAGGCGGGCGCCGTGCTGCTCACACGCATCGAAGAGCTGCGCTCCGAGCTGGGCGGTATGGCCTTCGCGCTCGGTCACGCGACGGTCGATCTCTCTCGCCGCCGAACCCTCAAGCGACTAGGAAGGAAGGACGATGTCTGACAGCAGCGAATGGGTCGAGCGTGTTCAACGCGAGGTCCGAGGCGTGGAGTTCTTCTATCCAAAGGACGAACGCAACCCGGTACCGGGACAGTACGTGGTGTCGGGACCCACGAGCGTGATCGCCGAGTCCGGCATCAGCATCGAGCACGCGGCGATGCGCTTCCTGTCGCTTCGAGGCGACGAGGGTGCGCGCCGAGCCGCGGCCGAGCTTGCTGCGAAGAATCGATGACCGTCTCGCACCTACACTGGGGCTCGTTCGAGAGTTCGGAGGACCTCGCGACCATCGAGGGTGTGAACGTGGGAGACACGGCCTACGTCGACACGACCTCTGAGCTGCACCTGTGCACCGAAACCGTCGTGTCGGACCGAAGCGACGAGGCTCCGGAGCAGCAGAAGCGCCGCGAGGGACTCCGCCGACTCGGTCACGGGAAGTCTCGTGGCATCTGGCAGCCACTGGTGAGTGGAAGCGGTGAGTGATGATCCATACGAGCGCGACGACCAGGTTCACGTCCGCGTCAGCAGCGTCGGCTCCGCATGGATGCGAGCGCGGGTGATGCTGGACCTCGGAGGGGACACTCTGATCGTGGGACGCAAGGAACCGAAGTCCACCAAGCGGGTCGCCCGGTCGGATGTGCGACCAGCTCGGGCCCAGAAGCCGACCCCGGCCCCTCCGAAGAAGACTCGGCCAGATCGTCAGCGCCCGGACCCGCAGAATCTCGCGATCGCGGCCAGCCAGCACGGCATGTGCGCCCTGATGCGGCAGTCTCGACCGCCCACCAAGACCGAGATGATCGAAGGCCAGTGGTCGCTCTGCTGCACCTGGCTCGAAGCCAAGAAGGCGCCTGAACGCGGAGAGCCTACCTGCCCCAAGTGCCGTACCATCCTGAAGCTGGAGCCCCAATGAGCGACGAGAACGACGAGAGCAGCGGCCCCAAGAGCGCCACGCACATCCTGGACCTCGGCCCGTGCGGGGAGAGCGGAGAGCGCCACGTCATGGCCTGCCGCGATGGCAAGCCGCTCGCGATCACCCACGGCCGCAGGATGAAAGAGGGACAACCCATCCCTCCCGGTCACGACGTCTTCCATCTGGACACCGATGGGAAGATCCTCAGCCACACGCGAGTCGGCAACGGACCGCCGAAGGTCACAACCCGGCGCTACCGCAACAACTACGACCGCATCTTCGGCAGCAAGAAAGACAAGGAGCTGAACTGATGGCCAAGAACCGCCGCTTCAAGTCGCCGCGCAAGCATCCCGCGCAGCGGACCCCCGCCAACCCGAAGGTGAAGAGCTTCATCATCAACACGCTGCCGGACATGGCGAAGGAGATCGACGACCGCGTCGTGCGCGGCATCGAACGCGAGATGCAGCGCGACTGGCATCCCGAGTACGAGCAGGCCTTCGGCGTCAAGCGACCCGAGCGCCCTCCTGCCACCCGTGAGGTCGAGCCCGTGGAGATGCGCGCTCGCGGCTACATGGTCCGCGCCACGCACTCTCGTCTCACGGGCGCGGGCGAGCACGAGTTCACGGGGGAGGTTCCGATGGCGAGGGTCACCCTCCCGATGCATCAGGCTCACAACATGGGCGAGTTTCCGTTCGGCGACGTGTTCGACGGGGACCACAAGCTCTACACGCTGGAACTCGTGCGCGAGTACTACGCGGAGTACCTCGACTTCACACCGGCTCGCGTCGACTTGATCACCCCGGTCCGGTACCGCGGCGAGCGCTTCGCGGCCGTCGCCATCTACCTCCTCTACAACGAGGACATGGAGTTGACGTCGTACATCTTCGAGTCGGGGATGGCGACGGGAAAGCCGATGGTCCTCTACGCCGCGAAGTCTCTCGACGACGTCATCGTGCGTCGCTCGGGCTACGTGCCCACGCCGTTCGCCAGCATCGACAACTGGTACCGCGGCACAATCTCGATGGACGGGGACGACCCGACCGGGTTCGAGATCGAGATTCGCGAAGAGAAGGATACGAACACGCCGCCGTTCTTCCGCCTGAGCGCGACGATGGAGCCGAGCAACAAGCTTCCCATCCTGTCGCCGCTCGTCCTGCGCCTCCAAGCTGCGCTGCGCGTCTGCGCCATCGCCGACGCACGAGGCGAGCAGGTGCCCGGGCTCGGCGTGCTGACCGGACTACTCGCGCCCTTGGGGCGTGCGTTGCCGTGGGTGAAGGTCCCCGGCGCGAAGGAGGACTGAGAGATGCACCGCCTGATTCTGATCGCGTTCCTGTTCATGGTTGGCTGTCCGGGGCCGGCCCCGACGCCGCCGACCTCTCACGAGTGCTTCGCCGATCCGGACATCCGACAGAGCTGCTCGACGTGCGCGAGCACGCCGGTCTGCGCCTGGTGCGCGTCGGAGGATCCGCAACGGCGCGGCTGCTACCCGCGCGACGAGCCCTTCGACTGCGATGGTGAAGTCGTTCGCGTGTCCGACCTTTGCTCCGAGCTGGAGTCGCCGCTGAACCAGCCGATCGAAGCATCCATTCGTCCGTGGTGACGGCGAGCCACAAGTTCGCGCTCGACGACCACGGCAACGTTCATCTACGGATCCGGCTCGACGAGTCAGAGTCACGCAAGCGGCGCGGCATCGGCAAGCTTGTGCTCCACACCAGCGGTCGCACGCGCGACGAGGCTCTCTTGATCGCGCTCGCCGCCGCACTGCACGAGAAGCTGCGCCGCGAGGAGCCGAACCACTCGTGCGCGCTGTGCGAGAAGTTGTCCGGCGATGAGTAGCGACCGGGACAAGCGACTGCTCAGCGCGCTCGACCGTCTCGCCATCGAGGTCGAATCGCTGAAGGTCGATGTCGCCGCGGGGCGGCCCGTGGTGCAACCGGACGTACTCGGCAACCTGTCGGGCACCGCGGTGCGTGAGCTGGGCGCGTACGTCGAGCGCCAGCACCCTGAGGGCTCGTGAAGCACTGGCACTACTGCCCAGGCTGCTCGTACGACTACGAGTGCGAGCACGACTGCGACGACGTCGGACCTCCCGAGCCGAGCGGGCGTCGCTGGGGCATCGGATACCCGTGCAGCGATGCATGCCGCGAAAAGATCCGGGCTGAGGACGAGGCGCGAGAGCGCGAGCGTCGCATTCAGGATCGTCGACGCGGCGCCCTCGACCGTCTGTCGGGCCCCAAGCTCTGGTGCGCCAACTGCGGGCATGCATCAAACGGCGTCTGCCCCGAATGCGGAAGCCGAAAGCTCGCCAGTCATGCCGCGGTCCGCGATCTTCACGACAAGAGGATGAGCCGTGTATAGTGAAGGTCCCCCCACGGCCCCGGCCACCAACGACACTCCCCCTCGTGTCGGTGCGCCGGGGCCAACTTTGTCCAACCGTCAGCGTCAGCGCGTCATCGATCGCCTCGCAGGACGGAAGTGCAACCACTGCCGAAAGCGCGGCGCCGTGTTCTGGAACCCGTTCAACGAAGCGGTGCAGTGCCACCGCTGCGGCGAGACGCACGACGACTGATCTGCATCGGCGCGCACGTTGCGCGTGCCAGGTGCGTTCGATTCTGCGCATTGTGCTGCGCCGATCTGCGGCGGAATGCGCCTCGGAGCGCTGCGATCGCGGTCCAAACGTGCGCACGAGCGCGCTCCGGAAGCTTTCACTCGGTTCCGATAATATGCATTATCTGCCTCCCGAGTTTGCACGACCTTGCACGAGTTTGCACGAGGTGTTAGGCTCCACATCGTGGGCACCGAAGAAGAACAAGACGCACGGATCGACGCGCACTCGAAGGCGCTCTGGGACGCGCTGCGCCCGGCGTACTCCGCAGCACACGAGCTACTGCAGCTCGGGGCCGTCTTCGGCCTGGAGGGCTCGACCGAGCTGGAAATCGCGCTGAACCGCGCGTGCAGCGGCTCGCCGTTCGGCGTGGGCACCGATCGTAAGGAACCGATGCGCTCGCGCGAGGCGTTCATCGACGACTACCTCGACTCGAAGATGGACGCGGTGTCTCGGGACGTGAACCGCGGCAAGCGGCGACTGCTGATCACCACCATCACGATCGACGGCGTGCAGCACGACAGCCCGCTGAAGAAGGAGGCCGCCGCGAAGTACCGCGAGTACAGCTTCGGGGTCCGTGTTGTCGAGTTCCGCGCCGCCGCCG
>CAYSPB010000177.1:0-14488 GCA_964432695.1 uncultured Nannocystaceae bacterium
TTTTCGGACGCGTTTGCGGGCTTCCCGGATCTGCCCGCCGTCTTGAGCCCCACCGAGACCGGCCCGCTCGCGGCAGCGGCCAGCGATGTGTCCCAGGTCGGGCCGCCGCCCTCGTTCGCGGGTGATGATGACGTGCCGACCGCGGTGGCCGATGCCGTCGTGCCGCTCGTGCGGGAGACGTCGCAGCGGCTCGATCTCTCGGGGCTGCTCGCGACGCCCGACGAGGCGGAAGACACCGTTGCTCGCGCGCCGGGCAGCGTTTCGCTCGAAACGACCGAGACCAACACCCTCTACACGCCCACGTCCGCGGTCCCCGAGGTGGTCGACCTCGACGAGTCGCCCGAACCGGGTGCCCCCCGTCGACGCTCGATGTTCGAGGAGGACTCCGCGTCGATGGTGCTCGACGACCTCGTCCGGCCTGCGTCGCAGCCCGCTGCACCCGCGACGCCCACTGCGAAGCGCCGCAAGCCAAAACACCAAACCAAGAAGGTGCGCACCGTGGCGGCCGCGGCCGAGGCCAACGCCGACGAGAGTGGCGTCCTGCGGGTGCTCGACGGGGAGCCCGAGCCCGACGCCCCGATCCCGACGCGGGCTGCAGATGCAGAGTCCAGCGACCGCACGTCAGGGCCTCGACCCGCATCGAGCGGATCGATGCTCGGGGCCGTGACCGCGCACGTGAAGCCGATCACCGGTCCGAGTCGCACCGTGGCCTCGGAGCCCTCCACCCAGGCGCCTCTGCTCGCCACCGACGACTTCGAGCCGCCGTCGCGCAGGCGCGGGTCTTGGCCCCTGTTCGCGGGCCTAGGCCTGTTGTGCGGCGCGGCGGTCATCTTTGGGATTCCGCCGATTCGAGACCGCGTGATGGGGATGGCTGGGTTCGTGGCGGGCACGCCGAGCGACGCCGACAGCCCCGCGCTCGCGACGGTCGATGCCGCCCTGCGCGAGGGGACCCAAGCTGCGCTGACGAAGGCGGCCGCCGATGCGCGTACCGCTGCGGCGCAAGCAGCCACGCCTCCGCAGGCGGCCGCCAATCTGGCGCTCGCCGCCGTCGAAGCGGATGCGGCGCGAGCGATCGCGCTGCAGGTTCAAGCCGCGCATGCCGGTCCCGAATCCGACCTGGGGTTCCGAGCCGACGACACCGTCGAAGCCGCCGCTCAGGCGTTCGCTGGAATCGACGTTGGGCAAGCGGAACCCGAGCGCTTGGCGAGAACCCGTGCCCGCCTTCGCCTCGCCCAAGGGCGACCGCAAGACGAGGTGCTGCCGCAGGTTCCCGCGGCGGAGGTCGAGCTTCATGCCCTCGCCACGGGCGCGGCGCTGTGGCGGGACCCCAAGGCCCGCGTGCCGTCGGGGTTGACCAGCCGACTTGCAGGTCTCGAAGAGCCCTCGGTCACGGCGCAACTCGTGCTCGTGATGGCGTACGGGCGCGGTGGAGACGACGTCGGTGCGCAGCGGGTGACCGCGGCGCTTCGCGAGCGCGCCCCGAACGACCCTGGGGTGCGGGCGCTCGCAGGCAGCGTGGAGGAGTCACCAACGCCCAAAGGCGACACGCTGGCCGATCCTGCGCCGGCGGACGACGGCGGTGCGCCCGAATCGGGCAGCCCCAACACGGACCCCGCCGACGTCGCAGGAACGCCGCCCGGCGCCGACCCGCCGAACCCGACCGAGCCGGGGCCCGCGAAGGAGGGCGGACCCAAGGGCATGTCCGTCGACAAGCTGATCGAGAAGGGCTGCGGCAAGGTCGAGGGCGGCGACGTTCAGGGCGGACTCAAGCTCCTGCTGCGCGCATTCGACCGACGCCCCAACGACATCGACGTGCTCGTTTGCCTCGGGCTGGCCAACCGAAGGAAGGGCGTGCCCTCCACGGCGTTGCGCTACTACGAGCGCGCCCTCGGCCGCTCGCCCCGATACCTGCCGGCGCTACTGGGGGCTGCGCGGGCATCGACCAAGATCGGCGAAGACGACAAAGCCCTTGGCTACTACAAGCGCGTACTCGCGGTGTCTTCGGGCAACGCCGAGGCCAAGAGCTACGTCGCCAAGAAGAGCGGTGCGAAGAAAGCTACGCCGCCGTCGTCCAAGCCGGAGCCGCCTTCGACGAACCCGAGCGGTGCGCCGGCGCGCAAGCCCGAGCCCCCGTCTGCCCCGAACTGATCCGCCATGTCCGACGCCGAGGTCACCTCCGACGAACTGCACCTGCTTCGCGCTCGAAGGGAGGCAGAGCGCGAGGCGCTCGCAGACGACGACATCGGCGAGCGCCGCAAGCTGCACTGGATGCGCTGCGCCAAGTGTGGGGCACAGATGGACGAGATCGTATTTCGGGGCGTTCGCGTCGACAAGTGCTTCGCGTGCGGCGGCGTGTATCTCGACGACGGCGAGCTCGAGCAGCTCGTGGGCAAGCCGGGCTGGATTCAGGAGCTGCGCAAGTTCTTCGGCAGCTGACCTCATGCGGCCGAAGTCGACGCCGAGAGCAGTGCGGCCAATCGCGGTGCATCGAGCCCGGTGAGGTCGGACCCGAGGTCGATCTCGACGCCTGCGTCCCAGAACTTCGCGTTGGCGCGCGAGAAGGGCGTGAGGGCATCGAGCTGCGCATCGTCGACGGCCTCGAGCCTCCGAACGTCTCCCACGGCTCGGTGCGTGCGAGCGAGCTCGTGTGCGGGCCGTGCCCCGCGGTCTCCGGCGGCTGGGGCCAGCTCGAGGACGGGGCGACCGCGGCCGATGACGCCGGCGCGGAGCGACAGGCGCCATCCTCCGCTTCGGGTGGGTCGGGCACGGACGTCGAGGTTGGTGCCGTCGAGGTCTCCGCGCAGCGAGACCATCGTGCCTTCGGCGGCTTCGAGCACGACAGGCGCGGGCAGGCCGAGGGCATCCGCGGTGTCGCGGAGGATCTCCTCGACGGGCACGTCCGCGCTGGAGGGTGCAGCCGCGTCGCCCCCCTCGGTGAGGGTGTGCACGACCAGGAGCAGGGCGGCCGAGGCCATGAGCGCAAGCTGGGGATTCGACACGCCGATGCCCGTGATCGCGAACAGCCCCAGTGCCAGGCCGCGAAGGCGCTCATCCCACGAGAGCAAGCCCCCATAGACGGCCGAGAAGATGCAGAACACCGCCACGCAGACGCCGAGGATCTTCCAGCCGGAGACGAATGTGGGGTAGGGCAGCGAGAAGCCGAACAGCGACTGCGCGATGCCGCCAAGGCCGTCTTCGAGCTGGCCGAAGCCCAGCGGGTGGACGTAGACCATGTACAGGATCGCCGTCGCGAAGGACGAGAGCGCGACCACGACGAAGCGGACCGGTCGAGGCATCTGCGGCCGGAATAGCGAGAACGACAGCAGCGCGGCCAACACGACGCCGCCCATCACGAGGCTGCGTGCCCAGTCTGGCACCGGGGCGCCCGAGAGGCTGCCGGGCAGTCCAACGAGCAGGCGCAGCAGAAGCGGAAGTTGAAGGACCGCTGCAAGCCAACGAACGCGCGTACCCGAGGCGTCGGCATCCTTCCAAAGCGCGACCAGGGCAACCGTCGGCGCGACGAGGGCGAGGCCCATCGCACCCTGCAGCGCCCAACTCGGCACGCGTACGTCGACGCTGGGCTGCGAGGCGGCATGCACCGCCAGCAGGGTCACCCCGCCGATGAGCGCCGGCAGGCCGGCCACGAAGCGGCGGGGCCCGAACCGAGCGGTCTTCGCCCATTGCCAGCCCAGCGAGGCGCAGGCCGCGGCCGCGAGCAGCGTACAGAAGTGATGAAGGATGAACTCGCCGTGGTACGCGAGACCCAGTCGCGACGTTCGCGTCACGAGCGAGAGCATCAGGGTCAGCTCGAGTGCCAAGAACGCGATCGAGGCGAGGAGGGGCCGTTGGCGCAGCACCCACAGGACGACCGTGGCGACGCCGGTCCCGAAGGCGCCGATGAGGTACAGGCGCGAGCCCTCTTCTGCCGCGCGCTGAATCGCGTCCAGCGGGGCCAGACCCAGCAGCAGGGTCGCGAGCACCTGGAACGCGGCGGCGACGAGGGCAAACCCGACGAAGGTCGCCGCGGGAGCGAGACGCGAATCCGGCACGGGGTCTTGAGGATGTAGCATCGCGGCCCGCGCTTGCGCACTGCCAGGACCCCGCCAGGCCGATAATTTCTGCGGAACAGCCGGATGTCCTACATGTGTGATCATGTGGACGCGTCGCGGGTTTCTGGGCGGGATGATGGCGGCTTCGATGTCGGGCTCGGCGTGGGCGGGTCCTCGTCCCGTGCTGCAGCGCGATTTCGTGCTGTGCCTCGACCCGGGGCACGGGGGGGACAACGCGGGGTGTCGGGCGCCTGGCGGCGGCGTGCTCGAAAAAGATCTGATGCTGACGACCGCGCTGGCGCTGCGTGCTGCGGTGCTCGATCGGCTTCCGCATGTTCAGGTCGTGTTGACCCGCGCGTCGGATGCGTCGAAGACGCTGGCGGATCGAGTTGCGTTCGCCAACGAAGCGGGTGCGCACGCGTTCATCAGCCTGCACGCCAACGCGTCCGAGTCGAAGACGCAGCACGGGTTCGAGACCTACGTTCTCGATGCCCGCGCGAGCTCGCTCGAGGCGGCCCGAACGGCGCGTCGGGAGAACGACCAAGGCCTGGCCGAACCGTCTGCACCCGAAGCCGGTGCCGAGGTGAACACCATGCTTCGCCAGCTCGAGATGGCGCAGCAGCGGGTTGCAGCGGGTCGACTCGCGCAGTCGATCCAAGCCCACCAAAAGCTCGCCTTCCCCGAGCGTTCTGACCGCGGCGTTCGGCAAGCCCCCTTCGACGTCTTGATGGGCGCCCGCATGCCCGCCGTGCTCTTCGAGGCCGGCTTCCTCGACCACGACGCCGAGTCGGACCTTCTCCTCAGCGATAGCGGCCAAAACAAGATCGTCGCCGCCATGTCCGACGCAATCGTCGACTACTACCGCCTCCACGCCCGCACCCGCTGAACCGCCGCGGCGCCAGCGGCCGGTACCGCCATAGCGAGGGGAACCGAGAGGTTCCCTTCAAAGAAACGGGAACCCTCGCTCCTCTCGCTACAGCGTTCCGTCGACCAAGGTCAGCGTGTGCTCGTCCACCAGGACCTGCCCGTCGGAGCACCGAAGCTCCGCATGTACGACCGCCTCGCGTCCGGCGAGCTCCTGCGGCGTGTACGTCTCAGGGATCACCAGCCACACCGAGATGAACTCATAGTCCGCTTCGCCGTCCAGAGAGACACTGAACGGCACCGGGTAGTCCAGGTACGCTGCGAAGTGGCCCGAAGGATGCGTGCCCTCGATGCCGTCGATGTCCGTCCAGATCGAAAGGACGGGTGTGTCGGGGTGGTCGAAGTCCAGGGGGTCGGGCGGGACGGGGAAGTCGCTCCCGCGTAGCGGCAACGAGAACATCTGAAAGCCCTGCGGACCCAGCGAGACCGGCAGCTCGCCGTCGAACGGAATGAACTCGTCGAGTCCGTATCCGACTTCGATCCAGCCGTCACCGGGCACCACGGCGGTCTCGTCCGAGCTGCCCTCATCGTCGGAGTCGGTCGGGTCCACCGTCGTGGCCGAGGTGGTGGACGCGCTGGTGGTGGCCGCGTTGGTCGTGGATGCGGACGTGGCCGATGTCGTGGAGGCCGAGGTGGGCGTCCCCGATGTCGGCCCCGCCGAGGGGTCGGAGGAGGCCGCTCCGGTGGTGCTTGCCGAGTCCACCCCGGTGGTGCCTCCGGTGCCGCCATCGTCACCGCCGGTGTCCGCCGGTTCGTCGCCGTCACACCCGGCCAGCGCAAGCGCCCCGCAGACCACCCATGCCGCCGCGCGGCTACCGAACCAAGCCATGTCGCGATGATGGCCGTGCAGTCGCCCGGGTGCAAACCACCGGGCCGCAGCGAGGCCAGAAGCGGCCTGAATGCCCGCCCGGCCACAGAGGGAGCAGGGCGCGCAGCGGGCGAGGCGCTCGACGCGGCGCGCGAGGCTTCGATACGCTGAGACCCGCTGAACGGTGCGCGCGCAGGGCTTCTGCTGGCCTCGCTCGCGTCCGCGTGCGTAGGCGCCAATCCGGCCTAGAAGGGTGCGACGACGGCAACCTCGATCCGCGTGACGGATGCGACGTCAGCTGTACTCCGGCGTGGACGGTGATCTTCGAGTCGTCCTGGACGCCCACCAAGGGGCCGACTCGATCCTATGGTGCAACCCGAGTCGAAGACGAACTCATCGTGACCGGTCGTGCGTCGCGCTCGGTCGGCGATCTCCCCACGCGATCGTGGCGCGTCTCGACGCCGCGACCGGTGCCCTCGTGCAAGGCCTCGACGTCGGGTCGTTCACCGAAGGCGAGGGACTGGACGTCGCAGCGGGTGAAGGTCAGGTCTTCGTGTCCGGCGAGCACGGCGAGCTCGTGAATCAGACCGGGTTCCTCGCCGCGCTGGCACCCGACCACGCTGGTGACCTCCAACTCGCCTGGTCGCGGGA
This sequence comes from uncultured Nannocystaceae bacterium, assembly GCA_964432695.1. Classification (GTDB taxonomy): domain Bacteria; phylum Myxococcota_A; class Polyangia; order Nannocystales; family Nannocystaceae; genus CAJXVA01. The sequence goes on from CAYSPB010000177.1 coordinate 6,433, forward strand.
CGTGGAGGGGACGCGCTCGAACGGAGTGACGGTCGAGTTGACGGGGGTCGTGGTGAGCCAGGGTTCGTTCAGCGTGCGCAGGCACGGGCTTGCCCGCTACGACTTCATGGGCGACCTACAGTGGGAGTGGCTTCGCACGACCGGACCGGACAACGCCAGTCAGGTGGTCGGCCTCGGCGGGCGGGGCGATGCGCTGTACGTCGCGGCGATGCTCGACGGGGATGCCGTCGTTGCGCCCGCCGTCGACGACGCGATCGGCATGTTCGCGCCGCTGGTGAGCGAGAGCGGATCGGGGTCGGGCGACGACGCGACCCAGGTCGTGCGAGTGCTCCCCGATGGCTCGATCGCAGCGGGCTACCTCGTCGGCCAAACCACCGGGCGCGACGCTTGGATCGCCCGGTTCGCTCTCGATGGCGCGCAGCGTTGGAGCAGGGTGTTCGACGGCGGCTCCAATGACCGCGACGAGATCGAGGATGTCGGCGTGCTCGACGACGGTGACGTCGTGGCGGTTGGCATGCTCGGCGTCGTCCGGCTCGCACCGGGCTGACGCTGGTGCTCGCTCGCCGCAATCGACGAGCCCCTCCAATCGGCGAAACCGAAGAGAGGGGCTCGAACAGGGCGGGCGATGGGATTTGAACCCACGACTTCCGGTACCACAAACCGGCGCTCTAACCGACTGAGCTACGCCCGCCGTGAGGGACCGGTCGTGTAGCACGGCTGGGCAGGTCGGCCAAGGCCGAGTCGGCGATTTTTTCGCATGCCCATGGTCTGGCGGTCGCCGCGCTGCTTGCGCGAAAGCTCTCGTGGTTGAGACCGCGGCCCGCATGGAGCTTTCGACGAAGCCGTGGCAGCGTGCGCCCGTGCCCTCGCAGCCCTCCAAAACGCTCGAGACGTTCCCCAACCCCAAGCCCGAACGGGACTACGAAATTCGGTTCGAGTGCCCCGAGTTCACCTGCGTCTGCCCGCGCACCGGTCAACCCGACTTCGCAACGATTCGCATCCGCTACGTGCCGGACCAAGTCTGCGTGGAGCTCAAGAGCCTCAAGCTCTACCTGTGGTCGTACCGTGACGAGGGGGCGTTCCACGAGGCGGTCACGAACAAGATCCTCGATGACCTCGTCGCGGCTGTCTCGCCCCGCAAGATGACGATCGAAGGCGATTTCTGGGTCCGCGGCGGAATCGGAACCGTCGTGACGGTCACCCACGAGAAGGCCTCGGCATGACCCTGCCGCCGCTCCCCGGACGCGCAACGCCGGCGGGGACGCGGCGCGGCGCCGATAGTTTCGGCGCAGGTGCCCGTACGCTGGGCCGGACCGGGCTGACCGTGTCACCGGTCGGCTTCGGTGGGTATCGAGTCACCGACGCATCCCCGCTGCATCGACGCGCGCTGGCCGACGCGCTGCGAGGCGGCGTCAACCTCATCGATACGAGCACCAACTACGCCGACGGTCGTAGCGAGCAACTGGTCGGGACGATGCTCGCCAACCTCGTGCAGCAAGGCGAGCTTCGCCGCGAACAGGTCGTGGTGGTGTCGAAGATCGGCTACGCCCAGAATGCCACGCTCGAGGCCCTGCGTGGGCAGCCGCAAGACGAGGTCGTGCAATACGCCCCGTCGCTGTGGCACTGCATTCACCCGGACTTCCTCGAGGCCCAGCTTCGAGCTTCGCTGCAGCGGCTGGGCGTTGCGCAGCTCGACGTCCTCTTGTTGCACAACCCCGAGTACTTCCTCGCGGATGCGGCCGCCCGCGGTGAGGACGACGTTCGGGCGGCGTTCGACGACCGACTGCTGCGCGCGTTCGAGACGATGGAGCGCTTCGTCGCCGAGGGATCCATCGGTTGGTACGGCGTGAGCAGCAACGGCTTTGGGGAGCCGGCGACCAAACCCACCGCAACGTCCGTCGCGCGAATGGTCGAGCTCGCGGCGCGGGCGGGGGGGCCCGGACATCACTTTGGCGTCGTGCAGCTGCCGATGAACGTGTTCGAGCTTGGTGCGGTGCGGGCAGGCGCGGAGCAGCCCTCGGCGTTGCAGGCTGCCACCGGTCACGACCTCGGTGTCCTGATCAACCGGCCGCTCAACGCGTTCCGCGAAGAGGGGGAGCAGGCGCAGCTGATTCGCCTGGCGTCCGTGCCGGCCGAGGCGGGCGCCTCGATGGATGCAGCTAGGCAGCGGCTCGCGGCGGTCCGCAAGCTCGAAGCGCAATGGGCCACCGGTTTGGGCAAGACGCTTCGTATCGACGAGCAGACGGACGCGGTCGATCTGTTCCGCTGGGGGCAGGAGCTCGCGCCGCGCCTGGATGCGCTGGGCCTCGAGCAGTGGGTGAAGCTGCGGCACGACGTCATCGCCGTGCACCTGGGTCGCACGAGTGCCGCGCTGCTCGATGCGCTCGAAGGTGTGGTCCGCGAGACGTTCTCGACCTGGTGGACCGCGTACGGAACCGCGCTGCACGGGGCCTTCGATGCCATCGAAGCGGGTCTTCGTGGTCGTCGACGCGATCGCGCGGCATAGATCGAAGCCGCGCTCGACCCGTGCCTGCCCGAACCCTGGGCAGCCATGCCTCTGTCACAGAAGGCCGTGCTCACGGTGCTGTCGGCACCGGTATCGTCCGTGCTGGTCGGCATGCGGCAGCCGGGCTACGTGCATGACATCCTGGCGCTTCGGGACACGCCGATCCGATTGCTCTCGGCCGGGACGGGGCCGGTCGACTTCGATGCGGTCCACGCCGCCATGGACCGACTGCAGCTGGTGCCGCGCAGCGCCGATTGACCCCCTACGCGCCGAAACGCTACGGTTCGCCCGAGGACGAACCGCATGTTCACGGCGCTCGCATCCACCTTCGCTTCGGTCGCGCTCGCGACCTTCTTGTCGTTCGCGGACCCGATGTCCTTCGAGTATTCGGGGCAGACCGACGGGAGCGGTACGGCGATGTTCATCGTGAAGGCCAACCAGCCGCTCGACGATGTCGTCGTCACGATTCAAGGCGACGGCAAGACCATCGAGAAGCAGGTCGGCTCGATGAAGTCAGGCCAGCAGTACAAGGTGACCTGGAAGCAGAGTTCCGGCCGCGCCAAGTACCAGCTCGACGTCTCCGGGGACGGCATCGAAGCCAACTTTGCGTTCGAGATCGTCAAGGCCGCGGCCAAGTCCGGCGGCGGCAAGCTCGGCCAGTTCAAGGTCCGCAGCAGCCGTGAAGACGTGGTCGAGCGGAACACCGCGGTGTTTCAACCGACGTTCGACCTGACCTCGTACGAATACAAAATCTACGATTCGGACGGCGACGTCATGGACAGCCAGACCGTCCCCGAAGGGGTCAAGGCCGGCCAAGACCTGACCATCAAGTGGACCACCGTCGGCGAGGTGTTCATGATCTACGTCCGTGGTGAGGACGAGTTCGGCCGTTTCACCGAGTACAAGTTGGTCCCCTGGGCGGTCGAAATCCCGCACACCGAGATCAACTTCGACAGCGGCAAGTTCAACGTGAAGACCGACGAGGCACCCAAGCTCGACGAGGCGCTCGCGGTTGCGTTTCACGAGCTCGTCGCGCTCGACAAGGTCAACAAGGCCGTCGGCGCCAACCTGACGCCCAAGCTGTACATCGTGGGCTACACGGACACGGTTGGCCGCGCGGGCAGCAACGAGAAGCTCTCGAAGAGCCGAGCGAAGGCGATCGCCGAGTATTTCCGCGACAAGGGCTTCTGGGCGGAGATTTACTACGCGGGCATGGGCGAGCGTGGCCTTCGGGTGCAGACCGGCGACAATGTCGACGAGGTTCGCAACCGTCGCGCGCTCTACCTGCTCGGCGTTCAGCAGCCGGCAGCCGGTGGTCAGATCCCCGGGCGCTGGGCACAGCTGATCGGCGAGCGATCGCAGCCGGCAGGCTTTGTGCTGCCCGAGCTGCCCGAGAAGTGGAAGAACTATCGCGATGAGCGGAAGGCGAAGAATGCCGGAGGCTCGGCCGACGGTGGTGCGGGCATGGGCGACGCGCTGCCCGATGGCGGTGACAATGATGGCGGCCTCATCGGGGAGACGGGCGAGGAGACCCCGGCCTTCGAGGGGGGCGGCGGCGAGGAGACCCCGCCGGCGGTCGAGGGGTCGCCGGGCGCCACCAGCAAGGGCTGCTCGGTTTCGACCGATTCCACGCCCGCTTGGGGCCTGATGGTCCTGTTCGCGCTCGGTGCGGTGCGTCGCCGCGACTGAGTGGCCGCCACGCCGGTGATTTCGTGGTGACGCTCGGCATGGCCGAACGCGTCGCCATGCTCGTACCCTGGGTCCATGGATTGGAGCCGGGGGTTGTCGTTCGTTGCAGGGGTGGCGTTGGTCGGATGCCAAGACGACCCCGAGCCGCCCCCGGTTCCACTGAGCTTCGAGGCCGAAGCGGCGGCCGTCCGAGACTTCGTCCTCGACACCGACTACGTCGAGGTCGCGCCCGGGGTGCAGGCGCGGGTCGTCACCACGCTCGAGGCCGACTTCACGTTCGTCGCCGAGGGCGAGGCGCGAGGCACCGAGATCAGGTCGATCGCCGACTCGGGGCAGATCGGCTTTCGCGGCAGCGCAACCGTCGAGGTCTTCGCACGGGTCGAAGACCCGCCGTTCGACGATCTCGTTGGCAGCGAGCAGTTCACATACACGAGCAATCTCGCCACGTTCTCGCCGTATCTGGTCGACGATCCGCAATCGTTCCTGCTCGACTTCCCAGCCACGTTCGACTTCGAGTTCGAGCTGCCGGGCCTGGTGTACAGCCTCGAGATGGGCATGCTGTTCTTGCCCACGTACGAAGGCGCGTGTTTGCAGGTCGACGAGGACGAGCGCGCGGTGCAATACACGATGCAGATGCAGCCGGTCGCCGACTTCGTGTACCGCGAGCGCGTTGCCCTGGTGACACCCTTGGGCCAAACCACGCTCGGCGAAGTCGATCTGCGGATCGACAACGCGGAACTGGGCCGGATCTACGACGTGGGCACGCTCAGCATCGACGACGGCAGGCCGCTCGACATCGAGGGCCCGTGCCCCGCGGTGGACCCACTGCTCGAGTAGGGCCGGGTTCGTCAGGACGCTGACGCCCAAGACACCGCACGGCCGCGGTCTCCCAGCCTTTCCGCGGTCGGCCAACCAGGTTTTGTCGTCGGCGGTCCCATGGGGGCTCCCTCGCGCTGCGTCTCGTGATAGGGCGCGAAGATGCGCATATTCGCGACGTTCGTTTGTTTCTTCGGCGTTCTGGGGGTCGCCGGCTGCTTCAACCCCGAAGCTCCGCCGGCGGTCGCGATCGGGGGAACGTCGGGCGGCGGGAATGATCCATCGGACCGCTCCACGTCGACCGCATCGTCGACAGGCCCGGGGTCCTCGACGGGCGGGGACCCCGGCACGAGCGCCGGCGATGGCACGTCGTCGACGACCCAAGCCGCGACGGCGGGATCGACGTCGACGACCTCCACGGGGGAGGGCAGCACGTCCTCGAGCACCGGGACGAGCGGATCGTCGAGTTCGGGCGACGCGGGGTCCACGTCGATCGGCGGGGGTTCGACCACCGATGACGGCGTTGCACCGGGCCTGCTGATCGATCGCATCGACGTGCAGGGCGTCGGCGTGTCCGGTGGCGGGAGCGGCACGCTGGGCTTTCGCCGCATCTCGGCCGATGGCCTCGACCTCGGCTCGCTGGGCCCAGAGCTTGGCCAGAACCTGTACGAGACGATCGACCACTCCTTCGGACTCTCGGTTGCGCTCGCGCCGGGGGATTACTTCGTGATGGACGGCGGCGAGGGCAGCAATGCGCTGACCCGGACATTCACGTTCGTCTACGAGGGAGACCCGGAAACGATGCTGCCGCAGCTCATCGACACGGCCACCATCACGGCCGAGACCTCGGGCGCCATGGTCTATAGCGGTCTGAACGACACCGAGTACGTTCGATTCCATTTCACCGAAGACGGTTCGGTCACGACGGCGTCGATTCAGTCGTCGCCCGTCAGGGGCTGATGCAGGCGCCGGGGAAAATCGTCGGGAAGAACCGACCCTCGGGGAAGAACGTCTCGCAGACCAGATCGTCGTCGCACTGGGGGCGCACGTCCTGAAGGTTGCAGATGTCGGCGCAGCAGGGTTCGGAACCGTCGCAGCCTTCGAGCAGCCCGGGGGGGACCGCGACGCGCCCGACACCACACGCCGCGACCGGGACCTCGGCTTCGTCGATGTATGGGATGCCGGGCGCTGCGCAGAAGAAGTCCGACGTGCCCCACGTCGCCACGCAGGCTCGACCCTCACCGCAGTCCTGTAGAATCGGGTCGCACTGCTGGAGGCAGGCTGCCACGAACCCGTCGTTGCCCTGAATGCACAGCTGGTCGGGGCTGGGGCACTGCGGGCTGTCCGGGCCGCCGTCGCAGAATTGGACGCACGTGCCTTGGAGGGTGGCGGCGTCCACGTTCATGCAGAACGCCCCGGCTTCGCACGAGTCGACTCCCGAAACCGGGCTCGACTCGATCGTACACGGGTCCCCAACGCTGTCGGGAGCTGGGTCGACCGGCGAGCAACGAGCCGAGTTCCAAACGTCCGAGCCATCGTCGGCCCACGGACGACACGTTTCGTCTGGGCCGCAGTCCTGGTCCCAGATCGAGCACAGCTGGGTTGGAGGCTCACCGGAGGTGGAGACGAACCCGCCTCCGCTGCTGGAGTCGACGTCCCCTCCGGCGCTCGTGGAGCCCGTCGACGTAGACATGACACCACTCGTGGTGACCGGGGCCGTCGTTCCGCCCGAACCCTGACCCGTCGATCCGGGAGCGTCCGTCGTTGGCTCGGCGCTCGTCTCTTGGGTCTCGCTCGTCTGCGCATCCGAGCCACCACCCGTCTCGCCCGAAGTCCCCACGGCGGGGCCACAGCCGAAGAGGCTGCAGGCGCTGAGCATGACGAGTCGTCGCGTCGACATGCCGGCACTGTGTCGCGCGAGAATGAACGCGTCCAGTGAGCTGTGTGGCCGCTGTCGATTGCGAAGAGCGGCGGCCCTGGCTACGGTCCATCGCCGTGGAGGCGCCGGTGATACTCGCGGGAGTCGAGGCGGAGCGAACCGAACTGCCCCTGGGCACGCTCGACCTCGCTGCTCCTGCGCCACACGTTCTCGCGTCGCGGCTGACGGGCATGGGGTCGGGTCCGGTTGCCGACCGCATCGTCGCGTTCGGTGATGCCTTGCTGCGCCAGGTGCCGCGGATCTGGATCTTTCATGACTTCACGGACGTGAACGGCTACCAGTCCGACGCCCGCAAGCGCTTGGTCGCGTGGGGGGTGGACCGTCGGAACGCGATCGCGGTGACGCACGTCTTGTTCCGGTCCAAGCTCGTGTCCATGGGCGTTGGCCTCGCGCGCGTGCTCCTGCGCGGCCAGCTCGAGGGCCATGCGGACCGAGCTCGCTTCGACGCGGCGCTCGGCAAAACGATCGCGTACCCGCCGACACCGGATCCGGACCGGGACGGCGACTCGGATTGACGCCTCTCTCAGGCGGCGAGATCGGACGGGAACTCGCGGACGCGGACGAGGTGCCGGATGCCGGTGCGGACGGTCCGGGGCATACGCGAGAAGTAGCGCATCGCCGAGGGGACGGTTCCGAAGGTCCGCTCCACGTCTTCGAACTTGCCTTCGATGTTCTCACGGCGAAGCGGGCTGACCTCGGGGTCGCGGCGGTACTCGGCGAGGTGCTCGAGCAGGTCGGCGTGATAGTTCGGGTCCTCGACGATTGCGCGGATCGACGCAGCGCGTGGATGGGAGCCGTCGAGCACGGCGTGGATCTGCCGCTCGAGCTCTTCGAGGCCGCCCTCGAACGACTCCAGGAGCTGGAAATCGTAGTGAGGGTTGGCATGCACCACCTGCATGACGTGGCCGATGATCGCGTCGCGGGTGCTGTTGAAGCCGGTGGGGTCGATGATCGACGCAGGGTCGTCGAGAAAGCGCAGCAGGGTGTGGAAGCGGAAGTTGATGCCCTTACCCTCGTAGTAGTCGGCGGCCGCCGGCACGATGAAGAACCGCAGCATGTCGATCGCGCCGACCATCCGCTGGGTGCGGTTGGGAATCTCGTCGATA
>CAYSPB010000178.1:0-14486 GCA_964432695.1 uncultured Nannocystaceae bacterium
CTTGGCACTTCCTTCACGTTCCCCTCTTTACTTAGCGCCATCACCACTTTGGCGGTCGCTCCAACCTCCCTCGGCGCTCCCCGACCCAGCGTGGAGCCACAGCCGATCATCGGCGGCGAAGATCTGACCTTCGACGACTTCGAGGAGTACAGCGCCGTGGTCGCCCTCGTCGCCGGGAGCAGTCTTTGCACCGGCACCATCGTCGAGGACGGCCTCGTCCTCACCGCCGCACACTGCCTGCTCGGCGTCACCGATGCCTCTCAGATTCGCGTGTTCAACGGGCTCGACGTCACCGCGTCTCCCAGCGTCGTCGCGAATGGGTTCGGGGGACATCCCGACTTCGAGATCGAGAGCAACCGAGACGCGTTCGACTTCGGCTACGTCACGATCCCCAACAACGGCCTCGACGCGACGCCGATCCCCACCGTCACCGTCCAAGACGAGTGGGACGCGATCGCGGCGACCTTGGGTGTGGATGGCAACGTCATCCTCGTCGGATACGGCATCGACCCCGCCGTCCAAGGGCCCGGCGAAGGCATCGGCATCAAGCGGCTCGTCACGACCCGGGCCTCGAAGTTTACCGACTCGGGCTTCGAGTTCATCGCCGGCGGCGGCGGCGAAGACTCCTGTGAGGGTGACTCGGGCGGACCCGCATTCGCCCGGAACGCCGACGGCGCCCTGCGCTTGGTCGGAATCACCGCGCGCGGCTCGGACCCGTGCGGTAAGGGGGGCTTCTACGGCGTCCCCTACCACGCCCTCGCGTGGGTGTCGGAGCAGACGAATCGCCCGCTGTGCGGTGAAGCCTGCGGTGCGTGCGACTGCCTCGACACCTCGCCTGCCCCCGAAGAGGGGTGCGGCTGCACCACCGACGACGACGGTGCACCGCTTTGGAGCGCGCTACTGCTCGCGGGATTGGTCGGCCTCAGAAGGCGCCGCCGCTGACCCACCACCGGGCCGCGTCTTCAATGATGCGGCGCAACAACACGAACTCCATGGCGGCGAGGGCCAAGAACGGGCCGAACGGAACGCGCTGCTTGAGCACGTTGTCGGGGTCGTCTTTGCCCAAAGAAGGGTCGTCTCCGTGCAGCTCGTGCAGGTCGGCGTTGGCCACCGGCTTCTTGCGAAGAAGCATCGGCACCGCGACGAACAGCCCCTGGATCGCGCCCGCGCAGACTGTGAACGCAAGCCCGAGCGGACCCAGCCAAATGCCGATCATCGCGAGCAGCTTGGCATCGCCCAGCCCGAGCCCATCGATGCCGCGAACATTGGTGTAGTAGATGTGGATTAGCCAGAACATCCCGGCAGCGGCGAGACCCGCACCGAGCCCATGCAGCCACGGAACGCCGAGCGCGTCGGGGAACGCAACCGAGGCGAGCAGCCCGACGATACCGACCACCAGCACCAGCACGTCGGGAATGATGAAAACGTCCAGGTCGATGTACGTGATGCTCAGCAGCGTCAGCCCGAGCAGCAAGTAAAGCAGCCAGCCGGCGACGTTCGGGGCCTGGCCCTCCAGCAACGGCACGTACACCTGCTGCATGAACAGGGCGAAGCTCAGCAGCCCGCCGAGGAGTTCGACGATCAGGTAGCGCAGCGACAGGGGCGTCTTGCAGTGCCGGCACTTGCCGCGAAGCAGCAGGAACGACACGACGGGAATGTTGTCGTAGGCCGCGATGGGATGCTCGCAGTGTGGACAGCGGCTGCGGCCCTTCCAGAACTCGCGGGTCTCCCCGTCGGAAAACGTGGCCGCCTTTCCCGCGAGGATCGCTTTGACGTTCACCACCGTCCGGTAGATGACGACGTTGGTGAAGCTGCCCCACAGCAGGCCCCACAGGAACGCAAAGATGCGGCTGCCGGGCGAGAGCAACAGATGCAGCCACGGCTCGGGCACCGAGACCGGCGCGGTGGGATAGATCGGATCGAGCACGAGCAGGCTCACGAGTCCTCTGTACGATAGCAGCCGAGGCTCCGTGAGCCGGTCCGGGCTGCTGTATCCTCCGACCGTGCCTTCCGCGTCGTCGCGCAGCCCCCGGTGGGGTGGCCTCCTGCTCGTCGTCCTCGGCGCGTGTACCGACGCGCCCACGAGAGTCGATGCCGCGGCCTCCAACCGCGACGACGAGGCACGGGCCCAAGCGCGCGAACAGCTGCTCGAGGGCGATCCCGATACACTGCTTCACGTCCTGGGCCGGCCCCACGCCGCCACCCGCGACGAGCTCGGCGCTCACGTCATGACGATTCACAGCGAGCTCTCGCTGACGCCCGCGACGGCGCCCGAAGCCAATCCTGCCGCGGGCAGCACGCCCGCGGTGGCGCAGTCGATCGTCGACGACCTCGCGCTCACCTGGCAGCCCGCCGACGACCAGGGCCCGCGCCTGGCCCTCGAACAGCACAACGACCACGGCCGTGGTCGTTCCGTCGTGGTCGTCGGGGGGCAGCTGTACGCCAAGCTCGCCCATCGCGCGTGGACACGCCACCCCGTGGAGTCCGAGATTCACGACGTCTGGCTCGACGACGCTCAATTCACCGCCCGCGACGCGCTCGAGTTCTTGCTGCCCGGAGCGAGCGTCGCGGCTGCGACGGCGCCCGGAGAAGGGTGGTCCGGAGGCGACGGCATCCGGATCACCTTGTCGAAGGACGCCGGCGGCGGGACGCCCCCGACCAAGGGCGTCCAAGCCTGGCGAGCGGGGGTCGCGTTCAGCGCACTCTCGGCGACGGTCGTGATCGACGCGGACACCGGCGCCTGGGTACGTGTGGACGCGCAGGCCACCTACACCGTGTCCGGAGGCGCTGGAGGGCCGCTGAACGGCCAATTCGAGGTGCATGCGCTCGTGGCGGCGGCTGCTGAGAGCGCGCCTCGCGTCGAAGCACCAGCGCAGGCGGTTGCGCTCCCTGAGCGTCACCGCTACGAGGTGGAGCGCAAACGCCTCCTGGATGGCCTTGCCGCGCCCTGAGCACGCGAGCTAAACCAGCTTCCAGGCCCTGCGACTCGCCTCTTTCGGATTCGACTGCTCGTGCAAAACGCCTCCTCCGACAACACCTCGGACGCCAAGCCTTCCTTCACCAAGGCCGACCTCCCGGAGAATCTGCTTCGGGCGTTGGACGTGGCCATCGACAAGAGCGCGCGCGCACCGGTGGTCCTCAACGTCACCGACATCACGGGCTACACCGATTGGGTTCTGATCGTCTCGGGCCGCTCCGACCGGCACGTCTCCGCAGTCTCCGACAGCATCAATGCCGAGCTGCGTGGTCGTGGTTGCAAAGCCCAGGGCACCGACGGGTTCGGCGACCACTCGTGGGACCTGCTCGACTACGACGACTTCATGATCCATGTGTTCTACCACCCGGTGCGCATGCACTACGACCTGGAGAGCATGTGGAGCGATGCACCACGGGTGGAGTTGGAGCTGCCCCCCGAGGTCGCGGACACCTCCGACCTCGACGCCCTCGATACGCCGCACGATCTGCCCGCGTACCGCGGCGACCTGGTGTTCGGTGGCTTCGACGACGAGTTCGCCGATGACGACGATGACGATGACGACGGCCTCGATCTCGCCGGCGCGGAGCTGCCCGACGACCTCGACGACGAGCTGCCGGAGTCCTCCCAGGACGACGTCGAACTTCCGCCCGAGGACGACGACGACCTGCCGCCCGACGCGGGCGACGAGTTGGACTGATGCGCCTGCGGGTGCTGGCCGTCGGCAAACTCAAGGACGCCGGCCTCGAAAAGGCGTGCGCCGAGTACGTCAAACGCAGTCGGTCCTTTCTGCCGATCGACCGGCGCGCACTCAAGAGCAATGACGCCGTCCTCGACGAGGGCAGAGCTTCGTGCGACCGCGTCATCGTCCTCGACGAGCGCGGCGAGCAGCCCACCAGCGAGGAGCTCGCCACCTGGCTGTCCACCTGGCGCGACCAGGGCGTCCGCTCGGTCGCGTTCCTGATCGGCGAAGCCCACGGCTTCGAGCAGCGTCACCGAGACGCCGCCGACAAAGTCCTCGGCCTCTCGCGTCTCACGCTGCCGCACCGCTTCGCACAGGCGATGCTGTGCGAGCAGCTGTACCGCGTCGGCACAATCTTGTCGCGGCACCCGTACCACCACTGACGCCGCGACCTCGGTCCTGGCGGTCTGCACGTCAGCAAGAGCCGTGCCCCTCGCTCCAACTCATCGGCGGAGTTCCAAAGCACGCCTCACCGCGGCGTGGGCATCCACTTTTCCCCAGCCGTACCACTGGCTAAACCCGCGAGTGTCGAAGTCACCAGGCGCGTTGATCGCAGTTTCTGAGAAGACGACCAGGTCCTTGTCCGCGCTTTCCCGAAGCAGGTCTCGAACCTCGGATGCGGACAGTTCAGGGTTCACCGAGCGTACGAGAGCAGCAACGCCCGCGACCGTTGGTGTCGCGCTCGAGGTCCCGCCGAAGGACTTTGTGTAGCGACTGTCAGGCGTAAAATCTGAACCTGGCCCATATCCCTCATTGTCGACGGTTACGACACCCCTCCCGCGCGTGTTGACGACGCGAAGGTCATCCCAGTTGTCCGAAGGAGCGCAAACGTCGATCTCGTTTCCCCAAGACGAATACGCGGAGCGCCACCCCATCGATGAAACGGCGCTCACGGTGACGACGTCGGGGTGTGCCGCCAACCATCGATTGACCGGCCCGTAGTGTGTTCGAACGACACCGTTACGGAGGTATTGATAGGGAACCGAGTTGGTCTCGTCCCGAACCGGACAGTTGTTGTTCCCCGCAGCGACACAGAAGACCACACCTCTTCCATGCGGCCCGCCGGTCGCAGCCAACTCAGAGATCGTCTCCCGTAGATGATTCGACATCGGCACGTACGCAGGCCCGTAACCCCAGGAACACGAGACGACGTCGGCGAACTCTGCAATGTCGATGAGCATTGCGGCCAGCGCATCATCAGGAACGGAAAGCGGGAATCGAACCGCGGCGAAAGAGCAGCCTGGGGCGACTCCGAGCGTCCCGGTACCGTTCGCCTCGGCGATCGCAACACCGGCACACGGAGAGCCGTGATAGTCCCCTGGGCGCGGAAGGACATTGCCATTCGACCGCAGCTCTCCGCGCCTCACGAAGTAGTTGCGGGCGAGAGCGACCTTACCCTCTCCTCCAAAGTCAGGGTGAGTGAGGTCGAAGCCATCATCCGCGACCGCTACGACAACGTCTCGGGTTCCCTTACTCACTGCCCACGCTCCGGGTGCCCGAACGCCGATACCAGCCCTGAGGTCCGCTGCTGCTTCCGGCGCATCAAGGTGCCATTGCTGCGGAAGAAGCGGGTCACCCGGCGAGCTGAAGCGCTCGAGATGATGGACCATGTTCGGCTCCACCTCCAACACGTCGTCGTCCGCTTTGTCCTGACCTGAGAAGGCAAGAGGTCCGAGTTCGTGCGGCGGCGGTTCGACGAGAACACGAGTCTCTGATAGCCGCCGAAGTTCGGTGAACCCACGCGCGGCGATCTGTGACTGTTGGTCTTCGACGGAGGTGCCGGGTTTGAAGTTGACGTACAGGGAGTTCTGGACGTCGACAGGCCGCCCCGTGCCGTCGCTACGACGGTATGTGGGTCGCGCCTGAAGCTGGACGTCGAGTAGTCTCTTGACGGCCGCCTTCGCCGGTTCGGCCACCTCGAAGCGATGGGTCTCATCGAAGGACTCCAGCATGCATTTGACCCCCTGGCAGTGCTCGTGCGCCATCTCCGTCGCGAATTCCGGATCTGCTTCGTCGATGTCGAGCACTGTTGGGTGAACTTCCACTTCGAACGGCGAACCGCCGATACTGATCTTGAGTCTGTCTACGCTCATCCGTCTATCTCCTGGTCTTCGTTTCAAGATGCTGAGCCGCTCGCGCTCTGTTGACGCGCCAACGGGCCCGCAAGGCGGCATGTTGGTGAAACTCCGGGACGGATCCGTCACCCCTTTGTGATCACGATGAGCCGTGCCGACCTCGGAATCCCAACGAGCGGATCCAGCTCCGGCGCTGCACCTGAGCGTCACCGCCGCGACCCCCTCAGGCTGGAGCGTCTCGCGCCGTTCCGAGAACGAGGGAGCCGGTCGACTCGAGAAAAATCCGAACCCGCATCGGTGCGCGCACGACGTTGGAGACACATGACGACGGCTACACGATCGATCTCCACCCCGAACGTCGAACAAGCCGCGAAGCCTCGGTTGTTCATCACCGTGCTCGCGTTCTCGAGCCTCCTGACCGCGTGCAAGAGCGAGGCGCCCGACCCCAAGCCGATCTGCGCGCATCTCGAGTCTCTGGCTCAGCAGGAGGACTTCGCGTGGAGCCCTGAGAAGTCCGCCACGTGCATCTCTTCTTCGAGCGCCGTCCCGACGGAGAATCAGGACGACCGGGCGCGTGAGCTCGAGTGCCTTGCAAAGGCCCCTGATCTCACCTCAGCGCGGAAGTGCGCGGACTGGCTGTTCGAAATTCAGCAGGCGCGGAGGTCAGCCGGCCGACATCGGACACACCGGGGTCCGAAGACACATCAGGCACCCGACGCGCAACGATCCATGGGTGCCGGTCGATGGGAGCCCTGTGCTGAGCGTGTTGCTACCGAGGGTATGCGTTGCGTGTCGTGTGCTGCTGCGGCCCGACGCACCGCGCGGACTGTGTTCGGCGTGCGATCTCGAGGTCGTGCCGACAACGGCGGGTGCGGTGGCGCCTTTCGTGTACGAGGGACCGCTGCGGCGAGCGATGGCCGCGCTGAAGTACGAGCGAGACCTCGGACGAGTGGGGCCACTCGCCGACCTGCTGCGAGGCGCGCCGGCGCTCGCGATCGAGGATCTTGCCGAGGCGATCCCGGTGCCGCTGCACCGCGCGCGGCAGCGCAGCCGCGGGTTCAATCCGGCAGAGCTGCTGCTACGCCGTGCGGTGAAAGGGCACGGCCTCCGGGTGCGCAACCGACTGCGGCGAGTCCGCGCCACGCCCCCGCAGGTCGGTTTGCCTCCGGCTGCGCGTCGCACGAACGTTGCCGGCGCGTTTGCACTGCGCCGCGGGGCCGAAGCAGCGCTGCGGGGGCGCCACGTCCTGCTGTTCGACGATGTGGTGACCACGGGCGCTACGATGGAGGCCGCTTCGGCGCCGCTGCGGGGGGCGGGCGCCCGGGTGTCGGTTCTTGCCCTCCTCCAGGCCGTCGCGTAGCTTGAGCGGCCCGGTGGGCAAGAAGAAAAAACCGAAGAGCTTGGCTGCGTCCGGCACCATGCTCGCGCAGAACCGCCGGGCGCTGCACGAGTACCACGTGCTGGAACGGTTCGAGTGCGGCCTCGCCCTCGTGGGCTCGGAGGTCAAATCGGTCAAGGATGGCAAGGCCAGCCTCGCCGAGGCGTTCGCGAGCTTCGACCGAGGCGAGCTATGGCTGCATCGCGCGCACGTGTCGGAGTACACGCAAGCCCACCGACGCAATCACGAGCCGCTGCGCCGGCGCAAGCTCCTGATGCATCGCAAAGAACTCGACAAGCTCGAGCGCGAGGTCGCACCCGGCGGACTCACCCTGATCCCCTTGTCCCTCTACGCGAAGGGCGGCATCGTCAAGCTCGAGCTGGGGCTCTGCCGCGGCAAGCAAGTGCACGACAAGCGCGCCACCATCAAGGAGCGCGAACAGACGCGCGAGATGGACCGCGAGATTCGAGAACGCCGCCGATGACCGACCCCCGCGCCGAGGCCATGCAAACGCTCGACGGGCTGCTCTCCCGAGCCGGCCGCGAGACGCTCGACGCGACTGCATGCGCGCGGATGGTCGAGCTCACCGGCCTCGTCCCGGGTTGGATGAAACGGGTCGCACACGCCCTCTCCGCGCAGCGTTCAGCGGCGGGCGTTGATGCACTGCGACGCCTGCAACCGGGCGTGCCTGGCGTGGTGGAGGGGCTGCATCAAGCCTTTGCCCACGGTGTGGTGCGGGTCGGCACCGACGGAGTCGACGCGCCGGCCATGCTCGCCCTCGACTTCCGCCGCAGTCGCTCCAGAACGTTCGACGAACTGCTGCAACGGGCCCAGTCAGTGTTCGGCGACGCGTTTGAGGTCCTGCGCCTCGAGGGCAAGCTGCACTACCGCGTGTCGCTATTCGGTGGCCGAGGGACCCTCGCTGGCCGCGCCGCCGCGATATCCCACGACGTGACGTGGCTGCACGGCAAACTCGCGCGGCTCCGCGGGACGCGGCTGTGGCTCAACGGGTGGTGCTTCGACGCCGACGGTGCGTTCAAAGCCCCCGTGCAGACGCACTTGGTACGGGCGTGGCTGGGCTGGGCTGCCACCCAAACCCATACGATCAGCGCTCGCGCCCGATGACCGACGCCGCCCAGCTTCTGCGGGCGATTCGGGCCGGCACCCGCCTCATCGTGCTGCGGACCGCCGAAGAGGGACGCGCGGTCGCCCTGCTCGAGGACGTCGCCGAACGCGGGGGCGTGTGTGTTCGGACGTGGAGTCTCGCTTCGGGCCTCGATGCAGCTGGCCAGCCAGCGCCGCTGGACGGCGTGTTGGCCACCGCCACCGGCGACGACCTCTGGGTGCTGCTCGAGCCCTCGCCCGTCTTGCGCGACCCGGCGATCGCCAGAGCACTGCGCGAGGCCGGCCAGCGCGTCGACGGCCCCACGTGGATCGTCGTCGAGCCACCGGTCTCCGCCTGGATACCGCCCCCCGAAGCTTGGTGCATCACGCTGCCCCCCCCCTCGGTCGACGTGCTCGCCGACAGCGTGGCGGAGCTCGGTGCCGCGCTCGACCGCCATCAGCCCGGTGCAGCGTCTGCGCTCGACGCACACGCCGAAGCTCTCGCCCGTGCGCTGGTCGGCCTTCCGCTCGCCTCGGCCGAGCGCCTGCTCGCCGAAGCGGTCCTCGACGCCGGTCCCGATGGCGATGCTGCGGTCGGATTCATCGGTCGGCACAAGGCCGGCCTCGTTCCAACCGACGGGCTGCTCGAGCCCGCAGCCGCGCTCGCCCCCGACGCCCTGGGTGGACACGCGGCGTACGGCGCGTGGGTTCGCCAGCGCGCGCTGGCACTTCAGCCCGAGGCCGAAGCCGCGGGCATCGTCGCCCCGCGCGGCGCCCTCCTCCTGGGGGTCCAAGGCTGCGGCAAGAGCCTCGCCGCCCGGACCACTGCCCACACGTTGGGCTTGCCGCTGTTTCGGCTCGATCCCGGCCGCCTCTTCGGCGGTACGGTCGGTGCGAGTGAGGCCAACCTGCGCCGGGTTCTGACCGCCCTCGACGCGATGGCGCCCGTGGTCCTGTGGATCGACGAGATTGACAAGGGTTTCGCGGGCACCGGCGCCCGATCCGACGCCGGTACGTCAGCCCGGGTCCTCGGCGGCCTGCTCACGTGGCTCGCCGAGCGCCGTCGGCCCGTATTCGTCGCCGCGACCGCCAACGACGTCGCCGGTCTACCGCCAGAGCTACTTCGTCGTGGCCGTCTCGACGAGATCTTCTTCTTCGACCTGCCCGACGCAGGCGCGCGTGAGGAGATCCTCCGCATCCACCTCGAGAGCGGCCCCGCCAAGCGCCTCGGCGCGATTCCGCCGATGGCCGATGCCTGGCCGGCCTTTGCAGCCTTGGCTGCCGGCGCCGACGGGTTCTCAGGCGCCGAAATCGAGGCTGCAGTGACCGAAGCTCGCTTGTCCGCCTTTGCGGAGGGCCGAGCGGTGTCCGCTGGGGACCTACGCACGGCCCTTGGGGCCACCGTGCCCCTGAGCGTCACCCGGGCCGAGTCGATCCAGGCCTTGCGCAAGTGGGCCCGCGGCCGCACGCGTCCGGCGAGCGTGTGACCAGCCCGTCACGGGTGAGGCATACTTCGGCCGTGCTCCCCCTCTCCTACGCAGCCAACGTTCGCGCGCTTCTCCGCGGCATCAAGCACCTCGTCATCATCGCACCGCAGCGCAGCTTCAAGGGGAGCCTCCCCAAGGCCCTCGGCAAGCGCACCAACGACCTCGCCGCGGCTCTTGCAGCCGAAGCGGCGCCCGGTCGCCGAGGCGCCACCGCCTCGAGCATGGCCAAGTCGCCGGGTTCCAAGTCCGATGGTCCCACGTGGCTGACCGTCGGCGTCCTGCCCAACGCCCTGTCCCGCTACAACAGCCCATCTCGCGCGGACAGCATCCGCCACGTCATGAGTCAGGTCGCGCTCGGCAAGGGCGGTAAAGTCGGCGTCCTGCTGGTCCTCGACGACGGCGTGCACCTGCTTCCGGCCTGCAACGCCGTCGGGCGGGCACTTCCGCAGTTCACCCGCAAGGGCAAGACCACCAAGGCCAAGATTCAGATCGCCGCGATCACCAAGGGCGGCGAGGAACTCGCGGCGGGCGATCACATCAAGACCACGGTCGCGTGCGCCCGGGACAGCGCCGAGCTGGTCGACACGCCGCCCTCGGACCTCAACCCCGAGAACTACGCAGCGCGCGCCAAGGAGATGCTCAAAGAGATCCCCGGCGTCAAAGTCAGCGAGATCAAGGGCGCCAAGCTGCTCGAGAACGGCTTGGGCGGTATCCATGCGGTCGGCCGCGGCGCGAGCACCGAGCCCCGCATGGTCGTCGCAGAGTGGAACCCGAAGGCCGAGGGTACCCACGTCGCGCTGGTCGGCAAGGGTGTCACCTTCGACACCGGTGGCCTGCACCTCAAGCCACGCGGCGGCATCGAAGGGATGAAGGCCGACATGGGCGGCAGCGCAGCGGTGCTGGGTGCGTTCCGGGTGCTCGCACAAAGCGGTTATGAGGGTCGCCTGACGCTCATTCTCTGCATTGCCGAGAACGCGGTCGACGAACGCAGCTACAAACCCGACGACGTCCTCACGGCGCACTCCGGCAAAACGGTCGAGATCAACAACACTGACGCCGAGGGCCGCCTCCTGCTCATGGACGGGCTCAGCTGGGCCGCACGCGAGCTGAAGGCCGACGTCATCTTCGATGCCGCCACGCTCACGGGTGCACAGCTCATCTCGACCGGCGTCATCCATGCCAGCATCGTGAGCAACGACGCCGACCTCGAGTCCGCCGTCATCGACGCGGGCTACACGTCGGGCGACCTCGTGCACCCCCTGCTCTTCGCGCCGGAGCTGCTGCAGCAGGAGTTCAGCAGCAAGATCGCCGACATGAAGAACTCGGTCGCCAACCGAATGAACGCGCAAACCTCGTGCGCAGCCCAGTTCCTCTACGCGCACCTCGAGGGCGCGCCGGGAGCCAACAAGCGCCGCTGGTGCCACGTCGACCTCGCCGGCCCGGCCTTCCTCAAGGGCCGCGGCACTGGCTTCGGCGTTGCCCTGCTCGACCACGCCGTCCGCAGCCTCGCGCAAGTCGCCGAGTAGCGTTCAGCGCCCGTACGTGAAGCGGGCGGTGCTTTGCACGAGCGTCGCCTCCTCAGGGTCCATGACCGTGGTGTCGACGAGCACCGCCACCGTGCGGACCGCCGGGTACCGCTCCAGAATCGCCGCCGCCAGCGGCTCCGCGCTGGCCCACGCCCCGAGGATCGCCATCGACTCTCGGGTTTCGGCGTATTTTCGCTGCAGTGGTCCATCCAACGTCATCGGGTCGTATTCGGCGAGCCCTCGACCAGCGTCCACCTCGAGCCGGAGCGTCACCCGAGGACGTGGCGTTGCGTACATCCCGAATCCTCCGAGCTTCCATGCATCGCTTCCCTGCACCGCCGTCAACACGATGTGCAGCATCGGCCACGCCGTGAATGCGGCAAGCAGAACGAGGACCGCCCGAGGCATAGATGGCACGGATCTTTCGCTCATTTGAAGTGCACCTCAGGCAATGCACCCACCCGCACCAAGAGCATCGCAACGTCGAGCGCGACGACGACGACGAACGCGCGCCGATACGTTGGAGGCCGCGCGTAGAGCAGCAGCAGCCCCGTGAACCACAGGCCGAAGAACACCTCACGGGCGAAGAGCTCGATCGCCAAGATCAGTGCAAACGTCGCGGGAATGGCGAACCGACGCGTCTTCGGCAGGAGCAGCAACAGCGGCAGAAACATCTCACCGACGTAGGTGAGGTTGGATGCAGCAACGAGCAGTGGGGCCGTCGACGAGAACGGGCCGCCGCCAGCCACACGAGAGAGCCCCGCGATACGCGTGGCTTCGTCGGCAGGCACCAACATGGAGACCAGCTCTGCAAACCCGGTCCTGTTCCCGAGAAACGCCAGCATCTGGCCGTCCAGATAGAAGCCATGCGCGAGCTTCTGCAGACCGCTGTAGAAGAACACCACGACCAAGATCCAACGCAGCGAGCGCGCCAACAGGTCGCGAGCGTCAGGACCCGAGAACTCGAGCTGAACGCAGAGCGTCAGCACGATGACGACCAGGTAGAGGTGGTTGCCGCAGCGCGGGAAGGTTGCTACGCAAAGCGAAACGGCAAGCGCGAGCGCGGCCCATCGCCCGACCCGAGCGGTCCGAGGGTGAAGCTGTAGAGGCACCAGGAGCACTGCGAGCGTCGCGAGAACCCCGAGAAACGCCTGGAGTGGTACGTCGAACCCGTACGCTCGTGGAGCGGCCCCTTCGACAAAGCGCGTGGCGTCCAAGCTCGCCCATGAGGCCAATGCGGCGCACACGTACTCGGTGGCGAGTTGAAGCGGGATCAGTCGCAGGAACAGCGACAAGCCCCGAAGCTGCGGATCATCTGGGTTCTCCAGCTGGCGGAGCCAGGACTCGAGCACGCGCGAAGGGTACACCCGCTCACTCGGCGAGCGCACCCAGGTGCTCTGTGGCGTTGAAGCCGACGAGGTAGATGCGACCCGTCCCGGTCACGACCAGCGTGGTGATCGAGCCATGGTCGATCGCCATCTTCATCCACGCGTGCGTGGGAGCCTCGAGGACGGCGCAGCAGAGCGCCCGGATCAGGTTGCCGTGCGCGACCAGGACGTCGTGGCGGGCGCGCTTGGCGGGCTTGGCCACGGCCTCCAGCAACCGGCGGACCTGCGCTTGGCCGGCCCGGGCGTCCTTGGCCGTGGCCACGCCGGCCCGTGCTGTCGGGCTGATCTCGGCCAGGTCGTGGGACCGCTTGGCTCGGGAGCGGCCGCAGACCTGTGCAATGCGTTCGGCAGTCTCGATGGCCCGTCGCAGCGGACTGCAGTGCATCGAATGCACGGGCATCTGCGCCAGGACCGAACCGGCCGCTGCGGCCTGGGCCCGGCCCAGCGGCGTGAGCGTGCCGCCTTCGGCCGTGGGCGTGTACTCCCCGTGTCGAACGAACGAAACGGTGCGACGCGCAGCCACGGAGAGCGCTACGTCGACTCGCCGTCGTCGGCCAGGCGCGCGACCAGGCCGTGTGTGCGCAGACCAACGTGCGTCCGAGCCAGCGTGCCGCGATGGCGCTGGGCTTCGTGCCGGATCTGAATCTCGCGGAGGACTTCGCGAGCGCCGCTGGTCAAATCGAGGAACTCGACGCCCATCCCGGAGGGGTCCTCGCAGTGCCGGACCACCGTTCCGCGACCCTCGAAGAGCACGGGCTCCTGCGGGAACACGGTGAACCGGATATCGATGACGGACCCGAGCGGGAGCAGCTCTTCGGTATGCACGAACACGCCGGTCTGCGACAGGTCGCTCACCGGGGTGGTGGTTCGCGGGTCGGACTCTGAAAACGCGACGCTCAAGGGCACGCGTTCCGACCGTCGCCGATTCTTGTTGCTGGAGTCCTCCGTCACGCGATCTGAGCCGACCTTCGGCGACCTTTCGCTACAAAAGTGTGGCCGAAGTCGGTCCCCGGAGGCAAGCCTGGCGTATCGTGAACCCGTCATGGCGTCCGGAGCCGACCGATTTCGCAAGCTGGGGGGCTCCTCCGGCGCGACGTCGCGCCCGCAAACAGCAGATCTGTTTGAGCACTTCGGTGTCGAGGTCGAGCACGCCACCGAGGCACCCGAGGTCCTCGCGCTCGACGCTGGACCCTGCCGCCGCTGCGGCTGGTACCTGGCACTCTCCACCGGCACCGAGCCGTGCCCGGTCTGCGGCGAATCGAGCCCGCTGACGCCGCCGAAGAAGACACCGTGAGCCGCTATGTGCACATCGAGCTGCGCGGCGCGACCCTCGACGGGGTCGAAGCCGCGCTCCGACGGTTGTCCCTGCCGGTCGAGCGCCCACCACGACGGATTCGTCTCGAGGGCAGCCTCGAGTGCGTCGGAGATCCGGTCGACCTGCGCCTGCCCGCGGGAACGCTCGACACCGTCGAAGACTTCGGCTTCGTCCTCGAGGCCGGCGTGGTCCGGCTCGTGTGCGGCGAGCTCGACCGAAGCCTGCTCGACGACGCCCTGCTGCCCGACCTGGCCCGGCTCCGCGCCGAAGCGACGGTCCGCACCGCGGCCGGGGTCGTCGGCATGCGCGTCACCCACACGCACGTCGAACCCGACGGTACGCGTCGCGTCGTTCTCGAAGTCGACGACGAGTAGCCCGCGCCGCTCAGTCCTGCTCGGCCGGCGTCGAAACCGAAGGCCCCAGCACGACCGCGCGTGAACCTGGCAGTGGGGACGCCCGCCTCAGTGCTTGAACCGAACGTGGAAGTGGTTTTTGTG
>CAYSPB010000179.1:0-14466 GCA_964432695.1 uncultured Nannocystaceae bacterium
TGGTTGGTCTGCTCGGGGAAGACCATCTCGATCAAGCGGATGGGCTCAGAAGGCGACATCGAGGGCGACACTCCCTTCCACCGCAACCTGGTACGCCGAGGGTCGACGCTCGAAGAAGTTGGTCACTTCTTGCACGTCTTGCAGCTCCATGAAGGCCAGCGGGTTGGTGCTGCGGTACTGCGGCGTCATGCCCAGCCGGGCCAGGCGCTGGTCGGCGCAGTATTCGATGTAGCGTCGAACGTCGGCAACGCTGAGCCCGCGCACCCCCTGGCCGAGCAGGTCTTCGGCGAACAGCGCCTCGCACGAGACCGCTTCGTCGATCATCTCGCGGACCTGGCGTTCGAATGCTTCGTCGAAGAGATCGGGCTCCTCGCGTCGCACGGTGTCGATGACCTCGAACGCAAAGCGCATGTGGCCGCTTTCGTCGCGGAACACCCAGTTCGTGCCGCCGGCCAGCCCCTGCAGCAGGCCGCGCGAGCGCAGGAAGTACACGTAGGCGAAGGCACCGAAGAAGAACAGGCCCTCGACGCACGCGGCAAAGCAGACCAGGTTGAGCAGGAAGCTGCGGCGATGCTCTCGGCTGGTCAGCGTCGTCACGTCGGCCATGGCGTCGAGCCACTTCAGGCAGAAGTCCGCCTTGCGCTGAATCGATGGGATTGTCTCCACCGCGGCAAATGCCCGGTGCCGCGCAGCGGGGTCGGGCACGTACGTGTCGAGCAGCGTCAAATAGAACTGCACGTGCAGCGCCTCTTCGTAGAGCTGCCGCGACAGGTACATGCGGGCCTCGGGAGCGTTGATGTGCCGATACAGGGCGAGGACGAGATTGTTGGCGACGATCGAATCTCCCGTGGCAAAGAAGGCGACCAGACGCTCGACGAGATGGCGCTCGGCGGGGTCCATTCCCTCGCGCAGGTCGGTGACGTCCCGGGAAAAGTCGACCTCGTCCACGGTCCACGTGTTCTTGATCGCGTCGCGATACATCTCGAAGAACTGCGGGTAGACCATCGGCCGCAGCGTCAGGCACAGGCCGGGGTGGAGCAGGCGGGAAGGGCGGGATACGGCGCTCATTGGCAGGCCTCGCAGGATTCGGGGTTTTCGAGGTTGCACGTGACAGGCTCGCGCACGGTGGTCTTGGCAATGCGGGTCGCGGGTCGCGAGCGCAGGTAGTAGGTGGTCTTCAGGCCTTTCTTCCAGGCGTAGAAGTACATCGACGACAGCCGCCCGAGCTCAGGCGACTCGACGAACAGGTTCAGCGACTGGCTTTGATCGATGAAGGCGCCGCGGTCGGCCGCCATGTCGATCAGGCTGCGCATCGGCAGCTCCCACGCGGTGCGGAACACGGCCTTGTCGTGCTCGTCGAGCACCTCGAGCGCCTGAACGGATCCGTCTGCGCGCTTGATCGCGTCGCGGACCTCGGGCGTCCACGCGTTCTTGGCCTGTAGACGTTCGACGAGCGCCCGGTTGACTTGCAGGAAGTCCCCCGAGAGGGTTTCGCGTTTGAACAGGTTCGAGACCTGCGGCTCGATGCACTCGTAGCACCCCGCGATCGAGGCGATGGTGGCTGTCGGCGCAATCGCGACGATCAGCGCGTTGCGAAGCTCCACGGTGCGGATGCGCTTGCGAAGCGCAGGCCAGCGCGGGTCGGTGGGTTCGACACCCCAGTGGTCGAACTGGAGTTCACCGCGAGCGGCCCGCGTCCGAGTGAAGGCGGGATGTTGCCCATGCTGCTCGGCGAGGTCGCACGAGGCCGTCAGCGCTTCGAAGTAGATCCGCTCCGCGATCGCGGCCGAGAGCGCCCGTGCGCGCGGGTCGTCGAACGGCAGATCCATGGCAAAGAACACGTCTTGCAGCCCCATCACGCCCAGCCCCACCGGTCGCCAGCGCGCGTTGGAGCGTGCGGTCGACCGGATTGGATAGAGGTTCTGGTCGATGACGGCGTCGAGCTGGCGAACCGCAACGCGGACGGTGCGGGCGAGCTTGTCGAAGTCGAAGCGTACGACGCCGCCGTCGCGACACAGATGGTGCGCAAGGTTGACCGAGCCGAGGTTGCATACGGCTGCTTCATCGTTGGAGGTCACCTCGACGATCTCGGTGCACAGGTTCGAGAGATGCACGACGTCCTCTTTGTGGGCGGTCTGGTTAAAGGCGCGGTTGCAGGCGTCCTTGAACGTCATCCAGCCGTTGCCGGTCTGGGCGAGCGTTCGCATCATCCGCGCGTACAGCTCGCGTGCGGGGATCTGGCTGCTCGCCAGCCCTGCCTGCTCGGCGGCTTCGTAGCGAGCGTCGAATGCCGTACCCCACAGGTCGGGCAGATCCGGGACGGTCTTCGGGTCGAAGAGGCTCCACATCGCGTCGGCCTCCACGCGACGCATGAAGATGTCGGGGATCCAGTTGGCGAGGTTGAGGTTGTGGGTGCGCTGGGCTTCGTCGCCGGTGTTGTTGCGCAGCTCCAAGAACGCTTCGATGTCGGCGTGCCAGGGCTCGAGGTACACGCAGCACGCGCCCTTTCGACGACCGCCTTGATTGACGGCGCTCACCGACGCATCGAGCGTCTTGAGCCACGGCACGATCCCGCTGCTGTGCCCATTGGTGCTTTCGATGAGCGAACCCCGGCTGCGGACGCGGTGGTAGGCGAGACCGATACCGCCGGAGAACTTCGAGAGCATCGCGACGTCGGTGTAGCGGCCGTAGATGTCGCGCAGGTGGTCCTGTGGCGAGTCGAGCAGGAAGCAGCTGGGGAGCTGCTCGTGGGGCGTACCCGCGTTGAACAGGGTGGGGGAGCTGGGTAGGTAGTCGAGGTTCGAGAGCAGGTCGTACAGCTCGACCGTCTGCTCGACGGTGCTCGACAGCGCAGCGGCCACCCGCAGAAAGAACAGCTGCGGGGTTTCCACTGCATCGCGGGTTTGCGGGTGGCGCAGCAGGTACCGGTCGTGCAGCGTGCGAAGGCCGAAGTACTCGAACCGGCGATCGCGATCAGGATCGAGGGCGGCTTGTAGCGCTTCTGCACTACGACGCAGAGCGCTGGCGGTTCGGGTCGCAAGCAGTCCGAGGCTTTCGCAGCGGTTGGCGTAGCTGACCACGTCGTGCACGTCTTGGGCCTGCACGTCGTCGATGATCGCTGCCGCGAGCAGCCGCGCAGCGAGCTTGGAATAGTCAGGGTTCTCGTAGGTCAGGGCCGCCGCGGTGCGGATCGAGAGCTCATCGAGCTCACGCGTGGAACTGCCGTCGACGAGCCCGCCGATCGTCGCGGTCGCGATGCGATGGACGTCGACGCCGGACAGACCGTCGCAGTGGCGATCGATGGCCAGCAGGATGCGCTGCAGGTCGACGGGTTCGGACGCGCCGCAGCGCTTGCGAACCCGCATGTTCGAGTGCAGGCGGTCGGGGGATGATGTGGATGTGGTGAGCACGGTTCTCCTCTCGTTCCTCGGCAAGAAGGACCGCGGGGAGAACGGGACGGTCGCCGCCATGCGGCAGCGGAGCGCAGGCGCGCCCTCGAACCAACCCTCACCCCCGCGGGTGACGCAGGAGGCGGTGCAGGGGACGGCAGGACGGCGGCAGGCCATCGCGCATGCGAAGACCTCGTCGGGCCGGCCTCCCGCGAGGCCTCCAGGTCGAACGAGCGCCAATGCTCGGGGCACTCGGCGGCGGCAGGTCTTCGGGCTCTCGAGCGCCTTCGACCCGCCAAGAGGCTGAGCCGACGTGCCTACTACCCACCGCTTCCCAGCCGAAAACGGCCAGTGCTCGTTGGTGGGGTTCGTTCTCGATGACCGCTGCGGGGCAGCCCCGGAATCACACCGGGTTCCCTTTTCAGCCCCAGGGAGCAGACCCCTGGAGCACCGTCACACCCACCATATATTGAGGTCGAGAGGTGCTTGTCAACTAGATGTTGTGTTCAGTCGGGACCGCGATGCGGGCGGTCGACCGGTCGGGCATCGCCGTTCTCATCCACGAATCGCGCCTCGACGGCGGAGCGCTCCAGGGGTCCGAAGTGGCCGGTGAAGAAGGTGGTTGCGTTCGATGCCACGCCCTCGAGCACGGTGCGAATGTCGGCGTCGTTGTCCTCGAGGTCACACATGTAGAAGTGGCGCTTCGCTCGGCGTCCGACGATGGAGCCGCGGAAGAGGTCTCCCACGAATGCCTGGGCACCCGACACGACGACGAGGGAGCCCTCGGTGTGACCGGGTAGGGCGAGCACCGTTCCGTCCACGCTGGAGATGGTCCGCAGGTCGAGCGCATCTTCGACGATGACGTCGGCCTCGGTCGACGCGAAGGTCACCGCCTGGTCGCTGGCGAGCCGTCGACGCGCGGTCGCATCGGTGGGGCAGAGCGAGTCGTTGGTTCCACGCGAGAGCATCGTGGCATCGCCTTGTCCCACGACGATGCGCGTGCCGTAGGTCTGCTGAAAGAAGCGCGCGCCCCCGGCGTGGTCGGCGTGGGCGTGGGTCAGGACGATGGCTTCGAGCTTGCGTGGGTCGAGGCCGCGGCGCTCGAGATCCGCGGCGAGGGCGGGGCCGTCGGTTTCGAGTCCTGCATCGATCATCACGTAGCCATCGTCTCCCCCGATGACGTGCACATTGTTGTAGTGACGAACGAACGTGTGGACGTCCGCGTGGACGCCGTAGGACGTCGCGCAGCCGACCACGAAGAGGACCAAGAGGCACAGCGCACGCATCAGTTGCTCACCGAGGGGGTTCGACGATCGAGATCCGGCACGACGACCTGATCGGCAAGGTAGCGCGCGACCGACTCGACGGTGATGCTCAGCGAGATCGAGCGGCCGTCGTCGTCTTGGCGGACGGGCTTTGCGGGCCCTTCGACGATGTTGGGGAATCGCACCGAGAGCCAGTCTGCGTTGGACGCCTGCAGCCGTGCCTCCATGCGGTTTTTGTCCTCGATCAGCGGGAGCAGCCGGCGCAAGAACAGCGGCACGACCAGCTTGTTGACGAGCCAGGGTCCGCTGCCGCCGGCGCCGACGTTCGACATGCAGATCAGCCGACGCTTGGGTCCGGTTCGAGCGCTTCAAGGACGAGGCGGACGGAGTCCGAGACGAGCGTGGTCGCGGCACCCGTCCCCTGACCTCCAACCCCAAGACAGTGGAGCACGGCATCACTGCCCTCGAGGACCGCGGCAACATCGGCAGCGCGCAAGGCATCCCCCTGGACGATCGTCAGGTTCGGGTGGGGCTCGAGGGCGTCGGCTCGGCGCACGAGTACGCGCACGGCGTATCCTCGGGCCAGGAGTTCTCGCAACACGGGGCGGCCGGAGAAACCGGTGGCCCCGAAGAGCGCGACGGTTGGCAGGCTGGTGTTCACGGTGTGAACTTTGGATCGAAAGTATACGGTGTCAACATTGATTCCGCTGGTTGTCGAGAAAAGTTCACGATGTCAACATGATGGCGTGCCAACGAAGGCCGCGTACCACCACGGGAACTTGGCGGAGGCGCTGGTTGCCGCAGCACGCGATGTGGTGATCGAGTCGGGCTGGGAAGCCGTCAGCCTTCGCGCGGTTGCGCGAACCGTTGGCGTGTCGGCCAACGCGACGTACCGACACTTCCCGGACAAAGCGGCGCTTCTCCTCGCGATCGCGACGCAGGCGTTCGATCAACTCGCGGCACGGATGCGGCGCGTGCAGGCCCGCAGCAAGGGGCAGGACGAACGCGCTGCGATCGCTCGGTTCGAGGCGACCGGCCGCGCCTACTTTGGGTTCGCGGTCGATAACCCTGAGCTGTTTCGCCTGATGTTCAGCCCGGTGGGCCGAGGACACGCAGACGGGCGGGAGGACGGACAGACGCCCTACGACCTGCTCGCAGAGGCGCTCGATGGCCTCGTTGTCGCGGGGGTACTCCTACCCGAGAAGCGAGAGGGCGCGGAGATGCTGGCGTGGACGAGCGTGCACGGCCTCGCCACGCTGTCCTTGAGCGGGGTGCTCGAGACGTCGCGAGAGCGAAAGGCCGCGCTGGAGCAGGTCCTGGCCTTCGTCGTTTCAGGACTGTCGAGTCGACCGCTGTGACCGGGTCGGCCAACGCGTCATCTTGCACGCTTCCCGGCTTCGACATTCACTGCGTTCGGCAGCGTCGCCAGACGAACATGTTGCTCTCGCCCTGGAGCGTGAGGCCGCCGATCGATGCTCCTGGAGCCGCGAACGAGGCGACATGGACGTTGCCCTCATCGTCGACGGCGAGGTCACCCGCGCGCGTACCGTACTCTTCGGCCCGGTCGGCGCGTTCGACCCACGCGACCTGTCCGCTGGGGTCAAACTGGGCGAGGAAGAAGCGCCCGCGGTCGACGGCTTCGATGACGTCTCCGGAGTCCTGCCATTGATAGCCCCAGCCGATGACGTAGCTGTTTCCGGACGCGTCGGCGCCAATGCTGGCGATGTCGAGCCAGCCACGCTCGGTATCGGGGTCTTCGGCGATTTCGACCCAGTCGAGCGCGCCGGAGGGGGCGAACCTGGCGATGAACAAACCGTCGGTTGCAGTCACGCCGCCAAACCCTCCGAGGGGTGGCATGGGAAGCTCGGTGTCGGTGCCGAAGGTGGTCGGGTCCCAGTGCGTGCCGACGACGTACCGGTTGCCGTCGCGATCGGTCGCGAGATCGATGGGCGCTGCGTTTCCCGTGGCCGCGCGCCGGGCCCCAGCGAGCGTACCGTCGGGGTTGTAGGTCGCGAGCAGCAGATCACTCTCTCCTGCGGCGAGCAGCGACTGGTCGGCGATGTTGAGCGCGCCCGAGAAGGCGCCCGCAATGTGGATCTTTCCCGAGGCGTCTACTGCGATCGTGCGTGACTGGGCCTGCGCGTCTCCGGATGTGCGTGTGGACCAGCGGGGCGAGCCGTCGGGCGCGAACTTGGCGAGGAAGAGGTCGCTGAGGCAGGGCCGGTCTTCGTCGTCGAACTCGCATTCATCGTCGGGCGTGCTGCGCATGCCGAGCACGTACACGTTGCCCTGCGCATCGACGGCGCCGCGTCGCGCCTGGACCGAGCTCCAGTCTTTGGCCAGCTGGGCTGCGAGTGCTTTGCCGTCCGGGTTGAAGACGGCCCCGTACGCATGGCTGCCGCGCGCCGTGAGCTCGACGCCGCTGAACTGCGCTTGGCCGGTGATGTTACCGGCGGCGTACACACGGCCGGCGGCGTTCAGTCCGGCCGCGACGGTTTCGTCGTCGTCGACGCCTCCGATTCGGCGGCGCCAATCCACCCCGCCGCGCGGGCCGAACGCGATGAGAAAGCCGTCGGTGCCGCCGCTCTCGACCGTGAACGAGTGCTCGTCGTACACGGGCTCGGGCGTGTTCTGTTCGAGTGGAGGCAAGCCGTCGAACTGGATGGCCCCGAAGAAGGAACCGCCCAGCGTCGTGGTTCCGCCGGGGCCAATCGCGACGTCCAGCGACCAGACCTGCGCGCTGCTGTCGAGCGTCGTCAGCCAGCTTCGGCATTCGGCATCGGCCGCGGCGGCGGCCCCTGCCGCAGTCATCGGCTGCGAGGCCGAAGGCGGTTGCGCGGCCGGAGCTGTCTTCATCGGTGTCGTCGGTCGGCATCCTCCGAGGAGGAGGACCACGGGGACGAGCGTGCGACGCATGAGACGAGTCTACGTGACGCGGTCGTCACGGTCGCTCCGGGTCTCCTCCGCGGCCGCGACCAGGAGGAGGCTCTGCGAGTGTTTCCACGCACGTGGGTCGCCGCCATCGATGGCACGCCGTGTACTACCGTGCGCCTCGACATGCGTTGCAGTGCGTACGCCCGGGTTGTGTCCTGCCTCTTGCTTTCGACCGTTGGCTTCGTCAGCGGGTGTGACGATGACGGCTCCACCACGTCGGCGGGTGCCGACGGAACGGACGGAAGCACGACGTCCTCGAGCGAGCCGACGACGGGCGAATCGACGTCGGGCACCAGCGGTGGCGGATCCGCAGAGGGGACCACGACGCAAGGCGAGAGCAGCACG
Organism: uncultured Nannocystaceae bacterium; assembly: GCA_964432695.1. Taxonomy (GTDB): domain Bacteria; phylum Myxococcota_A; class Polyangia; order Nannocystales; family Nannocystaceae; genus CAJXVA01. The sequence continues at coordinate 7,934 of CAYSPB010000179.1, forward strand.
GGGTCGGACTCGAGCTCGAGCACGGGCGGCGCGGGGTCGACCGGCAGCACGTCGGGTGACACGTCGGGGACCGACGACACCACTGGCGCTTCCGCAGTCGACGTGCCGTTCGTCGAACACGACCCCAACCTGCTCGGTCTGCCGGCGCGCGTGGCCGAAGGCTGGGTCGTGGTGACCTCAGCCGAGGCCTGGGCCGAACTCACCCAGGCTCCGCCGCCGGCGGGCGTCACGTTTCCCGAGCAATGGGTGCTGTTCGGATCCCGCGGCCCGCTGCGCTATCCCGGGCATCAGCTCGCGGTCGAGGCGCTGACGTGGCAAGGCGGCGCGCTTGCGGTCGACGGCCAGCGCATCGACCCCGCCGACGACTGCGAGACGTTCGACTTCATCTGGCCCGCCGACACCCTCGTGTCGTTCGACGCGCTCGACGGCGAGGTGCAGGAGGTCGTCGACGACACCGCGTCCGCGGAGTGGGCCTGCCCCGCCAAGGGCGAAGAGGTGTTCGAGTGCGACCTTGAGACGCCGTGCGCGGTCGGTTCGCTGTGCGCGGGGATCGTGCGAAGCACCGTCCTTGCCGGCAATCCACTCGGGTTTTGCGGCGACGCCTCGTTCCGCGGCACGTTCACCGGCGGCGGCGCGATGATCCCCAGTGACGGCGCGGCCATCGAACTGTCTCTCAACGTGGCAGGGCTCGCTACGGTCGACATGGATGTCGCCGTCCTCGTCGACCTCGACCACCCGGCGCACGAGGAGCTCGTCATCGAGCTGCGTAACCCCGACGGCAACCAGGTCATGGTCGCCGACGAGCAGTCTGCACCGCTTCACCCCGGTGGCGTACCGATCGTGCCCACCGGTTTCTCGGGCGATGAGTCGGTGAACGGGGCCTGGACGCTGGTGGTCACGGACGTGGTCGACAACGCGAACACCGGCTCCGTGCTCGGGTGGGACCTCGAGATCATGAGCCGCTTGGACTGACGTGCCCGCACTCGCGGGTCTGCGCCGCGGTACTGTCTCCCAACAGCACCGCGGTGTAGATGCGGGTGAACGCGCTGAGAATGTGCGTGTCGAAGCCGTGCCAGTCGCCGTACTCGGCGTGGGTGCGGTCGTAGTAGTCCTTGAAGGCGTCTTTCAGAGTCGTGGCTTCGATGTGGAACCCCCCGTCGTGCCATCGCTCCTCCACGACCTCGCGTCCGATTGCGTCGAGGTCGCGTAGCATCGCGACGGTTCGCTCGAACTCCGCTTTCGACGCGTATCCGAAGTGGCTCGCCACGAAAACATCGAACGGCAAAGCGCCGAGCTTCGCCATGTCTTCGAAGTAGCCCTCGAGCGGCGTCGCGGGCAGTCCGCCGAGCAGCATCACGCCGGGCGCGAGCGTATCGGGGGCGTAGAGCACCTGTTCGTTCACGTGGATCGCCACGTGCGTCGAGGCATGCGCGTGCGGGATCGAGACCAGCGCGATCGTTCGACCCCCGAACGAGAGATGGGTGTCTCCCTTGATGAGTCGGGTGGGCGGCAACACGTCGCGTGGCTTGGACTGTGCCCAGTGCGCGGGGGTGTCTTCGTGTGCAATGACCTCGGCGGGGTCGAGAACCGCCGCGCCGCCGACGTGGTCGAGATGGTGATGCGAATAGATCACCGCGCGCACGGGCTCCCAGAGCCCCTCTCGCTCCAATCTTGCTCGGAGCGCGCGGGCGAACGTCGGATTGAACGGGTCCGAGATCACCAGCCCATCCCGGGTCTGGACGACGAGCGCGCGCTCCCAGTGCGTTTGGAACGTGAAGATGCCGGGGGCGACCTCGTCGAGAGACTCAGCCGCCGAGCTTGGGTGCTCGAAGTAGTCCGAAAGGGAGCCGACGGCTTGGACCATGAAGAAGCGCTGCGCATTGCAGCCGCCGAGCATGGCGAGTCCGGCCAGGAGGAGCGCGCGAAACGACATGCTCGCAGGCTAGGCATCCTCGGCAGCGAGACGATGACCTCACAGGTCATGTCCGACCCTTACCTCGGAGGTAATGGCCCTGCTGGCCCCGGGGAAGGACACTCTTGGGGTGGAGACCGCACGACCCGGCTTCGGTCAGCTCTTGCGAACGTGGCGTCGGCGTCGCCGGTACTCCCAGCTGAGCTTGGCCCTCGAAGCCGACGTGTCCGCCCGTCATCTGAGCTTCTTGGAGAACGGACATGCCAAGCCGAGTCCGAAGATGGTCGACACGCTGGCTGAGGTGCTCGACGTACCGCTCCCGCAGCGCAACGCGATGCTGCTCGCTGCCGGCCTGGCCCCACGCTACTCGGCGACACAGCTCGACGACCGGGAGGCACGGCACGTACGGTCTGCCGTCGAGTTCATGCTGCGGCGACACCATCCGTACCCGTCGGTCGTCGTGGACGAGCTTTGGAACGTGCAAATGGCCAACGACGCGTATCTCCAACTCGCGTGCTACCTGCACGGTCGACCGGGTCCACCGCCGCGCCCCGACGCGATCCATCGCGGTCCGCCCATCGAAGGCACGAACGCCCTGCTGGCGGTGTTCGAGGACCCCGTGCTTCGAGCTTGCTTGATCGACGTGCAGGCGTTTGCGCGGACGGTCCTGGAGCATCTTCGGGTTCTGTCTCGGACGCGGCCGGAGGCTACGGTGCTCGAGCGTCGCATTCGTCGCGCCGTCGGGCCGCTGGAGTCCTGCGTAGGGGAGCTTCCGCTCGTGATCCCGATCAGCATGCAGCTGGGGCAGGAACGCCTTTCGATGTTCAGCACGATGACGATGCTCGGAACGTCCAGCGATCTGGTGTTGGGCTCGACGCGCGTCGAGACGCAGTTTCCCGCCGATGCGCCCAGCGATGCGCTGCTGCAGCGGATTGCGCGTGGCGATGCGGCGGGCCCGTGTTTGGGCGACCAGGTCCCAGAGTCGCTGGATTGAGGCCGCTCGACCTCCTCGAAGGATCCGATGCGCGCGAAGACCCCTGCTTGGCCCGTTGGGCCCGAGGCGTTGCGCTGCTGGAGATTGACCCGAAGGTTGCGCGAACGGACCTCGAGCAGCTGTCGGCATGCTGCATCGACTGCAGCGAGGACGACGAGGCGCCGAACTACGCCGCGCTGGCCTATGCACTCACGCTCGAAGGGCGCCTCGACGACGCGGAGGTTTTGCTTCCGCGGGTCGAGCCGTGGGCTACCGACCTGCTCCCCCACCTCGCGAACGTCTCTCCGGCACGCGCGATCGGCGTTGGTGTTGCGTCGCTCGAGCAATCAGTCGAGCATGTCGCCGGAGTGATACAACCAGCGGCCGTCGACGCGCAGGAAGAGGCTGCATTCGGTGAATCCCAGCGGTCGTCCATCCCGGGAGAGTTCTGCGCGAAACGTGACCGTCGCGCGGCCGGCCTGCTCATCCACGTCGTGCTCGAGCACGGTGAGTCCGTCGAACTGCGTCGTCCGGCAGTAGGCGTCCAGCTCGGCCCGCCAGCGCGCCCGATCTGGTTGCGCCTGGGGGCCCTCGGGGTGCGTGGTGTCGAGCAAGAAGTCGACCTTGCCCATGGCGAACGCGGTGTACCGGGCTCGCATCAGCCGATGCGGCGGGGCCGGACGGCCGCCGTGGTATGGGCCACAGCACTTCTTCAGCTTGGCCTGCGACCCGCACGGGCACGGCGCGTTGGGCGAGACCTTCATCGCGGACCAGTCTGCGGTAGCATCAGCCGCGCGTCACGGTCAGCGTTTGCCAATCGTGCGTGAGCGGAACCGCCGGAATGCGAAGCTGGCCGCGCGCGTCCGCACTCGCGCGGCCCGAAGCCTCTCCCCAGGACCACGAAACCGACTCGCCTGGCCGCGTGCGGAAGGCCTGGATGCGGCGGAGCGCTACGTCCACCACGACGGGAAGCTCGCCATCGAAGCGGTCGCCAAGCGAAGGGTAGCCAGGCTCTGGCGGGCCGGAGCCGTCGCCATCGAGCACCCGCAGGGGGACTTCGAAGCGGTCGATCGTATCGACGATGCCGTTGGCATCCCATCGCAGAAAGCGGTTGAGGGCGCCGGCGATGTCGCCGTTCCACCCCGTGTCCCCCGGGCTGTCCAACGCGCCCGCAAAGCCGTTCTCGTCGGACCAGGGCTGGTTACCATTCCCCTCGCCGGTTCCAGGGGCACCATCGTGACTGGCCTTGGAGAAGCCGACGACGGCTAGGGAGCGTCGGGTGAATGCGACGTCGTCGAAGTTGGGGTTCCAGCCCGCTTGCCACCAGCTCGTCGACCGAGAGCGTCAGCGTGTGCGTGGTTTCGGAGAACCCGTCGCGCGCAACGATTGTCACGTCCCAGACCGCGTCGACGGCCCCTTGGATGAAGTCGGGATGAAAGGAAAGCGTTCGCTCGACTTCCGACCACCGCGCACCAGGGGGCAGTCCTGTCGCGAACACACGCAACACGTCATCGTCCGGGTCGGTCACGTCCAGGGCCAGTGACCAGTCTTCTTGCTCTGCTACAGCGACGCGGCTGGGCGCGCGGATGACCGGCGGACGGTTGCCCGAGGGGGCGCTGCGCTCGTGCTCGAGACATCCGCGGCGCGGCCGCTCGACCCTCCGGCCTGGGTCGAGGTCGCAGCGGTCGACGCGGGCGGTCGCGTGCCAGCGTCGGGGTCGGTTGTGGTCGAGTCGTTGTCGGCCGCGGCTGCACTCGTGACGGGCGCATCGGCGCAGCTCGCCAGGAGCACGCCGCCGAGCAGGGTCACGGATCGCTGCATGCGTGGAGCCTGCCGCGCTGCGCGGAGCCGGGCAAGTTAGAGGCACATGTCGAGCAAGTTGCAGATCTCCTCGCCGGTCCGGGGGTCCGTGAGGCGTCCCGTTCGCAGGTCGAGATCCATGTTGTAGTCGTTCGGATACCCTTCCTTGCACTCGTGTAGTGCTTCGGACAAGCAGTGCTCGTCCGCATCCGTTCTCCGAGCGAGCTCCTTGAGCTTTCGGTTCATCTCTTTGCTACCGGAGGCATCGAAGACTCTCGTGATCAGGTCTTCGATGCCGCGCGCGACCCAATCGGCGCCGTTGGCTGCCGCCGCCGTCGCGAGTCTCGCCATGGGGATGAGGCAGCGGTCATAGCTGCCCGACATCTTCACGCCCACGACCCCGCCGAGGTACCCGAGCATGGGGGCCGAAGCCGCTGCCGCCGCAACCTCGCCGAATGGGGTTGGCTCGAGGAGCCCAACCGTCCATGTTCCGCCCAGGGCCAGCCCCGTGCCGGCCCCCGCCGTTCCGTAGATGACGCCGTCGACGCACGCGATGTAGTCGATGTTCGCGTCGCCGGCGACGAGCGCGGTGTCCGTGAAGTCGCGCTCGTCGTACTGGCCGAAGTCCTGCGCGAGGCAGGCGAGCGCTTCATCGTCCGTGTCGATCGCCAGCGGGTCTGCAGGGCATTCAGCAAACTCCTCCCAGGAATCGGCCTTTCCGCTGGATTCTTCGACCGCTGGTGCCGTGGGTTTAGGCTCGCCGCCGCTGTCGCAGCCAACGGCCGAAGCGCAGAGGACGAGAAAGTAGGCCGTGGTCGAGATGAGCCGCATGGTGCTTGGTTCGTAGCGCACCTCAACCTACTGTGTTGCACATGTGTGCACAGGGCATGTGCACGGCGACGACGAAAAAGCGCGGCCGCTTCGGGGAGCGACCGCGCCGTCTACTGGCTGCAGTTGGCCGGTTTAGCGGCGACGTCGGGTGCGCAGGCGGAAGCCGAGCACGGTACCGAACAGGATGATGCCGAAGCCGGTGTCGTTGTGGTCGTTCGACGCGGTGCAGGCACAGCCACTACCGGAGTCGTCCGCGAGGCCGTACCCCGGGGGAAGGCCGCTGCCGCCCGACTCGCCGGGGAAGTCCCCAGAGTCACCGTCGTCGCTCCCGCCGTCACCGGAGCCACCGTCACCGTCGCCGTCACCGGAGCCACCGCCGTTGCCGGAGCCCCCGCCACCGTCACCGTCACCGGAGTCGTCGCCACCGTCACCGGAGTCGTCGCCCGAATCGTCGCCGCCGCTGCCCGCTGGTGGGTCGCCGTCGGCATTGACGTAAATGGTGATGACGTCGCTCGCGGTCACGTTACCCGCCAGGTCTTCCGCCTCGATGTACATCTCGTACGTGCCCTCGGGCGTGTTCTCAGCCGGGAAGGGACCGAAGGGGTCGCTCGTGTCGGTGCTGATTTTGCTGCCGTTGGCGAACAGCGAGACGCTGGCGATCTGGACGTCGTCGCTGACCTCGACCTCGATCGGGAACGTCGCGCCCACGGGGAACGCGGCACCGTCGGCCGGCGAGATGATGGCCGCCGTCGGTGCTGCCGTATCGGGCACCGCGGATCCGAACATGTTGAGGATGTGCTGATGGGAGTTTTGGGTCTGCCCACCGCAGTCGCAGGCGCGCGGGTTGTATTCGCCGCACTGCGTGTTCTTGTCCTGGAAGTTCTTTGGCCAGCAAGACCCCTCATCTGCCCACGGGCTGTTGAGGTAGGTCATTGGGTCGTTGCAGCTGAGCAGGTGCTCGAGGCCCCACACATAAACTACTTCCTGACCGACCGTGGCGACGATCTGGTCCACGTT
>CAYSPB010000180.1:0-14420 GCA_964432695.1 uncultured Nannocystaceae bacterium
CACCGGCTCGTGCTTGCGGAAGCGCAACATATTGAGTCCTTCGAACGCGCCCTCGAGGTCGTAGAAGTCCGAGAGCACGATGGTGAGCCCCGGCTGGTTGCTCTGCGCCGCGACGCGGCTACAGCCGGCTCGAATGTCGGTGGCGCCCCCGGTCTGCGCGCCCTTGAGAAACTCGAACACCCGGAAGATGCGTCCCTTGCCGCGGATCGCCGGCAGGGTGACGTGGCTGTTCTGGCTCATGCACGTCAGGCCGACGCGGTCGAGGTTGGCCAGGCCGACGTACGCCAGCGCAGCCGCGACCTGCTGCGCGTAGCGGAGCTTGACGCCGCCCTTGAGGCACATCGAGTCGCTCACGTCGACGACGATGCGGATCGGAAGGTCCTCGTCTTCTTCGAACAGGCGAATCAGGGTGCGACGCAGCCGGACGTAGACGGTCCAGTCGAGGTTGCGGATGTCGTCGCCGGGGGAGTAGGGGCGGTGGTCGGCGAACTCGATGCCGCTGCCCACCTTGCGGGTCTTGCGTTCGGCTCGCTGCCGGCCGCGAAACAGCCGGCGCGCGATGACCTGCAGCAGCTCGAGGCGCGCGAGAAAGGCCTCATCGAACAGGTCGTCCGAGGTGACCACGGGCGCCTTAGGGGCGCCGAAGAGTCGGTCTCTCAAGCCCACGTGCGTGTGCGCGTCCTCGTCGATGAAGCAGGGTCCGTTGCCACGGGGCGCACGTCAGTCCTTTGGCACGCCGTCGAGGACCTGGCCGATGCAGTCGTCGACCGCGATGCCCTCGGCTTCGCCTTCGAAGTTGAGGATGACGCGGTGACGCAGCGCGGGCAGGGCCACGGCTTTGACGTCGTCGGTGCTCGGCGCGCGACCGTGCAGGCACGCCCGAATGCGGGCGGCGAGCAGCACCGACTGTGCGCCGCGAGGGCTGCCGCCGAAGCGGACGTAGCGCTTGACCAGGTCCGGCGCGCGCGCATCGTCCGGGTGCGTGGCCCGGAGGACCCGAACCACGTAGCGGGTGAGGCTCTGCGTGACGGGAATGGCCCGCACGAGCGCTCGCATTTCGAGCAGCCGCTTCGCGTCCACGACCGGCTTCACCTCGGCGCTGTGCGTGCCGGTGGTGCGATCGAGGATCTGCATGAGGTCGTCCTCGTTGGGGAAGTCGACCTGGATCTTGTAGAGGAAGCGGTCGAGCTGGGCCTCGGGCAGCGGGTACGTGCCCTCCATCTCGAGCGGGTTCTGGGTCGCGAGGACCAAGAACGGCTGGGGTAGCTTGCGGGTCTCGCCCGCCGCGGTGACCGTGCCCTCGGCCATGGCCTCCAGCAGGGCCGACTGCGTCTTGGGCGTGGCGCGGTTGATCTCGTCAGCGAGCACGATGTTGGAGAACACGGGGCCAGGCTGGAACTCGAGCATGCCCGCCCCGCGGCCATCGCCTTCGTTCTGCCGCAGGACCGAGGTGCCCACGATGTCGGCGGGCATGAGGTCGGGCGTAAACTGAACCCGCGCAAAGTCGAGTGCGACCGCTTCGGAGACGGCGCGGATCAGCAGCGTCTTGCCCAGGCCGGGCACGCCTTCGAGCAGCCCGTGGCCGCCCGCGAGCAAGCAGGTGAGGACACCGGAGATGACGCGGTCCTGTCCGACGATGACCTTGCCGACCTCGTCGGTGAGGGTGGCCAGGTCCCGTTGCAGGGCGTCGATGTCTTCGGAGGTGGTCGCGACGGCGGAGTTGGACATGTGGGGGAATCGAAGCGGGAGAGGGGGAGCGCCGGGCTACTCGCGCGGCTGGATGAGCTGGTAGTAGCGCCGCACGGCGCGTCGGCGGGCGGCCGGGAGCGCCTCGTTGTCGAGGGCGCTCTGCGCAAAGCCGCGGTAGTCGGTGTAGACGTTGCGATAGGCCTCGGTGGCGAAGCCCTGCTGGCTGGAGTCGCGAATGACCTCGGCCCGCGAGACGCCGCGGCCTTCTTTGGCTTTCACGCGGACGGTCTGCTTGGAGGTGGCAACGCTGCGGTCTTCGCCCAGCGGGTCCTGGGAGCCCTCGCCGATGCCGTCACCGAGCCCTTGGCCCTGGTCCTGACCCTCGCCCTGACCCTGGCCCTGGCCCTCACCTTGGCCGTCGCCTTCGCCCATGCCCTCTTGTCCCTGGCCTTGGCCTTGGCCTTCCATGAACATGTCGGGCTGGCCCTCGCCGACCTGGCCCTCGACCAGCAGCGTGGATTTGCCGCCCTTGCCGCCCTTGCCGTCTTTGCCCTGCTGCTTGCCTTGCTTGCCCTTGGCGGCCTTGGAGAAGCGCTTGAACTGCTGCCGGCGACGTTTGGCGCCATCGCCCTGCTTGCCGGCGCGGCGGATGAACGACTTGGCCTCCTGCAGGCTGTCGCGCGCCTGCTGACTGCGACGTGCGCCGCGGGCCTTGCGAGCGGCGTTGGAGGCTTGGCGGGAGAGCTTTTGCTGGGCCTGCTTGCGGCTGCTGGCGCTCTTGTTGCGGTTGGCGGCGTCCTTGGCCTGGCGCCGAAGCTGGTCGAGGCGGCGCTGCGCTTCTTGCTCGCGCTTTTGCTGACGCCGGAGCTGCTCGACGCGCTCCTTCATCTTCTTGAGGCGGCGCTCTTGCTCTTCGGGGTCCTTGCTCTCGCGCTTCTTCTCTTTGCGAAGGCGGCGCTCGGCTTCGTCGAGGGCCTTGTCCGTTTCGGACTGCTTCTGGGCCTGCTTCTTGGCCGACTTGGCGAGTCGGCGCTCAACCTCCTCCATGGCCTTGCGCATGGCCTCTTGCGCCTCGGCGCCGGCGGCCTCGGCTTGTTCGGCGGCGTCGCTGAGCGCCTGCTCGGCATCCTCGGGCGACTTTTGCTCGAACGCGTTGCCGGCCTCTTCGGTGATCTCGTGCTCCTGCAGCGCGTCGGCGAGGTCGCGCACCGAATCGGCGAGCATGCCAGGGTCTTCTTCGAGGTCAACCTGCAGCTGCTGCTCGGCCTCGGCGCGCGCTGCCTCGAGCCGCCCCAGCTCTTCGAGGGCTTCGGCGCGGTCCGTCGTGCCCCCTTCGAGCGCGTCGAGGATCTCGAGCATGCGCTTGGAGATTGCCGCCACTTCATCTTCGTCCCCGGTCAGGGCGCGCAGGTTTTGGCGAAGCGGTTCCGCCATCGCCATGTCGACGCCGGTGCGGCTGCCTTCGGCGGGCTGTGCCAGGGTCGCGAGGTCCCACGGTCCACCAACGGCCTGGTCGGCGGTGGGCTTGGGCACCAGCGCGGCCGCGAGCAGTGCGACCAACCCCGCGCCATCCACCCATCGCGGCCCCGGGACGTTCAGCGGTACGACCGGCTTGGGGTCGAGGCCTGCGGCAGCATCTTCGGCCCGCTGCGCGAACAGGGCCGCAAGGGCGGCGGTGCGGGGGTCTTCGGAGGTGGGGGCTTGGGTTCGGAACTCGAGCGCCGAGCCGAGTTGATCACCCAGCCCGTAGTGCTCGTCGACGCGTCGGGCGGTGACCCGCAGCGGCTTGGGTCGCAGGGTTGCCCATCCGACGATCGCAGGGACCGGCAGTGCGCAGATCCACAGCAGCATCGGTGGCCACCCGAGCAGACGGATGCCCGCCAGCGCGCCCGCTGCCAGCCACAGCCCGGCCGGAAGACCCCAGCGCGCGAGGACGCGGGCCGCGTCGGCAAACCGCTCGCGTCGCTGGACTGCGGAGAGCAGCGCGTCGATACGGGTCATCCGGCGTCCTTCGTCCTTCGGGCGGCCTTGCCCACGCTGACCGCCGACCACAGGGCCTTCTGGAGCGCGCTACGGTCGGCGTCGGGGGCGAGCCCGGTGACGAGCAGCACGGTGTCACGCTTGCGCACGAGCATGGCGTTCTCGCCGATGCGTTCGTCGACGTACTTGCGTAGCGCAGGCTCGAGTTCCTCGGCTTCTCCTCGGCTGTCCATCGCCATCGCGACCACGACCGACATGGGGGCGCCGTCTCGCTCGAGCGCCAGCATGGCGTCTCCGCCCCAGCCGGCCGCACAGCGCCGTGCGACGGAGGCGGGCTCGACGTCGGCCAAGATCGCGAGAAGCTGCGCTTCCCCGACCTGGTCGTGCCACACCACGTCCTTGCCGAGCGCGGTGGCAACGGCGTCATGCTCGATCGCCACGGGCACCGCCGGTTCGCGCTTCTTGAGCTTGTCGACGTGCAGCATTTGCTCGGTCGTCGTCGGCGGGTCGTCGTACAGCGCATCGATCGTGCTCCACCCGTCTTGCACCACGGTGCGGACGACGGTGGCGGTGCCGGCGGAGTAGGGCAAATGCAGGCTGCGCGTGAGGACGGCCGCGGGATCCATGATGCCGACGAGCTCCAGGGTCTGGTTGATCATGGCTTCGAGCACCGCGTCGTCGATCATCGCCAAGCCGTCGGTCCCGCTGACCCACGCGAGGTAGGCCGCTTGCGCGCCGCCCTCGATCAGGTAGCGCTCGGCCTCGTCCGCGTCGGAGCGGTGCCGCGTGGGTGCGGTGCGGTCTTCGAGCCCGAAGTGCATGTCCTGGAGTCCGTGGGCGATCTCGTGCCCGACCACCTGGCTGAGCAGACCGGTAGAAACGTAGTCGCCGATGAAAAGGGTCTTCTTCTTGGGGTCGTAAAAGCCGAGGACCCCGCCTTCGAGAGCGTCGAGCAGGACCTGTTCCAGGCTGGCCCCCTCGGCGATGACGCCCAGGCTGGCGCTAATCCTTCCCTGGAGCGCCAGCTCTTCGGGGGTGGTGTATTCATACATGTTCGACTTCGCGTACTCGCGAATGTCGGTCTTGCTGGCGACAGTCACGTCCACGGACTGCGTCACCTCGAGTTCCCGCGCGGCTGCGACCTGCTCGAGAATGCGGGCGGCCTCTTGCTGGACGGTGGCCTCGTCGAGCGAGCCCGACCGCGGTCCTGGCGCGGGGGCAGGGACACCCGGGTCGGCCGAGGTCGTTGCGGGGCCGGCGGCCTGGATCGGGGCACCCGGATCGGTGGAGCTCGCAGCCGGCGGCGTGCACCCGAGCAGGCCCTGGGCGATCACGAGGGCTCCGGCCCACGCGAGGCGTGGGCCAAGCGACGAGAGCCCACCGCGGCCGTCCCAGTTCACCGCCTCAGCGTAGCAGCCCTCGCCACAATGCTCACGGCGCATGTCGCGGTCGCGTTGGGGTCCGGCCGGGTCCGGACGGGGCGTTGCGCGGGCCCGGCGTGCAGTGACGTCGACTTCGGGTAGCCTGCGCCCCCCGATGCTCCGCCTCCCTCCCGAACGTGCAGCGGCCCGCGTTGCTGAAGCCCTGATCGGCGGACAGTCGCTGCGGCTCCTCGGTGCCGACGGACCCGTGCGCGCGCTGTGCCTTGCCCGGGCGGCCCGGCATCCGCTCGCCGAGGGTCCGGTGGTGATCGTGGCGGCCGACGACGCGTCGGCGCGGTCGATCGTTCGGGATGCGGCATTCTTCCTCGGGGTCGAGCCGAGCGAGCGGACGCAAGACGGTGACATCCTCTTCATTCCCGAGCTGGACGTGTCGCCTTATGCCGACGTGTCGGCCGATCCTCGCCAGGTCGCGGCGCGCCTGAGCGCGCTGGGCCGATTGCTGGGCGACGAGCCGCCTGCGCTGGTGGTCACGAGCGTACGGTCGATGATGCGTCGCGTGATGCCGGCCCAGGCGTTCGCTCAGGTCCAACGGGCGTGGTCGACCGACACCGAGATCGATCGTGATGATGCCGTCGGGCAGCTGCTGGCTGCCGGATATCACCGCGTCGACGTGGTCGAGGACCCGGGCACCTTTGCGGTGCGAGGGGGTGTGATGGACGTGTTCGTCCCGCGCTATCGCTTTCCGCTGCGCATCGAGTGGTTCGGCGACGAGATCGAGCGAATGCGGATGTTCGATCCCGAGTCGCAGCGCAGCCTTCGCGAGGTGGAGTCGTGCGTGGTCGACCCGGTGCGCGAGACCATCGTGACGCGCAGCACGCCACTGCGACCTGCGGTGCTGCAGATCGCCGACCACGTCACGGCGCCGTCGAGCAAGACCCGACAGGTCTGCGAAAATCTAGACAAGGGCGTCGACTTCTTCGGCATCGACGCGCTCGCACCCGCGTTCCACGACCGCATGGACGCGCTGTGGACCTACCTCGAGGGCGCCGTCTGGTTCGTCGAAGACGCCGAGGCACTCGTCGGGCTTGCGCACAAGCTCGATGAGGAAGCCTGCGAGGAATACGAGCGGGCCAAGGCGGGGCACAACCTCGTCGCGGGGGTCGAGGCGTTTTTCGTGGATCCGGAGGCGCTGCAAGAGCAGCTCACCGCGCAGCCGGTGGCTGCCTCGCGCGTCGATACCGTGGGCAGTGGGGCCGACGAGCGGCCGACGATCGGCGTGGACGCGGAGCGCTCGGCTCGGCTTCGTTTGGATCTCGAGGCCGCCCGGGGACGCAAGGACGGTGAGATCATTCGGCCCGTCGTCGACCACATCCGCCGCCTGGCGCGGGGGCCGGACGACGAGACCGAGGGCCCAGCATGGAAGGTCGTGATCTCGGCGCCGAACCTCACGCATGCCGAGCGCTTGACCAGCTTGCTGCGCGGCTACGGCCTGCCGATGGAGTCGCCCCGGGGTCCCGAAGGGCACGCGCTGGGCGTCGACGCCACCGACCAGCTGCGCACGACGGTTCAAGTCGTCGCCGGCGAGTTGTCGACCGGCTACGAGTCCAAGGACGAGCGGTTCTTGCTGCTGTCGGAGTCAGACATCTTCGGGCGCGTCACCAAGAAAGCCCGTACGCGCCGACGCAAGGCTGGCCTGGGCAGCCTCACCCAGCTGCAGGAGAACGACTACGTCGTGCACGTCATTCACGGCGTGGGTCGCTACACGGGGCTCACCAAGCTCGCGATGGGCGGCGTGCCGGCGGACTTCGTGCTCATCGAGTACGCGGGCAAGGACAAGCTGTATCTGCCGGTCTATCGCCTCAGCGAGATCGACCGCTACGTCAGCGCGGACGCCAAGCCGCCCAAGCTCGACAAGATGGGTGGCAGCACCTTTTCGACCAAGACCGCGAAGGTCAAGGCGGAGGTGCGGCAGATCGCCGAGGAGCTGCTTCAGATCTACGCGCAGCGAGAGGCGCTGCAGGGGCACGCGTACCCCGACTCGTCCGACATGGTCGGCGCGTTCCAGGCCACGTTCCCGTTCGAGGAGACCCCCGACCAGCAGGACGCCATCGACGCGGTGCAGTCGGACATGTCCAAGCCGCAGCCCATGGACCGTCTCGTCTGCGGCGACGTCGGCTTCGGCAAGACGGAGGTCGCGCTGCGGGCCGCGTTTCGGGCCGCCATCGCCGGCAAGCAGGTTGCCGTGCTCGCGCCCACGACGGTGCTGGTGCAGCAGCACGGCAACACGTTCGCGGACCGCCTCGGCGGGTTCGGGCTCGAGGTCGCCAAGCTCAACCGGCTCACCGACAACAAGACCCGCAAGGAGATCCTCGCGGGGCTCAAGGACAAGCGCATCGACGTGGTCGTGGGCACGCACCGCCTGCTCAGCCGCGACGTCCGCTTTGCCGACCTAGGCCTGGTGATCATCGACGAGGAGCAGCGCTTCGGCGTAGCGCAGAAGGAGCGCTTCAAGAAGCTCAAGACGCAGGTCGACGTGCTCACGCTCAGCGCAACGCCGATCCCGCGGACGCTGCATCTCTCGCTGCTGGGCATTCGCGAGATCAGCCTCATCACGACGCCGCCGGTCGACCGCCTCGCGGTGCGCACGTACCTGACGCGGGCCAGCGATACCGTGCTGGAGGAGGGCCTGCGTCGCGAGCTCGCCCGCGGCGGCCAGGCGTTTTACGTGGTGCCCAAGATCATGGGCATCGAGGAGCACGCCCAGCGCATTCGGTCGCTGGTGCCCGAAGCCCGGGTGGTCGTCGCGCACGGCAAGATGCCCGCCGAGATGCTCGAGAAGACCATGGTCGGCTTCGTCGAGCACGAGGCCGACGTGCAGGTGTCGACCACGATCAGCGAGACCGGTCTGGCCATCCCGCGGGCGACCCCGATGTTCATCGCGCGGGCCGACATGTTCGGTCTCTCGCAGCTGTATCAGCTTCGCGGTCGGATCGGCCGCAGCAAGCACCGCGCGCACTGCTACCTGATGGTCAACTCGCTGGAGAAGCTTGCGCCCGAGGCCCGGCGCCGACTGGAGGCCATCGTGAAGTTCTCCGACCTGGGCAGCGGTTTTCACGTCGCCAGCCAGGACCTCGAGATTCGTGGCGCCGGAGAGATCCTCGGGTCGCGGCAGTCGGGGCAGATTCAGGCGATCGGGTTCGATGCGTACTCGCGCATCCTCACCGAGGCGGTGGCCGAGCTCAAAGGCGAGCCCATCGCGCGCGAAACCGATCCCGAGGTTGCCTTCGACGTACCCGCGTTCCTGCCCGATACCTACGTCGAAGACACCGGGCAGCGGCTCGACCTATACCGCCGGCTCTCGCTCGCGCCGGACATCGATGCCGTCAACGCCGTGATGGACGAGCTGCGCGACCGCTTTGGCGAGCTGCCCGAGGAAGCGGTCAACCTCGGCTACGTCATGGGCTGCAAGACCTATGGCCGCCGTCTGCACGCGACCGCGCTCGAGCTCAAGCAGCGCAAGTTCTCGGTCCGGCTGCGCGAGGACACGCCGCTGCCCGCCGAGGTGGCCGTGAATCTACACAAGCGTACCGATGGGCAGATGCGGATGGCCGGCGCGGACCGGATCCTGATCTCCCTGCCTGATACGCCGCGCCGGCACGAGCATCTCGCTGCATGCCGCGATGCAATGGCCGAGTTGGTGACCTTCGCTTGAAGGCCGGAGCCCGCCGCTCGTCCGGGAGCGGGCGCGTCGCCTTGGGGTCCCGGAGCCGCTCGCGGGGGGGCTCGGTCTGCGAGCGTCGGGCTCCGCTACGAGGGGGCGCGCGGGGGTCGGTGGGTTTTGGTGGCGGCGGTGAGGGCGGCTTCGTAGCGGGTGCGGTCGGAGTAGGGGACGATGAAGCCGCCGACGAAGGGGTTTACGAGGTTGATGCCCATGCGCACGAGTGCCGACTTGAAGAGAATGTGGCAGCCCAGCAGCCGGGTGCGGTGCTTCTTGAGCCAGGCGGCCCAGCGCTTGCGGAAGTCGGGCGTGTAGGTCGTGAGGCCTTCGGCGTCGACGAAGAGGGCGACGCGATCGTGGCTTTGCAGCATCTCCTCGAGACTGCGCTGCAGGTGCGGAACGACTTCGCCGCTCAAACCGCCGCTGTACGTGATCACGGCAACCCCGTGTGCGTGCTGGGTGAACGACGCGCCCCCGAGCGGTTCGGCGAGGCGATAGCCATCCTGATGCTCGTCGCGGGTCAGCACTCCTAGACGATACCCCGACCCTGAGTGTCCACAGCTGCCGACCAGGGGGCCGTTTTCCGGCCCCTCGCCTTCGGCCCGTCGGCTTGTCCTGGATGGCCAGGTTGTGGCTCAATCGGGGGGTGAAGGCTCGGCTCACGCTGACGCTCCTGCTGCTCGCCGGCTGCGACGTCGAGGAGGGCGTACCGGAAGGCAAGCTGGCCGTTGTGGGCAAGACCGTGCTCGGACCCGAGGATGTGGCCGCGGCGCGTAGCCAGGTGGGGGCGTACGGACAGCTCCGCTTTGCCGGACCCGAGGGGCAGGCAACGATGCTGGAGTCGTTGATCGCAGCCGAGCTGCTCGCGCTCGAGGCGGAGGACGCAGGCTTGGTCGACGACCCTCGCGTGGAGTTCGCGGTGCGCGAAGAGATCGCCAACGTCTATTTGTCGACCGTGCTCGAGCGCCGCGTGCCTCGGGCTTCGGTGGCCGAGGACACCGCCGCGCTTCGGGCGTACTACGACGCCCACCTCGACGACTTCACCACGCCCGAGCGGCGCAGCGCACAGGGCGTGGTGTTTCAGACGTTCGACGAAGCGGAGCAGGCGCTCGCGGCGGTGCGCGGTGGCACCACCACGTTCGAGGAGCTCGGGTCCGTCGTGGCGACGCCGATGCAGGCCCGCGACGACTACGAGTATCCGGCCTTTCATCCCTACCTCTACGCCGACGGCGTCGAGCAAGACGACTTGATCCCCCATCCGGTGTTCGTTGGCGAGTCGCTGCTCGTCGGGCGCGTGCAAAGGGTTGAGCCAGCGGCACCCGAGCCCTTCGACGACCCGTCGGTTCAGGAGCGACTGGTCGAGGCGGTGCTGAAGCCGCGGCGGGCGGCGGCCAAGGCCGCGTTCCTCGAAGAACTGCGCGCGGCAGGCTCCTGAGTGCCCACGGGCGCGATGGGACCGGAGCCACGGCAGGCCTTGCGGGGCCGTGATAAACCGACCGGCATGCGTCTTGCCGTCGTCCTCGCGCTTTGCGTCGCCGCCGCCCCGCTGCACGTGCCGTCCGCCCATGCGGCGCCGGCGAGTCGCCAGTCGCTCGACCGCGTCGTCGCGGTGGTCAACGACGACATCATCCTGCTCAGCGAACTCGAGCGCACCACCGCTCGGCACCCGCTGCTGCAAGAGGGCCTGGGCGCGCTGCCGGCCGGAGCCTCTCGGACGATGGTCGAGCAGAAGACGCGCGAGGTCACCGTGAAGGTGCTCGACGAGCTCATCGACCTCTCGCTGCTGCGCGCCGAGGCGGTGAAGTTCGACATCCAGATCACCGAGGAAGAGGTCGACAACGCCGTCGCCGACATCGCGCGGCAGTACGAGCTGACGATGGACGAGCTGCGCAAGCAGGTGATCGCCAGCCCCGACTACGGCAGCTGGGCCGACTACCGCGGCGAAGTGCGCGACCAGATCCTCCAGTACAAAGTGCCGCACTACCTCGCGACGTGGTCCGTCAGCGAGGCACAGGTCCGCGAGCACTACCGCAAGCTGACCAAGGACGAGTCGGCCAAGGTCGAGGTCCAGCAGTTTGTGTTCAACCCGCCGTCGCAGAAGTCCGGCGACCGAGACCGCGTCTTTGCCAAGGCGCAGGCCATCGCACGCCAGCTGCGGGAAGGCACCTCGCTCGAAGACGTGGCGGCGACGCTCGAACAAGAGGTCGCCACGCGCGCGGTCGGCCGCGGAGACGTCGCGCCCGCGCTCGAGGACGCGCTGTTCGATGCCAAGGACGGTCAGATCGTCGGCCCCCTCGCGTCGGGTCAGGGCTACGTCGTGTTCAAGGTGCTCAGCCACGTCGAGTCGGCCGCACTCGACTACGAGCAGGCGAAGGACCGCATCCGCCAGCAGCTCGAGGCCGAAGCGTTCATCAAGGCGCAGAACGAGCTGCGCGAGCAGATGCGCGCCAAGGCCCACATCGACATTCGTCTGTAACGATCTGGCTGTAACGATCTAGCTGTAACGATCTCGCTGTAGCGATTTGGGACGCTGCCCCAGCGCGACCGCGACGTTTACGGGGTGGTCACGTCTCGAAGACGTGGGGGCGCTTGCGCGAGGCGGACAGCGGGCCAACGCTTAGGAGGCAGGGTGCTCCGTCGCCTTGCGAGGCTGAACGCATGGTGGGTCGATGGACACGCCGCGTCGCGCGCTTCGTCGCTGGCGCGGGCCTGTTGGGGGCATTCGCGCTGAGCACCGCGCCGCGGGCGGAAGCGGGAGCTTCGCTCGACGTTCCCGCCCCGCGCGTCGACGCCACGCCGCTGCACTACCTGTGGGTACCGGTCGCCGCCGCGGCGCCCTCCCCGCCCAATGGCGGCCTGGCGTGGCGATTTCGCGACCTCGCGCAGCGGCTCGACGTCACCGGGGACGCGTCGCTGGATGCGCAGACCCAAGCCCAGCTCGACGCCGTGCTCGCACGTGCGTCCCGGCGGGCTGAACTGTCGGTCCATGCGCGCGATCTCGCTACAGGCGCGGTGCTCTACGACCACCACGGCGGCCAGGCCCTGAATCCCGCCAGCAACCAGAAGGTGCTGACCGCGGCGGTCGCGCTCGACGTGCTTGGGCCAGGGTACACGTTTGAGACCGAGGTCGCCCAGGCCGGCCGGACGCTCGTGCTGCGTGGGACCGGGGACCCCGCGCTCGATCGGGACGACCTTCAGGCGATGGCAGTCATCGTGGCGGAGCAGGTGAAGCTCGGCGACGTCGAGCGCATCGTGGTCGACGACACCGCGTTCAGCGACGCCCGTTTCGGTCCTGGCTACAGCGATGAAGGCGACGGCGCGGCCCATGAAGCCCCCAGCGGCGCCCTGTCGGTCGACTTCAACACCGTCGAGGTTCGCGTTGCGCCCGAGCGCGGTGAAGCCCGCCCGCGCATCGACATCGATGCCGCCGGCGCGTACGTCGAGGTTCGCAACGAGGCGAGCGTCGGCCGTCGTGGTGCCATTGCCGTTCGGACGTTTGCCGAGGGCGACCGAACCGTCGTCGCCGTGCGCGGGTCCATGAGCCGACGCGCGCGCCCGCTCGTCGTCCGTCGACGCATTCACGACCCGGCCCTGCACACGGGCACGGTCTTCGCTGCTCGCCTTGCCGAGCAGTGGCGGGCCGAACCGCTGCCGGTCTCTCGCGGTCGAATGCCGGCCAAGGCGGAGTCGCTCGTGGTCCATGAATCCCCGCCGCTGGTCGAGATCCTCGAGCGCGGGCTCGCCTACTCGAACAACTTCATCGCCGAGCAGGTGCTCCGCACGATGTCGTGGCGGTTGTTCGACGAGCCCGGAAGCTGGCAGGGCGGCGCGGAGGTCGTCGAGGCGTATTGGGCCGCGCTCGGTCGTGCGAGCGACGACACCGTCATCGAGAACGGCTCAGGCCTCACGCGTCGCGGGCGACTGAGCGCGGCAGGCCTGGTCGACGTCCTGCTCGCAGCGCACCGCGGCGACGACTCGGCTTTGCTCGACGCCCTTCCCGTGTCGGGGCAGCCGGGTACCATGCGCGGGCGCTTGCGACGATCGGGCGGCCGCGTTCACGCCAAGACCGGCACGCTCAACGGGGTCAGTGGACTCTCCGGTGTTCTCACCGACGAGGCCGGCAACCCCAAGGTCGCCTTCAGCATCCTGGTCAACGCCCACGCCGCCCACCGCCTTCCCGCCGCGTCCCGGCGCGCCATCGAAGACCGCGTCGCGCTCGCGCTACTCGAAGCGGTGGACTGACACGCACCACGCCAAGGATGCACGGGGAGCGTTACAAAGGGCTCGGGGCGTCTTTTTTTGCTTCGGGACCTTCGGTCAACACGCGCATCACTCGTTCGCGCAGCGCCGTCGTGTCGACCGGCTTCGCGAGGTAGGCGATGGCGCCGTTGCGCAGGCCCCATCGCCTACCGGCTTCGCGAGGTAGGCGATGGCGCCGTTGCGCAGGCCCCAGTAGCGGTCGGTCTCCCGCGCCATGTCGGTGACGAGAATGACTGCGGTGCGGCTGCTCGCTTCGCTGCTGAGCCGCCGCAGTAGCGCGAGACCGCTGAGGCCCTCGAGCAGGGTCTCGGTGATCAGCAGCCGCGGACGGTGATCGCTGCACGCTGCGAGTGCGCTGGTGCCGTTGCTCGCTTCGTGGACGGCGACGTCGAGTCCTGTTTCGGCCGCGACGGCGCCCACGATGCCGACCAGCTCGGTACGTAGGGCAGCGTCCGGGTCTGCGATCACGACGTGGAGGGTCTCGCGCATGTCGGTCGTGTTCGTCAGCTCGGACCTGCCGTGGCGGGGGCGCGGCGACGATGAGCCAGGCGCGCGCGGTCGAGGCGATACAGGATCGACGCCACGGCGAAGGTGCCGGTCCGCGTTTTGCGAGCGACGTCCTTCACGCTGTTGCGCCCGTTGAGGCACTCGAGAATGCCGAGTTCTTCGCGGGCGAAGCCGTCGCGTCCGATCCGGGCGATCTCGGCGTCGTTCCGAATATAGACGTCGTCGACGTGCGGCATGTGCGGGCCCATCTCGGCCCGGCCTTGGTCCCGACGTAGCGCTTCGAGAAGCGCGTCGCTGATGCGCAGCTCGGCCCGACCCGCGGCGGCCTTGGCGAGCGGGTGGAGGTCGTCGGCTGGGGAGAACGAGGCGTCACCCACCGTCCAACCGCTGACGTGACACGCGATCTCCAGGGCCTGATTGAGCAAAACTTGGTTCAGCTCGCCGCGGCGCAGGTACCCGCCCTCGAGCAGCCGCTCGCCGAGTACTTTGCCACCGGGGTTCGGGGCCGCAGCGACGGCCTCGAGCTCCCCGTCTTCCATGAAGCCGGCCTCGACGACGAAGCGTCCCAGGCGGAGATCTTCGTCGCGATCGTTTTGAGCCTCGGCCATGCGGAGCCGACCGCGGTCCAAATGCAGCCGCGCGAGTGCGCCGCCGTTGCGGACCTCGAGTACGCCTCGCGCGGCCTCGTCTTCGAGCATCGCGAGCAGCGATTCGAAGCGGGTGGTCTCCAGGCTTGCGCGAATCGACACGCCCGGAGCCGGCGCGGGGGTCTCGGCGAGCGAGACCAGCGAGGCGTTCAGTGCACGCAGGGCGGAGGGGTCGACGTCGAGGTTGGGGAAGTGCTCGGCGAGGGTGAGCTCCAGCCGAGCAAGGACTTCGTTGCC
>CAYSPB010000181.1:0-2280 GCA_964432695.1 uncultured Nannocystaceae bacterium
AGCTTCGCCACGCCCGTCCAGTACGAGGTCACGTTCGACGACGGCGACCCCGTGCGCGCGTGGTGGGCCGGCGACGAACCGACGTTCATCCGCACGTTCCCCGGCCGGCGCGTCCGTTCGGTGCACGTCGATCCCGACCGTCACCTGGAGCTCGAATCGCAGCGATACGACAACCATCGCTTCGCCCGCCGAAGCGAACGACCGAATACGGAAACGGGCGACTTCAGCGACCTCGCCGAGGCACTCGTCCAGGCCGCGCTGCTGGGGGTGGGGCCATGAGCGTCCTGCGCACGGCATGGAACGCCCGATGGTTGGTGCTCGCCGCCGCCCTCGTACAAATCACCTGGGCGGCATCGGCCGGCGCGGTCGCGGTGTGGATGACGCGCTCCATCCTCGGCCCCTACGGCGGCGACCCAAACGCCCACGAGGCCCTTGCGAACCTCGCGGAGATTCTCGTGCACAACCCCGAGCTGCCGATGGGTATCGGCATGAGCGCGGTGACGACGGCGGGCGCATCGTGGCTGGCGTGGACGCTCGCCGGCGGGCTCGTGTTCGGCATCCTCGCCGGCCACCCTGCACGCGCGTCCGGTGCGAAGCTGCTCCAGCACGCGGCACCTCTGCTGGTGCACGGACTTCTACACCTGCTCGCCACCGGCATCGCGTTGGGCCTGCTGTCGCTCGTGCTCGCGCCGCTGCCCGTGCTCCCTCGCTGGCTGCTCCTGCTCGCGGGAGCCTCAGGCCTGAAGCTCGCTCGCGACCAGGTCCGTGCGCGGATCTGCCTGCACGACCTCGCACGCCCGTTTCACCCCATGCACACGCTTCGCGGCATCGTCGACGCGTTCAAGCGCCCCGCCCGCATCGCGGTCACGGCGGGCCTGTGGGGCTCGAAGTTGGGGATCGCACTGGCTCTGCCTCTGCTCGCCATTTCGGCGATCGGTCCGTCCGAAGTTGGGCCGCTGCTTCGACTGAGTGGCGTGGTCGGGCTGTGTCTCGCGTTCCTCCGATTGGCGTTCGTCGTGCGTTGGGTGGCTTCAGATCACGCCCCGGCTCCCCCTGATGCAGACACCGCGCCGACCAGCGCCGAATCCGCATAGCCGAGGGGGCATTCCTCCCCACCGCGGTGTAGATTTGGCGCCTGTGGTCGCCCGTGCTCAGTTCGCGCCCGCGTCGGACGATCCGCTGCGTGATGCCACGCCAGCCGTCGACGATGTCGAGGCACGGCGTGCCCGGGCCGCGATCGAAAGCCGACTGTTTTCGGGTCCGGCCAAGCGCATCACGGTCGGACGATACCGGGTCGAGGGAAAGATCGGTGCCGGCGGCATGGGCGTCGTCTACCGCGCACACGACCCCGAGCTGGCCCGCGACGTGGCGCTGAAGCTGCTCAACACCGAGTCGATTTCGGATGAAGAGGCCAACCGTGCGCGCGGCCGGCTCGTTCGCGAGGCTCGCGCCATGGCCCGCCTCGCGCATCCCAACGTCATTCACGTGTACGACGTCGGCGCGGTGGAGGACGGGGTCTTCATCGCGATGGAGCTGGTCGACGGAGACCCACTCTCCCAGTGGATCTGCCGCGAGTCCCCAAGCTGGCGAGACACGCTGCGATGTTATCTCGACGCGGGCGAAGGTCTCGCAGCCGCCCACGAAGCCGGCATCGTGCATCGCGACTTCAAGCCGGAGAACGTCCTGCTCGGCAGCGATGGTCGGGTCCGAGTCGGCGACTTCGGGCTCGCCGGTGGGCCGGGCAGCGAGACGGGCCGCCACGATCTGCCGCCCTCCGAGAGCGGGCAGGCCGAGGTCGACAAGGCCTCGGTCTCCACGTCGCTCACCCGCACCGGCGCGCTACTCGGCACGCCGAAGTACATGGCACCCGAGCAGGAGATGGGTCTGTCTGCCACGGTCCGCTCCGACCAGTTCGGGTTTTGCGTCGCGCTGTATGAAGGCTTGTACGGACATCCCCCCTTTGAAGGGGAAACCGTGCTCGAGTACCGCCGGAACGTCGGTAACGAAGCCGTCCGCGTGCCCGAGATCGAGGGTGGCGCAGACGCGGTTCCTCAGTGGGTCTTCGACCTGCTGCGTACCGGGCTGCATCGCGACCCGCTCGACCGCCACAGGAGCATGCGGGCCCTACTCGACGCGCTGCGAGCGGGCCTCGTCGATCCAGCGCCTCCAAAGAAACGCCGCGCGGGATGGCTGCTCGCGCTGGGCGTGACCGTGGGCATCGCGGTCGGGGTCGGGCTGGCGATGCAGCGACCCCGCGCCCCCGAACCGGTCGCTGCGGCC
>CAYSPB010000181.1:2315-14402 GCA_964432695.1 uncultured Nannocystaceae bacterium
GCGCCGCGCGAGCCGGACTCGGGCGCTCCAGCGCCCCCACCAGCTGCCGAAGCACCCCAACCCGTCACGCCACACTCACCCGAGCCAGCCGCCCCGGTCGAGGCCGCGTCGGCGCCGGTGGTGGACGTCGAGCGCCCGACCGTCGAAGCGCCTCACGAAACCTCGAGCAAAGCGGCCACGAAGAAGAAGCGCGGATTGTCCTGCTTCTATATCGAGGACAAGCGCACGTTCATCCTCGCCTCACGCAAGCGGGCGACCACGTTCCAACGCGGAGACACTTGCTACACCTGCCGGAAACCCAGCGCAGCGGTGAACTCCACGCTCTCCCCCGACGAAGGAATCACGTGCCGAAGCAACCACGTGTGCAGGCCCACCGCCCCCGAGGCCTGCGCCGACTGAACGCCCGACGGTGGCGCGGGCTGTTCGCCCTGCTCGCCACGCTGTGGCTGTGGCCCGCCCTGGCCGAGGCCGACACCGGCTACGGGGTGGTCACGCTCGACCTACGCCCCGAAGGGGCGGACGTACCCACGCACCTGTGTGTCGTCAGCGAAGGCAAAGGCGCTCGCACGCGCGACGACCTGCGAGACCTGCTCGAGCCCCAGGCGGTCGCGGGCGCGGCGAGCCCGGGCACCGCAACGACGTGGCGGGTAAAACCATCGGTGTGGAACGCCGACGCAGCGTCCGTCGATGGCCAACGATGCGCCGACGATCCCGGCGCTGACTGCCGTCCGCAGATCGAGCTCCCCCGCGGCCTGGGCCGGAACGACACGCTCTACGTCGCCTGCACGGCCGACAGCCTCACCGAAGGCAGCACCGCCGAGGACCCCCGCCCACTGTTCGTGCTGCTCGAGTATCTCGAGGGCTCCCCACCCAAGATCGAGAGCGTTCGCCTCGCGGGGGGCATTGCGACCATCGGCGTGATGGGCCCGCGGTTCGACCGAGTCATCGTCACGGCGCGCAGCCTCGGTGGCGCCTACCGCCCCCACGGACGCAGCGAACGCGGTCGCATCGACGACGCCGCTCGCACCTCGGCAGAGGCTTCCGGACGCTCCACGTCCATCCAGCTGGCCTTGACCCCCCGATGCCGCATGGTTGAGCTTCGGCTCCCGCGCACTCGCGTCAAGGCCTCCGACCGTGACCGTCTTCGCGTGCGCATCAACGGCATCGACCTCGATCCGGGTCGGTGCGTGGACAACCTCGTCGGCTCCGAGGTCATTCGCGTTCGCATGCCGCCCGCGCCGCTGCGCGTCGGTAGCGTGGACGTCGAGCTCGCTGCGACCGAGGACGGTGCGGCCGCTGCCCGCTTCGGCGGCAGCTTCGAGGGCGAGTGGCCGCGAAGTCCGATGTCCCTGGACTTCAACCAGGTCACGTTCACCTGGCGTCGGCCGGACTGCATCTATCCGCGCGATGCCTGCCCGGACGCGACGCTCGAGACGGGCACCACCTGCGCCGCCACGGTCACCGATGCGGGCTGCGCGTACACGTGCCCCGGAGAGTTCGTCACCGAGCGCGCACTCGACCTCGATCTTCCACTGCAGGTCACCTTCGAGAAGGATGACCCCAACCAGCGGTGGACCGACACGCTGGCCCAGAACGGCCAGCAGCTGACCAGCTACGTGCCGGCCGATCAGGTCTACCTGGCCGCCAACATCAACGATTGGGAGACGAACGTCCCCGATAACAAGGTCACCAAGATCGTGTTGTTCGGTGAGGACGGAGCCGAGCGAGCCTACGGCGTCACGCATTTGGACCGGCTGCTGCTGCGGGTCCCTGGCGCTGGTCTGCAGGGCCGCGGCGGCACATGCGAGAGCGTCCGCTTCAAACCCGCGGGCGACCGGGCGTACGACGAACTGGTCGCCGCGGTCGAGGACGGCGAGCTGGTGTTGGGCAAGCCCGAACGCGGTGCGCGGCTGGTGAGCTTCAACCTCACCGCCCTGCTCGGCGGCGGGCCGGCGTGGTCGGGTAATCTCGAAACCCCGCCCATCTACTTCTCCGGACTGGCGATGTTCGCGGTGCAGGTCCGTCCGCGCCGCCCCAACTGGAACCGCGTGGGCTTCGAGATGCGCGCTGGCGGCACGCTGGGATCGTGGGGCGTACCGCTGGTCGATGACACCAGCGACGCCGACGACCCCGCAATGCGCCCCCTCGATGACGACGCCACGGCGTCCAGCGCCAGCAATGACGGCGGCGAGGCTCGCATCGGCTGGGCACGGGTGCTCTTCGAGCCCGGCGTGGTGCTGTCGCTGCACGAACGCATCGCGCTGGGCGGCGGCTTCGGCATGGGCTTCTCGCTGCCGTATCGGGGCGCCGACGACATCACCGGCGACACGCTGAACTTCATCGTCTCCCCGAATCTCGACCTTCGATTTCGCCTTCGGCGATGGCTTCGCCTCGTCGTGCAGTTCCGCGGCGTGTTCGGGGAAAAGGAGTTCGAGCGGCCCGCCGAAGACGAAGGCAATCAACCCCAGCCCGGCGACCGCGCCCAGTCCCTGCTGATCCTCGGCGGCCTGCAGGCGCAGTTCTGAACAAAGGACCCCCGTAGGCGTGGCCGACGATCGCCGACCACCGTCGGACGACGGCCTGCCTGCACCGCCTGTCGATCGGCTCGGGGAGGAGGTCGCGATGGCGCGGGTCCAAAGCGCGCTGTTCGGCGCCGCAGCGCCGCCGACGATCGAGCGGTACGCACTGCTCGACAAGCTCGGCGAGCGAGGGTACGGGGCCGTCTATTCCGCCTGGGACCCACGACTCGATCGTAAGGTCGCGCTGAAGGTGCTTCACGGTCGCGGAGGCGAGGCCCTCGAGCGCGAAGCTCGAGCGCTCGCCAAGCTCGCCCACCCCAACGTGGTGATCGTGCACGACGTCGGCACCACGGACGACGCTTTGTTCTTGTCCATGGAGTTCGTCGATGGCACCGCCTTGTCGACGCTCGATGCCCGAGTGCTCGGGTGGCGCCGCATCGTCGCGACGTATCGACAGGCCGCAGCAGGCCTCTCGGCCGCGCACGCCGTCGGCATCGTGCACCGCGACTTCAAGCCGGCCAATGCGGTGCTGGGCGTGGACGGCCGCGTGCGCGTGCTCGACTTCGGCCTGGCCACCGACGCCGCGCTGCACGACGACGCGGGCCACCGATTTACTGCGACCCGCGGCGCCGGTACGCCGCGGTACATGGCGCCAGAGCAGTACCGCGGCGGCCCAATCGACGCGCGGACCGACCAGTTCAGCTTCTGCGCCGCGCTGTGGGAGTCTCTGTACGGCGCCCCCGCGTATTCGGCCGAAACCCTCGATGGCCTCGCGACCGCCAAGCTGCACCCGCCCGGGCTGCCGAGCCGGGCGACAATTCCGCTACGACTGCACCGCATTCTGTGCCGAGGTCTCGCGGCCCGACCCGAAGACCGCTTCGTTTCGATGCGCGCGTTGGACAAGGCACTCGCCAGGCTGCTTCGGCGGCGGCGGCAGGTGCTCGGTGGTGCCACGATCGGGACGGTGGTACTGGCCGCTGGCTTGTCGCTCGCCCCGACGCCGTGCACGGACGCGGACCTGCCGCCCCGGCGGTGGACCGAAAACACTCGAACGGCCCTGCTCGATGCCTTCACCCGTACGGGGCTTCCACACGCGCCCACCAGTGGCCGCACGGCGACGCAGCAGCTCGATGCGTGGAGCTCGGCGTGGAGTTCGGCGCGTCGCGACGCCTGCGAGCGTCACGCGCGAGGCGTGCAGTCGGCGGAGGCGCTCGACCTTCGCTCGGCGTGCCTCGACGAGCTCGAGCGCCGCTTCGATGCCCTGCTCGACGTTCTCACCGACGCAGACGAAACCGTCGTGGACCAGGCGATCGATGCCGCGGGTGCCCTGCCCGACCCGAGCCGATGTGCCGATGTCGACCGACTTCGGAACGACCACCCAGTTCCGCCGGCAATGCACGCCAAGGTCGCCGATGCCGCGGACCGGCTGGTGCACGCGTACGCCGAACTCGACGCGGGGCACTACGCAGCCGCAAAGACACTCGCCGCGCCCATCGAGGCTGCGTGCACGATAGACGACCTCACGCACCCGCCCACGTGCGTAGAAGCGACCGTGCTGCTCGGGAACGCCGCGAGCTATTCCGGTGCCCACGCCGAGTCCATCGCGAAACTGCGCGCCGGCGCCGTTGCAGCCCAGCAAGCCCAGCTCTCCGAGTCTTTCGCCCGCGCGGCCGCCGGTCTCACCTGGGAGCTGGGCGAGATCGACGGAGACTTCGACGCCGCGCTGACCTGGGCCGCGCTCGGACTGGCGTCCCTCGACGCGCCACGCAGCCCGGTCACGCTGTCGTTGCTGAACAACGAAGGCGCCGTCCTCTCGAGCGCGGGCCGTTGGGACGAGGCGGTCGCCACCCATGAGCGTCGCCTCGAGCGACTTCCCTCCGCATCCCCCCTGCGCATGCAGTCGCTCGCGAATCTGGCGGACATCGACAATCGACGCGGTCGCATCGAGCAAGCCGAGGCCCGGTACGCCGAAGCGCTGGCCTTGGGTCGGTCGGCCTTTGGGGCAACCCACCCTCGCGTGCTGCTGACCGAGCAAAATCGTGCTGCCATGCGCCTGTCCAGCGGTCGAGTGGCAGAGGCCGTGCGCGAGCTGGACGAGCTCCTCGCCGGGCAGGCCGCCCGCCTGGGCGAGCAGCACCCAGACCTCGCGTCGACGCTGGTCAACCGCGCAAACGCCAAGACGGCCGCGAACGATGCCCATGGCGCGCTCGATGACGCCGACCGAGCCACACGGTTGCTCCACGCCGCATACGGGACGGACTCGCTGCAGGAGGTCGAAGCTCAGCTCGCACGTTCCAGTGCGCTCGTGGCCTTGGGACGCGCCGCCGAGGCCGTCACGTTGTGCCGGCGCCTGCGCGCCCGCGCCGTCGCGGCGCTCGGGGACGAGCACGCCAACGTGGCGTTCGGTTCCCAGCGGCGTCCTGGCACTCCAGTTCGTCGTCGTCGATCTCGCAGGAGAAGTCGAGCGTGCCTTGGCAGCTGACGCCAGCCACCTCGAAGTCATAGTCGCCGTCGTCTTCGACTTCGACTTCGAGATTCAGCTCGCAGACCGAGCAGTCATCGAACACGATTCGACCGTCGCCTCGGTAGTCATCGTCGACGTCGAACTCAGTTCGGGCCGGGCAGCCGTTGGACCGGCCTTCCCATTCACCCCACACGGGGTCGACGAACGGCTGCCCGTCGCAGGCAGACGCGGCGAGAAGCACGAGGGCACACAGCAGGGTCCGAGAGCACATCATCATCGTGCTGGGCCGTTGCGCACCCTTCCGATCCGCTCCCGATGTTTTTCTTGTTTTTTCTCGAGAGCAGCTTGCCGCGCGCTGCAGCGACGACGCGACTTGGACGGCATGGGGTCCGCCCGCGAGGACATCGAGGCTCAGTACCTGGGCGTGGTGTTCCAAGATGCCGGTGACGCTGCTCGGCGAAGCCGGCTCGGCCGAGGGCACGGTGGCATTGATCGAAGAACTCGAGCCTGAGGCCGGCCTCTGCGTTTCCGAGTACGTCGCCCAGGACTCAAGATTTGGGTGGCGCGAGACGGGCCTGCAGGTCTTTGGCCCACATCTCGAAGTTGTCCATCGTGCTGCGCAGCAGGTCTTCGGACTCGCTCAACTCGGCGATGACCCCGTCGAGGCGCGCGCGAGCGCGCTGCAGGCGACTCTTGACCGTGCCCACCGGCGTCTCGAGTACGGCCGAGATCTCGGTGACGGTGAGCTCCTCCCAGTAGAAAAGCTCCAGCGCCAGCTGCATGTCGATGGGCAGTCGGCGCAGCGCGGTCAGCAGCAGCTGCTGCTCCTGGCGTACGGCGACCGCCCGTGACGGAGACACGATCCCCAAGTCGGCCACCGACATCGAGCCGAACTCCACCGGATCCGCGCGGCGGTCCCGCTTTCGAAGGTGCGAGTAGAGCCGCTTGCGCGCGATCATGAACAGATACGTTCGAAAGCTGGCATCGCCGCGAAAGCGGTCGCGGCTCTGGACCAGCCCCATGAACGTCTGCTGCGTGAGGTCTTCGGCAGCGTCGTCGACCTTGTTGCGGAAGAACCGGTAGACCGCGTCGAAGTACCGCGCGAAAAGCTCGCGACCCGCGGCCTCGTCGCTCTCGCGCCAGGCTTCCAGCAGCTCGAAGTCGGTGCGCTCCATCGACAACCTCCGCTCACTATGCCGGTGCGAGCCCGAACGATCCACATCCGTCGTTCGGGCTCGCCACCGCTCCCGTTACGTCAGTTCAGCCCGGCTGAAGTCGGTCAGCCGGGAGAACTGGTCGAAGCGCGCCTGAATCTTCTCGATGCTCAGGTCCTTCATCGTGTCGTAGGAGAAGCCCTCGACGTTGAAGCTGGCCAGTACCGAACCGTAGATCATCGCCGTACGCAGGTTCTCGCCCGTCGGCTCGACGCCACGCGCGAGGTAGCCCATGAAGCCGCCGGCGAACGAATCGCCCGCGCCCGTGGGGTCGACCACGTCTTCGAGCGGCAGCGCCGGCGCAGAGAAGATCTCCTCGTCGTGAAACAGCAGCGCACCGTACTCGCCGCGCTTGATGACGAGGCTCTTGGGCCCCATGCCGCGAATCGCCCGCGCGGCCTTCACGAGGTTGTGCTCCCCGGTCAGCTGCATGGCTTCTTCTTCGTTGATCGTCAGGACGTCGACCTTGCCGATGACCTTGACGAGGTCGTCACGCGCGATGTCGATCCACAGGTTCATCGAGTCGAGACCGACGAGCTTGGGCCGCTTCATCTGCTCGAGCACCTTCAGCTGCAGCGCCGGCACGATGTTCGCGAGGAACAGGTACTCCGAGTCGGTGTAGTGCGCCGGCAGCTTCGGATCGAAGGCCTCGAACACACCCAGCTGGGTGTCGAGCGTGTCACGGCCGTTCATGTTGTCGTGGTACTTGCCCTTCCAGCGGAAGGTCTTGCCCGACTCCTGCACCTCGAGGCCGTCGAGGTCGACGTTGCGCGCCTCGAGGTCTTTGAGTCCCTGCTTGGGGAAGTCACCGCCGATGACGCCCACGAGGCGCACGTTGGAGAGGTACGAAGCCGCCATCGAGAAGAACGTGGCTGCACCGCCAATCGACTCTTCCCGCTCGGCACGCGGCGTGATGACCCAGTCGACGGCCACGCTGCCGACGACGAGAACGGAGGGTTGGTTGCTGCTCATGAGTGTTGTCCGAAGTGGAGATGCCGAACCGGCAGGGTACAGACGCCCTCCGCCGCGGCCTACGCCCGCGGAGGGTAAAACGAGCCCAAACGGGCGACCGTTGAAGAGTGAAACGAAGGCAGCTTCGCTGCCGCAAAGAGGGGCCGTTCGAGGGTTCCCTCCAAGGCTACAAATAATGGCCGATGATCAGGTCGAGGCGCGCTCGCGCGTCCGCGGACATCGCCTCCGGTGCCGTCATCACGGCGTTCTCGCAGGCGCGCGGATACGGAAGCGCATCGGTCCGCTCGGGCAGTCGCATCGCCAGCTCGGCGATCGTCTTGCGGGCGACGTCGACGTTGGCCTTCATGACGGCCACCACGGCCTCCACGGTGACCTCTTCGTCGTGCCAGCAGTCGTAGTCGGTCGACATCGCCAGCAGTGCGTAGGCGATTTCCGCCTCGCGCGCGAGCTTGGCCTCGGGCAGCGCGGTCATACCGATGACGCGAGCGCCCCAGCTCCGATACAGCTCCGACTCCGCGCGGGTGGAAAATGCCGGGCCATCCATCACGATGCAGGTGCCGCCGTCATGCACCGTCGCCCCGGTGCCGCTCGCCGCATCCCGTGCAAGCGCGCGGAACGGCTCGACCGTGGGATGCCCGAACTGGACGTGACCGACCACGCCGTCACCAAAGAACGACGTGGCGCGATGCTTGGTCCGGTCGATGAACTGATCGGGAAACACGATGTGCCCGGGCGCGACCTCCTCTTGCAGCGAGCCCACCGCGGAGACGCTGAGCAGGTGGGTCACGCCGAGCTGCTTGAGACCGTGCACGTTCGCGCGGTAGTTGATCTCCGAGGGCAGCTGTTTGTGGCCCGGGCCGTGTCGCGGCACGAACACCGCTTTGAGCGGCGCCTTGCCCGGGCGCGGCAGGGTCCCGACCGTGTACGGGCCGCTGGGGTCACCGAACGGCGTCGTCAGCTCGACGGTCTCGGCATCCTGCAGCGCGTCCATGGCGTACAGACCCGAGCCCCCGATCACCCCGAGCACGACGGTCTCACGGGCGGCCGGGGATCCTGGATGGGGCGTGCTCATCGCGCGGAGCATACGGACCCGCCCCCGCCCCGGCCGTGAGATTGCGCGTCAACGCGTGACGACCAAGACGATCATCAAGAAGCCCTGGTCGCCGGGCAGCCGGACCACCCCCACGCCCGCTGCGAGGCCCGGCGTCATCCACAGGTCGACGCCCGCAAGCGCGTCGAAGTCGGGGCCGCTGATCTGGTTGGTGGCGAGCGATTCGTAGCCGAGGTCGAAGACCTCCTGCTCCCATCCGCTCGCGAGCCGCCGGCCTGCAGCAAGCTGCTTCGCGACGTCTGCGGCGACCACGTCGAGGCCGTCATCCCACTGCACGCCGGTGAGCCCGCGACCCGCACGCGCCGCATCGACCCGGGTCCGTACCGTCGGCGCGAGCTGGTTGTCTCGGGGTGCGCCCGCACCGGGCTTCTTGAAGAAGTTCTGCGTGACGAACACCGGGCGCGGCGCGCTGGGAACGTCCGGATCGGCAGGGCCCACCACGACGCCGACGCCGAGGTGCGTGACGTCGTCGGCCAGGATGTTCACGCGGTGACCCGGGGACGACATCAAGCTGTCGTGCACGCCCTTGGGACCGTAGCCTCGCGCAACGTTCTCGCGGATGACGGAGCCGGCGATGCGCCCTCGGTCGAAGCGCGCGCTCACGTCTCCCGTGCGTGGCGACACGTGCCCGACGAAGCCGTTGTGCTGCATGTCCTGGCTGTGAGCCGCAGCGACACGCGACGCGCGGTCGTCCCACGACAGCGGCGACAGGCCGCGACGCTTGCGCTCTTCGTTGACGTACTCGAAGTTGGCCCGTGCGATCTGAGCTGCATCGACGCCGCTGCCGATCCGCTCGAGTTCGACCCGCACGCGGCGCGGCGGCTCGGCACCGCAGTAGACCGGGAAGTTCGCCGCAACCTCGGGCCCGTGTGCGCCCTCGGCCATGACTTCGACCTGGTACTTGCCCCGGGCCGCGCACGTGACCTGGGCAGAGAACCCCCCGTCGGGCGACACCGAAGATGGAGCGGTCGTCCAGCGGCCGCCGGGGTCGACGACCTCGACGCTGGGGTTGCGGCGCGCACCGACGAGCCGGCCCCGGACCTCGACGGTGGAGCGTGGCGGCAGCGATGCGGGGATCGGTGCGAGCGAGACCATCGGATCCACGACCGCGACGATCATGCGCGTCCGACCGCCGCTGACTTTCGAGCCCCCCACGCCGAACCGGGCCGGCACCCGGGTGTCGCCCACCTCCACCTTGCCGACCAGCGATAGGATCGCACCGCGGCACGCCTGCGTGTACGTCGAGTAGCAAGCCGCGGGGTCCTCGGGCATTTCGACCACGACCAAGCGCGGCGGCGGATCGACGATGCCTGCCCACGCCAACACCGCCTCGATCAGCCCCGAGGGCACGTTGGCGCGGTCGGGCATCGTGCGGGCCAGTTCACGAGCTGCCCGGTGCAGTGCCGGGTCGGCCCGCATGCCCCGGCCCTCGAGCTCGGCGGCGATGGCCCCCTCGGTGGCCGTCGTGCCGTGTCGTGGCGGATCGCCGTAGCGCTGAGCCGGAGGCCCGCTGAAGTTGACCTCGACCGGGGCGAGCGTGATGCCGTCGAACGTGTTTCTGCGTGCACGCGGCGTCCGGGTGCGCCCGCCCTCGGCGGGGCCGGGCGTGTCACAGCCGCTCATCGCGACGATCGCGAGAGAGCACGACACGAGCCAGCTTCGGACGAACGCGCGCAGAGTCGTCACGGTAGCAGTTCCAACACGGCCGCGTTCTCCGGCGCGTGGAAATCGGGCACACGGGTGGGCGAGAGCGCCAGCCCGATCGCGCCGCCCTTGCGCGGGCGCTCGAAGCGGAAGGTGTTCAGGCGCAGCGTCGTGCCCGGCGCCGGGGGACACACGACCTCGGTGTGGGTGCAGATCTCCGACCAGGGAATCGCAAACTCGGCGCTCCAGCCCACGTCTTGGTCTCCGGCCTTCTCGATCGTCCCGTCGACGGCAACGACGGCCTCGAATGCGCTCGTCCACGACTCGTCACCTTTGCGGTACCGCTCGAACTTGGCGTCGAAGAGCACGCCCCGCGGGGAGACCTGGAGCTCGAGGTAGCGCGACCGCTGGTCGTCACCGAAGACGAAGACCTCGAAGACCTCTTCCTTCCAGATCGGGGCGTCCCGCTCGGTCAACGTTCCGCGGATGTCTCGGTCGGGCAGCCACCCCGCGACGTAAAGCGCGACGTCATCCCACGCGAACGCAACCTCGGTCGGTCCCCAATCGGCTTCGTCTTCTCGTCGCGCGCCCATCCGGACCGGTTCTCCGTCGAGGGATCCGACCATGGGACTGCGTACGGCCGCCTGCCACATCGCCTCATCCGGGCGTCCATCGAGCGTGACCGACGTGGTGCGGACTGCTGTGACCGAGGTCGGCCGCGGCTGCACGTCCATGACCGCGAGCACCGCGTCACCGTTGCGACGACGCGCGCCGGCGATCACGGGTCGGGCTCCCGCATCGGTCCGACGCACGACCACCACCGCGGTCTTGGGATGCCACGGTGCCGGGACCCGGAGCGTGGCCGAGAGTGTGCCCTGCCCCTCGACGCGAACGCGCTGGGTTCGAGCGTCCTCCACGACCTCGGTCGGTGGTGCGTCCGGGCCTCCCCGCGCAACCTCGCGTGCGGCTGCCCGCGGAGGCATCCACGCGACCTCGAACGCCCCGCGACGTGAGGCGTCGAACGAAAGCGTCACGTCAGCTCCGGGCTCGGCCGGGGCCGCGGGCACCACGACGTTCGAAAGCACGAGACCATCGGCATAGCGCCATGTGCTGGCGTCCGTGCCCCGCAGCTCGATCGGCGTGCGTGCCGGCACCGGCTCGCCACACGCCGCCAAGGCGACGAGACACGCCGCTGCGACCCGCACGCGCACCGAATGCCCCCCGCTAGAAACGAATCACGCCGGGGCCGGTGGGCATCCGCATCGGCTGAAGTGCCGAGGCATCCAGCGCGTCGCTCCGCTCGTCTCGGGCCGCCCGAATGGCGATGCCCGCGACGGCGCCCGCACTGGCCGCAATCGCGGCAACGGTGACCCAGAAGTACCACTTGGTGATGATGCGGTCGTCCTTCGCATCGTCGATCGTGGGGTCGGCCTTGGGTCGCGGCACGGGTTGCAGCTGCTCCCGCGGCACCGGGGGCGCCCACGCGTTGTCGAGTTCGGCCCGATGGGTGGAGGCCGGCTCGTCGTCGACCTTGCCGCGGGACAGCTCGCGCACGCGCTCCCAGTCGGCCTCGGAGGTTCGACGGGCATCGATGGCGTCTTCGGGCAGCGCATCGAGCTCACCGCGGTACGCCTCCTGAGCTCCCGTGTAGTCTCCGAGCCTCTCTTTGGCCTGAGCCTCGGCACGCCACGCTTCAGGCGTCGGCGAGGCCTCCCGCGCCGCGACTGCTTCCTGTACGGCTGCCGTCAGGTCCCCATCGTCCGCCGGCGCGGCCGAGGCAACCTGTGCGGTCCCGAACATGAGCGCGAAGGTGCACACCAAGCTGAGCAGAGCACGAACGGGACGAAGGAGGGCGGTCCGGGAGGAAGAGCGGAGTTCAGTCTTCATAGACGTCGTCTTTGAAGGCAGGCAGGCCCGGCGTCGCGGGACTGGGGTCGGCTGGCGTCGCTGGAGGGTTGGCCTTGGGCGGCTTGCGACGCGGCTTCTTGGCCGAGGCGTTTGTACCACTGCCCGGCGGCTTGCCGGGAGGCTCCTGCGGGCGGGGCTCGGGGCGCGCTTTGGGCTGGGCAACCTCCACGACGGGCTCTCGCGCGGGCTGGGGCGCGGGTTCCGGAGTGGGCTCCGACGCGGCGACCTTGGCGCGCTTCATGATTCCCGACAACG
>CAYSPB010000182.1:0-14386 GCA_964432695.1 uncultured Nannocystaceae bacterium
CGCTCAAGCGATGGAACAAGTTCATCGCCGAAGAGGGCGGCAGCACCGTCCTCACCCTGCCCAGCCGTCGGTTCCACCGCCACCAGGGCATCTACACCGACCACCACTTCGACCCCGGCGGCAACCTCATCTCCGAGGACGAGTACGAGGCGAACAAGGGCCAGTGGCTACTTCGCCCCGAGGACAACGACTACCTGCACAGCATCATGAAGCCGTGCTACGAGCCCGGGAAGTTCGCGAACTGGATCGCGCCCCCGAGCAAGGGCATCGAAGGCAAGCCCGCAGACTTCGAGTACGTGAAGCTGCACGACTAGGCCTCCGCCTCACGAAAAAGCCCGCCCCGGTTCTCCGGCGGCGGGGTTTGTCCAAGCGTCCCCGATTTGAAGCGGTGCTGCCGCTTCACAGAAGTCATCAACTCCAGGGTTGAGGTCACACGCCAGTTCGTCCCAGTTCGAGGCCGCCCTAGAGACACATCCAGCGTCGAATGAATCGACCAGCGAAAAAGACCCTCTGAGTCTTTCTACGTATCTGTCGACGCACGCCTGCTCGTCCATACTCTCGAAGCAGTCGCAGCGGGTCGCGGTCCTGCAGACACTCTGAGCGAACTCTGTAATGGGGTCTTCGTTTGGAGGGTCTTCCGTGGGGGGGAGGCCAGGGGGCCACAGCCAGCGGTGGCACTTGCGAAAAGGAGGAGAAGCCGCACGTGCATCGATAGGACGATGCTGCGCCCTGAGTTCACGGTCAAGAAGAAAGCTCGGCGACGACGTGCTGGGCGTGACCACCGACGTTGCGGACATTGCCGCACTCGAGTCGGCCTTCGCAGCCATCAAGAAGGACCAAGGCGCCATCGACGTGCTCTTTGCGAATGCTGGCGTCGCATACTTCAGCCCCGTCTCGGACGTCACGCCGGAGTTCTTCGACTCGATCACCAACGTCAACCAGCGCGGCCTTTTCTTCACCTTGAAGAACGCGGTGCCTCTGCTCAACGACGGCGGTTCCATCGTCGTGAAGACCTCCGTTGTCAACGAGATGGGCATGCGGGCGGCCAGCGTCTACGCAGCGACCAAGGCCGCCGCCCGTAACCTGGTCCGCGGCTTCGCGAACGAGCTCGCACCTCGCAACATCCGCGTCAACGCGGTTGCGCCCGACCCGAGCGAGACGCCGATATTTTCCAAGACCGGCATGCCCGCGGAGAGCCTCGACGAGATGTCCCAAGGCATGGCGGCTCAGATTCCGCTGCAGCGCTTCGGCAAGCCCGAGGAGATCGCTACGGCGTGCCCCGGCTCGGACGAGAGGCTGCTCGTCCGAGCCGGAGGAGAACACGTCAGTAGACGGGAACGAAGCCGGCGTCGCGTGTGGCCGCCTGGGCGTCGGTGCCGAGACAGAACTCGACAAACTCCTCGACCGCGTCATCGGACCCGGAGTTCGTGAGCAAGAACAGCCCGCGCACGAAGCCATACTGCTGGGTTTGCACGGTCTCCACCGAAGCCGTGACGGCCCCTCCACCGGCACCATCGTCGAAGGCCAGCCCTTTCACATCGTCGTCGATGAAGCCGAAGCCAAGGTAGCCCAGGGCCGCCGGCTCACTGGCGATGAAGTCTCGCAACGCGGCGTTCGACTCGAAGTCCATTGCACCGCCCACCCGCGAGTCTCCGTCCTCGAGCACGAATCCGTCGAAGAAGTCACGCGTGCCCGAACGGTTGTCTCGACCGGCAAGCACGATCGGCATGTCGGCTCCTCCGAGCTCGCTCCAGTTTGTCACCTCGCCAGTCCAGACCCGCCTCAGATCCGTGAGGGTGATCTCGGCCAGAGGGTTGTCCGGGTGCACGGTCACCACGATTGCGTCGCGTGCGATCGCTACGGGTGCGAGCCCCGGATACTCGGCGATTTCCTCGGCGTTGAGGGCGCGGGACGCCATGCCAATGTCCACGGCCTTCGCCCCAGCCGCCGCGACCCCCTCGCCACTACCGCTCTGCACCACCTCGAAACTCACCTTCTCGACGGCGTACATCGCAATGATGTCCTCAAGGAGTGGTCCGACCGTGGTCGACCCCTCAATCGTGATGACGCGGGTCCCGGTGCTCTCTTCGTCGCCGCTGTCGCAACCGCCAATCGTCACAGCGAGCATGGAAGCGAGTGCAAGGTGACAGAAATATCGTCTCTTCATCGTTGTCTCTGTTCTTCATCGAGGGACGCCATGGAATTCGTCTCCTCATTCAGCGCTTTCGGGGTAGGCTTCCCGGAACTCGAATCCCACTCCGGATGGGACGATGACTGCGATCTCCGCCTCTGCTGTGATCTCTTCGGTTTGGCCGTCGTAGTCGAGGTGACCTGAAGCCCCTTCGATGTCCAGGGGTACACCAGCGGCGATCTGAGCTTGGATCGGCCGCCACTGAGATTGCTCGAGGGCGAACTTCAGACCGCGTTCCTTGTCACTCAGCTTTCGGAGGCCGCGGGCAATGCCTTGGCCCGTAACCCTTGCGTCCGCGGAGTCGCGGACCGCCCATGCCGCGCCCAGCAGGGTCAACCACGTCGCGTCGAACGCATGGGCGGAGAACGACATGGTGCTGGGGTCCTCCCCAAACACGGCGGTGTATGCTTGCGCGAAGTTCTCGTACACCAAGGATTCGGGGCGTTGGAACCGTGCGACCCGAATATGATAGTCGGTTGGCGCACTCGGGTCGGTGGAAGGAATCTCCCCGAACTTGTTCTGCGCGTTCGCATTGAGGAAGTCTGGGGTGAGCGCCGTTTCGGACAAGAAGGCCCGCTTGCCCTCACTTCCAGGGTGAATCGAGAATGCTTCGACGAACGAAACCGTGTCGTGCGCATCGGAGGCGAGGAAGATGACTTCCTGCGCGCTCGAGCTGAGGGCCTCGCTGATCTCGCGGTCGCGTCGCGCCGCGTCCCCGAGCTGCCAAAGGCGAAGCGTGCTTTCGATCTCCACGGTCTCGTCCTGCTGCAGCGCCGACTGGATGGTGTTGCCGAGCGACTGACCGTAGCCAGCGACGCCGACGATTTCGATCGACGTCACGCCACGGGCGAGAAGGTCGGCGGCAATCGCATTGCCGATGGCGAGGTTCGGCGGCGCGGTGCGCCAGAAGAGCCCAGGAGCGGCATCGCTGGCGGGGAGCGGATCGAGCCCGGTGAGGCTTTGACTCGTGGCCGCCGGTGACATCAGCATCGCCGACCTCGGGCGAATGACCGAGTAGTAGGTCACCTCGGCGTCGGTGGACGACGAGGGACCGATCACCGCGGGAAGCTGAAGACGACCGGTGAGAAACTGCGCGGCCTCGAGCGAGGCCTCGACAGGCTGAAGATCATCGCCTTCGAAGTCTGCCTCGGTATTGCAAAAGATCACGCCAACCGGTCGACCATCGAGGCCCCCCTGCTGGTCCGACAGCCGTACAGCGAGCTCGACGGCCTGTAGACGCCCTCGCTCGCTCTGCAGGCTCTCGTCCCCGAGCGCGCCGAGGATGAGACCTCCGCGATAGTCCTCGTTCTCGTAGAGGTCGGGTGGATACGTTCCTTCGCATCGCCGGGGAACCGACGCCTCCTCGCAAAACCCACCGTCAGTACAGACCGCCGTGAGCCCGAATCGCTCGGAACACTCCTCGTTGTTCTCGCACGGAGTCGCTTCGGGAACGCTGAGCGAGCACGCGCTGATGAACCCGAGGAACCCGACGAGGGGCGATAGCGTTTGATGTATGCGCATCGTTTTTGTCCTTTCAAGCTAGAAGCGTCCCGAAACCAAGACTCCGGCGCGCGTAGGAGAAATGGCGAGACCGCGCTGTTTGGCCTTTCGGCGCCGGGCGGCGTTGACCGCAATGATGACCACGCCGGTGAGCAGACCAGCCGCGGCGATGCCGAAGGACACGTCGGCACCCAACGCGTTCCGCTCGGCCCGCTGCTGCGCGCCCTGTCCGCCGGGTCGACAGATCGCAGGGTCTCCTGCACATTCACGTTCCACCTCGCTTGCGGCGCTTCGCGAGGCGAAGCCCAATCCAGCGCCGACGAGGAGGCTGACCGCGCCAACGCCAAGGGCGATACCCGCCGCGGGCGTCACCACGCGCTTGGGCACGGGCTTCTCGTCAGCTTGCTCGGCGCCTCCGACAGGCTGAACCGCGACCGCGCCTGCATCGGTCTCGGCCTTGGGTGCGGCGGAAGCCTTCCGAGCCGCGATTCGCTCCTCGAGGACCGTGCGGTCACGCTCTAGGTCAGCGAGTTCTTCCTCGGGCGCTTCGTCGATGTAGCGCTGCAGGTAGTCGAGGGCGTCCTCGAGCGCTCCGGCGCGGTCGAAGCAAACCGAGATGTTGTAGAGCAGGTTGGCATCGCCGGAGAGTTCGTATGCTGCCGCGAATGCGGCGGCCGCTTCGGCGAACTTCTGCTCGTCGTAGAGCGCTCGGCCTTCAGCGTTCTTCTTTTCTGCGGGGGCGGATTTGTCCGTTGATGAGCGCGCGCTCGTGTCGCCCGAGCCGCTGGTTGTGGAAGGCGGAGCCGCCTGCACGGGAGTCAGGGGCGCAAGTGCCAAGGCACCCACGACGGTCGCGACTACACACGAGCGCGTACCATTCTCTGAACGTTGGATTCGCCGTTTCATACGAGCATCACTTCAGGGCGCGGCCGCCCATGGTCTTGAGTCCGCGGTCTTTCCCGAGCTTCTCGAATCGCTTCGTCGATGCGTCTGCATGGGGATGGTCGTCGGACGGTTGCTTCGGAGGGATCGTGCTCTCCGCGCGGGAGGGCGTCTCGCCATCGTCGAGAGGTTTGGAGACGGTCACGGCGTCCGGATGCCCGCCCTGCCGCCGGTGCTTGCGGCGGTGCTTGCCGCCCACCGCCGAGCCACCAGCGACTTGCTGAGAAAGAACGACGTCGAACTCCTCGGTCTCGCCCGCCATCGTGGTCAAACGTGTCGACCAGTCCGCATAACCATCGCGATGCGCTCGAATGACGTGCTCGCCTGCCGAAACGTCGAGGTCGAGCGGTGTCGTGCCCACGCTCTCACCGTCGACGAACACCTCAGCCTCAACCGGCGTGCTGCGAATCGTGAGGGCACTCCGCTCGGAAGTGACTGCACCTTCGAGTCCGCTTCTCCTAGGCATCTCGATTGACGGCGCCGGGTCGGCGGCGTCCGGATGCACACCGGCCGGCCCTTCAGGAGGACTAGGGGCTGCGCCGGCGGGCAGACCGACCGTCGCCATGCGTGCGTTGCCACCCGAAGCCGGGACGTACTCCCCGTCTCCTTGCATCGCGACCCCCCCCCACAGCGACCGCGATGGCGGCAGCACCGAGTCCGAGCAAAACGAGCCCTGTCCGCCGATTGCGGCCATCGAGCTCCGGCTCCGCGAAAGGTGGCACGGCCTCGGAAGGCGGTGTTTCTTCGGCCGACGAACGGATTGGGATCAACTCGACGGTATCCGATTCCATCGCGGCACTCGCCGGCGGAACGGGTCCGGGCACCTCGCGCTTGCGAAGCTTGAAGTAGCGAGCCGGAAGCGCATCGATGAGCAGCTCCATCATCGTCACCGCGCTCGCGGGCCGCTCTTGGGGGTTGGGGCTCAGACAATCGTCGACCATCCGAACGACGCCGTCGGGAACGCCTGCGTTCTTGGGAAGAACCGAAGCGAGGGACCTCGGCCGTTCGTGCGCCTGCTTGTAGAGCACCTCCGCAGCGGCTTTTCCCTCGAACGGCAAGACGCCACTTAGCGCGTAGTAGAACAGTGCCCCGAGCGAGTAGATGTCGCCGAGCGCCGTAACCGTTTCCCCCCGAATCTCCTCCGACGGAATGAAGCCGGGCGTGCCGACGCCACCATCGAGGGTGATCTTGTCTTCGCCGGTGAAGAGTCGCGTGAGTCCAAAGTCGATGATCTTGACGACGTCGACATGGCGCTGCTTGGCGCAGAGCATGACGTTGGACGGCTTGATGTCCCGCAGCACGCTTCCCTTGGCGTGGATGTGCTGCAGCGCCTTGAGGATCTGCGAAGCGATCGGGATGAACTCGCTGCACGGCACGAGGCCGTCGGCATCGATGCACTGCTGAAGCGTGGCGCCGTTCACATGCTCGAGCACGAGCACCGGACGCCCGTCACTCAGCGTGAAGCGGTCGAGCAGCTCGACGACATTGGGGTGCTTCAGCCGCTCGAGGGCGGCGGCCTCGCGTTCGAAGCGTGCCTGTTGGGCCACGACGTCAAAGTCAGTTTTGTTAGAAAATCCTGTTTTAAGTACGACCGTGCGATCAATCGCGGTATCGCGCGCGAGGAGGGTGATGCTCATGCCGCCCCCACCGATCTCGCGGATCACGCGATAGCGGTGATTCAGTAAGGAAGCATGCTTTCCATCCGGGTTTCCATCATCAACCGTCAGTGCGTTTCCTGTTACCTGCATCACCCAATAACGTCGTTTGGAGTACGCAGTTCGACGTTCTAAGGCAAGCGATAAAATTCTT
Source organism: uncultured Nannocystaceae bacterium (assembly GCA_964432695.1). Classification (GTDB taxonomy): domain Bacteria; phylum Myxococcota_A; class Polyangia; order Nannocystales; family Nannocystaceae; genus CAJXVA01. The sequence continues at coordinate 6,443 of CAYSPB010000182.1, forward strand.
CGTGGCCGCTTGCCGATGCGCGCAAACCGCGAGGTCGAATTTCAGAGGCACCGGGCGGACCGAAGAAACGACAACGATTTCGACACTGAGAGCCGCGATCCTGAAGGTCAAACACAGTGTCCGATTCGGTTTCGACCTAGGACATTTTTGTGACGTGACCTACCTCAGGGTGCGTCCATGAATGAAATCAACGCACCGGTGGTGTCCCTAGACCGTGATGCACCGCTGCCGAACCGCCGCCTCTGCTGCTCTGCTCCTCCTCGCCGCCTGCAGCGACGACGTGTCTTCGGCAACCGCCGACGACACATCGAGCACGGGCGTCGATTCAGGCGTGACCGGAGACGACGCGACGGTCGATCCAGATCCCTCGACGTCCTCCACCACGACAGACGGACCGATGACGACGGCCGCCGGTGAAAGTTCGTCCAGCACCGGCACGGTCGAGCCCATCGAGCCCCTTCCTTGGCAAACCGACTGCGCCGCGCCGGGCGGATACGACCTCCAGCGACTCGACCCAGACATCGAATGCGTCGCCATCGAGGTGCCCCTAGACTGGGACACGCCCGACGGCGACCTGATCGTGGTGGCGGCGTTGCGGATCCCTGCGGACACGCCCGAACGCGTCGGCACGTTCTGGGCGCTCGATGGCGGTCCCGGCGGTTCGGGCCTCGGCTATGCACTCGACGATGGTTGGGTGGACGAGATCACTGCTGCTGGTTGGGACATCATCATCACCCCACACCGCGGCACGTTCTCTCCCCGACTCGAGTGCATCGCGCTCGACCCGCGCAGTGCCGCGTGCCGGGAGTCGCTGGAGGAAACCTGGGGCGATGGACTGCGCCACTTCAACACCCGCTGGGCTGCACACGACGTGCACGCCTTCATCGAGCGCGAACGGGCAGTCGAGGATGAGCCCGTCGTCGTCTACGGCGTTTCGTACGGGACCTATTGGGCGCAGTTCTTCGAAGGCGAATTCCCGGGCGTGGCGAGTTCGATCATTCTCGACAGCGCCGTACCGACGGATGCCGACCTCGCCTTGGAGGAATACCTCGTGCAGGACATCGCGACGCAGCTGCTGCAAACGTGCGTCGACGACCCGACGTGCGGCCCTGCCGTTGGGTTTGAAAGCGGCGAGGCATTCGCCGATGCCGTGCTCGCCGCGATCGATGACGGCGACTGCGGAGGCAGTGATACCGGCTTGTGGGAAGAAACCGACTACCGGCTGCTCTTCGGCCAGTTGATCAACCTTCAGACCACGCGCAACTACGTGCCGTTGCTGGCCGGGCTCCTCAGCCGCTGTGAGCCGGAGTTGACCGCGATCGCGGATACTGCGATGAACTCTCTGTTCGCGCTGGGTACCGCCGCAGCGCGACCCGGCGATCGGTCCCCGCTGCTCGACGGAACGCCACCGGACTTCCAGATCATGTTCTCGGGACCGCTCCAATCGGCCGTCATCGCCACGACGATGCTCGCTGCCGACGCCACACCCGCCCAAGCCGAACTCGACGCGGAGCGGCACATCGCCTCGCTCACGTTCGGTACGCTCATGACCGAGATTCAGGAGGGCTGGGGAAGCCTGCCGCCGATCGAGTTCGACCGCGACTTCGTCTCACAGACTCCGATGCTGGTGCTCAACGCCAGCTACGATCTACAGACGGTGTTCCCTTGGGCCGAACAGGTCGCCGCCCAGCACGACCAGCCTCTCGTCGAGTTTGGGGACGCACGTCATGGCGTCACCCTGTCGGGTACCGGCGGTAAGTCCCTCACGGGTGACTCGTGCGCGCGCAGCCTCATGCTGGGCTTCATGAACGAACCGACCGCCACGCCCGACACGAGCTGTGTCGAGTCGTTGCCCGAGATCGACCCAGGCCTGCAGCGGCTCGACCTCGCGCCCATCACCATGCAGGCGTTTGGTACCGACGACCCGTGGTCACTGTTGCCTCCGCTCGAGTGATCCTTGCATTCACGAATCGAGCGAGACCATCGGGTCCGTCTGAGTGTGGTCCGGCCTCGGAACTTTGAAACAAACTTCGCGGCCGGGCCGAAGGATCGCGGACGAGGCCACCATACCTAACAAATGTGACGAGTTCTCCGCGTCGACCCCTCTCAGCGTGTGGTGCAACCCGGCGCGGCGTATCGCGAATGATCGTTCCCTCCTGGGTGGGAGCCGAAGCGCCACCGTACCGGGTGTACTACAGGCTTTGGCGACACTGCCAGGAGCGAAGAAGCCGGGCGAGAGATCGTGACGCGTTGCGCTACAGGCTGCTAAGCCTCGCCCTGCTTCTCCCCGCAGCATGTGGTGACGACGCGTCGTCCGCCGGCGGTGGGAGCGGCTCCGGCACCAGCGTGGGCGAAGGGGTGACCGGCGAGGACACCCTGGGCAACACGGGTTCGACCGCCTCCGCCTCGTCGTCTTCTTCGACGACCACCGAAGGACCGGACGCGACCAGCGCGGAAACAGGCTCCTCCAGCACCGGCACGGTCGGACCCGATCAACCGATCGCGTGGCAGACGAAGTGCATCGCGCCCGACGGCTACGACCTTCGCCGACTCGGGCCCGAACTCGAGTGCGCAACCATCGACGTTCCTCTAGACTGGGACACTCCCGACGGTGAGATGCTCCCCGCCACCGCGCTGCGCATCCGCGCCGACACACCCGAACGGGTCGGAACCTTCTGGGCCCTCGCCGGAGGACCCGGCGGCTCCGGTCTGGGGTACGCGCTCGACGAAGGATGGGTCGATGAGATCACCGCCGCGGGTTGGGACATCGTGATCACGCCGCATCGGGGCTCCTACGCCCCGAGGCTCACGTGCTCGAACGCGAGTGCCCTAGGCACCGGCTGCCGCCAATCGCTGGAAGACGAGTGGGGCGAAGGGCTGCGCCACTTCAACACCCGCTGGGCCGCGCACGACGTTCACGCGTTCGTCGAACGCGAGCGGGCGTCGGACGACGAACCGGTGGTCGTCTATGGTGTGTCGTACGGCACCTATTGGGCTCAGTTCTTCGAAGGTGAGTTCCCGGGCGTTGCAAGCTCGCTCATTCTCGACAGCGCGGTCCCGACGAACGCCGACCTGGCGATGCAGGAGTACCTCACGCAGGACATCGCAACGCAGCTGTTGCAGACGTGCGTCGACGATCCGACCTGCGGGCCCGCCGTCGGGTTCGACAGCGGCGAGGCCTTTGCCGAGGCCTTGCTCACAACCATTGACGACGGCGACTGCGGGGGAAACGACACCGGCCTCTGGGAAGAGACCGACTACCGCTTCTTCTTTGCCTTCTTGATCAACCTGCAAACGGCGCGCAACTACGTGCCGCTGCTGGCTGCACTGCTCACCCGCTGCGATCCGGAACTGACGCAAACGGCCGATACCGCCATGAATGCCCTGTTCGCGCAGGCCAAGGCCGCCGGCGTGCAACCGGCCGAACGCTCTCCCCGGCTCGACGGCATGCCGCCAAACCCCGCCATTCTCTTCTCCGAGCCACTCCAGGCGGCCGTCATCGCGACATCCATGCTCGCTCCCGATGCGACGCCCGCCGAGGCTGAGCTGGATGCGGAGCGACACGTCGCCTCCCTCGGATTCGGCAGCCTCGTCGCTGCCGTTCAGCGGGGCTGGGGCACGCTGCCCGCCGTGGAGCTCAACCGCAACTTCGTCTCCCAGTCCCCCATACTGGTCCTCAATGCCAGTTACGACCTGCAGACGGTGTTCCCGTGGGCCGAACGGGTCGCGGCCCAGCATGGCCAACCGCTCGTCGAGTTCGCAGACGCACGCCACGGCATCACGCTCACGGGCACCGGCGGAAAGTCCCTCATGGGCGATTCGTGCGCGCGCAGCCTCATGCTGGGCTTCATGAGCGATCCGACCGCACCGCCCGACACGGCGTGTGTGGAATCCCTGCCCGGCGTCGATGTCAGCCTGCAACGTCCCGATCTCGGACCGACCACGCTGAACGCGTTCGGTACGGACGACCCGTGGTCACTTCTGCCCCCGGTCGAGTGACCGACGCGTTGACGGATCGGGCGCTGGGGTGGACAGGCGCGCGATGACGAGCCCATCGACGTGCCGCATCCCAGAGGGGCTTGTAAGCTCCAGGCGTTGTGTGCCAAAAGCGGCGCCGCGCGAGGGAAGCCCCATGACGATGAATGCGATGACCTGGCTGGTTGGTTTGGACCTTCGACCGGAGGCCGAAGGCGCCCTCGCATTCGCGACGTGGCTGGCCTCCGCCGTGAAGGAAGACAAGGTCGTGCCATGCCACGTGCTCGTCGCGGACCACCTGCAGGCCGTCCTACAGCATCACCACCTCGCCGAAGTCAAGGACGCGGCCCGCGTGGCCATGAACGAGGAAATTTCTCACCACGACCTCGAGGGACACCTCGCGGATCCGATCCTCGTCGAGGGCGGCACGGCGGAGGGCCGTCTCGAGATCGTCCGTGAAGAACTCGGCGCCCAGGTGGTGGTGATCAACCGCTTCGCCAGCGAGAGCCGCCGCAGTCTGCGTCGCCTCGGCCGCGTTGCCCGCCGAACGCTCCGAGAGCTCAACTCGCCCGTCATCACCTGCCCCCCCGGACTCAATGCCGACAAGGTCGGCAAGGGGCCCGTGGTGATGTGCTCGAACATGACCGAGGAATGCGAGACCGCCCTCGAGTTCGCTGCCGACGTCGCCAAGCGAACCGGGCGCAAGCTCATCGTCACCACCGTGCGCCGCACGCCCGATGAACAGGTCGGGCACTACTTTCGCGACGACTCCAAAGAGAAGATCACCAGCACCCGGCGCGAAGAGACCGAATCCGAGCTCAACGCCTGGATCGAAGAGACGGGCTTCCAGCCCGACGAGCAGGTCGCGCTGCTCGGCGAAGTCGTCAGCAACGTCGAGCGCTTCGCCGAAGAGCGCGACGCCTGCTTGATCGTGGCTGGCTCCCGCCGGCTCTCGAAGATCGAGCGGTTCTTCCTGACCTCGGTCGGCCGGGGCCTCTCGGCCACCGCACCCACGCCCGTTGCGATCATTCCGCCCAAAGCGGAGGGCTGAACTTTTTCGGTCACCTTTCTCCGCGACACACGACGAGGGGGCATGCACCGCCTCTGCTCGTTCGCACCGCTGCTTCTCGCCGCCTGCGCCGCCACGCCCTCCCCTACCGTCGAGCCCACGGCGCTCCCCGAACCGGCGCCAGCGGCCGCCGATGCGCAGGAGCAGCCGCCCGCCTTTGCCGTGGAGGTTCACGGTGAGGGCCCCGACGTGGTCCTCATCCCCGGCCTCAGCTGTGGCGGACACGTGTGGGACGCGACCGTCACTCACCTTCGGGACTCCCACCGAGTCCACGTTCTGACGCTGTCGGGCTTTGCGGGCCGCCCCGCGCTCGACGGTCCTTTTCTTCCCGCGGTTCGCGACGAACTGGTCGCGTATCTGGAGCCACTCGACCGCCCGGTGGTGATCGGACACAGCCTCGGCGGCTTCATGACCTACTGGCTCGCCTCGACCGAGCCTTCCCTCCTCGCTGGGGCAGTCGCCGTCGACGGGGTCCCTGCGTTGGGGTGGTTGATGCTCGACCAGCCGCGCAACGTGGTCGAGAGCTTCGCCAAGGGTACGCGTGTGCAGTTCGAGAACCTCTCGCAGGCCTCGTTTGCGGCACAGACCGAGCAGACGCTCCGCGGGCAGATCAAGAACGACGAAGAGGTGGCGCGCGTGGCCGCGGTCAGCGGTCAATCCGACCCGGCCGCCGTTGGGCAAGCCCTCGAAGAGCTGCTGCTCACCGATCTTCGGGATCGTGTCGCCGACATTCAGACGCCCATGCTCATCCTCGGCGCGGGCGCGGGTGCACCTCGAGAGGTCGAGTTCCGGACCGAACGCTATCGTGCCCAGGTCGCGTCGATCCCCAAGCACGAGCTGGTCATGGTCCCCGATACGCTGCACTTCGTGATGCTCGACGCGCCCGAGGCCTTCCTGCAGCACGTCGACCGGTTTCTCGGAGTCGTCCAGTGAGTGCAGCCCTTCCTGTCGGTGACCCGATCGGCTTCGCGCGGCTCGTCGACGACCACCGCTCGATGGTCTGCTCGATCGCGCTGTCGATCGTGCGAGACGTCGCTGCGAGTGAGGATGTGGCGCAAGAGGTGTTTCTCGCCGCCTGGCAGCAGCTTTCTTCGCTCCGCAACCCCGCGAGTCTGGGGCCGTGGCTTCGGCAGGTCACGCGCAACCGCGCCACGGACCGCCTCCGCCGACGACGAACCGAAGCCCTCCACGCGGAGCCGCACTCGGAGTCCGACCTCGAAGCCGCCGCGCTCGCGCGCGAGCGGGATGAAGTGTTGGCCGAAGTCCTCGATGCTCTACCCGATGACAGCCGCGAGGTGATCCTGCTGTTCTATCGGGAGGGCCGCTCGGTCCGGCAGGTCGCGCGCCTGCTGGACCTCTCGGATGTCGCCGTGAAGAAGCGGCTCTCGCGAGCCCGCGCGCGCATTCGCGAGGACGTCGCGGCACGATTCGCCGATGTCGTTCGCGATACCGCCCCCACGGCTGCACTCACGGTTGCGGTGACCGGCGCACTCTCGGTGGGTGGACCCTCGGTTGCATCCGCGTCGGTGTTGGGTAAAGCCGGCGTAGCGACGGCGAAGACGGCCTTCGCCGGCGTCGTGCTCGGCCCTGTGTTGGGCGTGACGGGGGTCGTGTTCGGGACCCGCAAGACCCTCGAAGGTGCACGAGACGAAGAGGAGCGCGTCGCGCTGCGTCGAACGGGATGGGTCGCAACCACGCTGGTCCTCGGGCTCTCGCTCGCGATGTTCTTCATCCCCCGCGAACCCCGATGGGTTTGGAGCTGGTTCGCGGTCTTGATCGGCAGTCTCGGCCTCATCTACCGCGTCTGGGTTCCCCGCATCCTCGCGCCGCGCTGGGCCGCCGAACGAGCCGAAGATCCCACCGCAGAAGCGCGTCACCGGCGGCAGCACATCGCGTCGTGGGCGGGTCTACTGATCGGAGCCGCCTCGGGCGCCGTGGCGATCGCCTGCGCGCTGTGATCCCCTCGTGACGAAGGCCGCGAGGACGTCCTGCACAAGCCCACGCCACGCGGATCGATGCCCGCCGAGAGGCGGTCGGCGTACTGGAACGAGCCCGTATGGGGCTCGAGGAGGTCGAGCGGTCACTCGATGCGGACGATGTCGCCGGGCCGCACAGCGCCGCTGGGACTCGATGGTGTGCGGCGGCGTCTCGCCCTGACGAGCTAGCCACGAAACGAGCGGACGAGCCGATGAAGCAGCTCGTCGTAGCGCGAAGGACGAGCCGCCAGCGCGTGCGCGAGCGAGACGGCCATGGACTCGCACATCGGTGCTTTGCGCGGGCGCAGGTCGCTGGCGTGGTGGGCAGCGGCAAACCAGTGACTGGCGGCAACGAGCATGTGCAAACGCGGTGCGGCATCGTCGGGCCATTGAGACGACTCACGGTACGGCGACGCTGGTCCTTGCCGAGCCGAGCGCGCCTGGATCTGTGAAATCTGCTCGACCGCCGCCTTCTCGTAGCGGGCCTGCCCCTCGGCGAGATCTTCGACGGGCTGGTCGGTCCAGTCGAAGTAGCTGTCGAGCATCCGCTCCTCCGGAACGAGCGAGCCGTAGTCGACCATGCGCGGCAGGTCGTCGATGTAGCCATCGAGCGCGGCGCTGACGATGGTCGTGCCCGCGTTCATGATCACCCGCGTCGGCCGACCGATGTGATAGGCGAGGTGCACCGCCCAAATCGGCGAACGCACCCCGTTCCAAAGGTCTTCAACCGACCTGGCGTTCTCGAGCCACGCCGTCCGACCGCGAGGCTCGGGCGCGCCATGCACGTCCGAGGACCGCTCCAGTCCAGCCGCGAGGCGCATGCGCATGCGCGCAAACCGTCGGTCGAACCAGATCATCCGACGCAGAGCTTAGCGCGCCTGCTGCCACACGCTCACGGTAGCGGGATGGGGCATGGAATCGGGA
>CAYSPB010000183.1:0-14356 GCA_964432695.1 uncultured Nannocystaceae bacterium
CAGCGCGCCCTCGAGGCGGCGGGCTCGGCCACGTGGACAGAGGGGGGCGTCACGCGGCCGCTTCGGATGCGTCCGGACATGGTGTTCGCCCCAACCCGGGGCCGCACGACGTCGTCGACGGGATGGAGCGCAAGTTCGAATGAGGACGGACCCGAGACCACGTGCTCCGCGTGCGACCTGGCGATGGGCCCGAAGGTGGCGCGCTACGGAGTCGATGAAAACGGCGACCGACGAACCGTGTCGGGGGGGACGGCGATCGCGTGTGACCCCACAGCCGACGTGCTCACCGCGTGTGGTGACCTCCAGCTCGAGGTCGAGCGAGGAGAAGCCCGACCCTACGTGTACGCATGGGAGGGGACCGAGCAGGCTTGGGCGGTTCCACTGCCAGACAAGCTGCGGGAGACGCATCCGAACGAGCGTCCCTCCGAATACACCGCGAGTGGTCCCGCCTGCGAGTCCGATGGGGACTGCAGCGCTTCGCAGCGGTGTTACGGCACCTTGCCCAGCGGCGCTCGATGTAGCGCGGGCGAGGCCTGCGTCGAGCGAACGTGTCAGGCCGAGTGGTTCGGTGCGTGCGAAGCCGTCGAGTCGGGCGGGACCTACTGCGTCGACCGGCGCTTCGACGCACGTAGTGCGGGTGCGTGTTGGACTCGCACCGACGGGGAGCGCCTGTCGAGCTGCGACTCGAACTTCGATGGAATCCTCGATGAAGCGGAGTGCTGCGACCCCGCATTCGGCGGCGAAGCTGGATGCGAGCCGTTCGAGCTCTCCGGCGTGGCGCGGAACGTTCGCTACGACCGTGATACCGAGTTGGCGCCAGCGGCTTCTTGTGCGTGTGTCGACGGGCAAGGCGAGGCGTGTACCGACGTGGTGCAGACGTGGTGTGAAGCTCCGCTGGGGTCTGGCTCGGTGCCAACGGATGCGTATGCGGTGTCCAGCGTCACCGCGCGGGGTGGCCTGGGATGGGATGACGATGCGCAGACGGTCCACGTTGGACTTGCGAACCACGGTGACCTCGGTCGGGCACTGACCGAAGCGTGTGCGGAGAACACCACCGCAAGATTCATCGACCGTCGCTCGGCTGCGAACGGGTGGATTGCGAACACAAGAACCACGGCCGAGCTGCTCGAGGACCATGACCTCGCCCTATGCTCTGGGTCTACGTACGAACTCGTGCTTGCAGCCTCAGATGAGCCACAGCATCTGCGCTCCGAGACGGGAGACGTCGTGGACGGACAGGCTCGGTTCGTGATCGAAACTTCGCAGTTCCGGGTGTTGCCCAGCGGTCTCCAGGTTGCCGATGGGGACGCCGCTCGTTCATGCAGCACGTTCTCCATCGAGTTGACCAACCGCTACGACATCGGCCCGATGAACCTGAACAAGCTCGAGCTTCGCGAAGGCGGACCCGATGGGTCGCGCGTCGCCGGTGGTCGAGATTGCAGCTCGGAGCCGGATGGAGGCATTCCTTGCCTCGTGGTGGGGAGCGATGGCGGCCCCTCGACGGTGTCCTTTCGCGTCGACGAAGCTGTGCACGGCGCCGTGCTGCAGCCGGGGACTGAGTATGCAGTCGTGTTGCCGGGCCTCGATGCGGTCGGCGACATGACGGACGCCGAAGCGTATGCGTCGGCGTTCCACGATGCCTGCGGCATGCCGCTCATCGTCGATACGTCTCCGGCCCTTTCGTTCTCGGTCGCCGCCGCTTGCGAGTAGGCGCGAGCTAGAACTTGACCTGGACCTGGACCGTACCGCCTTGGGCGCTCGCGCCTTCGTCGACGAGCCACTCGCCCTGGTAGAGCAACGAGATGCGGACAGCGTCGAGGCGGTGTTCGTTCGGGATGTAGAGTGCAATCCCGTCGGTCGTGTAGTAGCGGTCCAGGGGCGCAACGCCCTGCTCGCTCTGCGTCCACCCGAAGTTGCCTGCAGGGCTGATGTAGAGCTTGTTCTTGACCGGGATGACGTACGCTGCTTGGACGTAGGCACCGGTACTGAGGAACGGTCGATCGGAGAGGTTGTCGGTGACTTGGCGGCGGATGAACTCCCCTTGCAGGGACAGTCCGTAGAACATGAGCTTGGCCGAGGCGCCGAGCAGCAGGTCGCGCGCACGGGTGAGCGTGTCGTTCCCCGCGTTGTCATACAGGCGATACGGCGACCAGAGCATGCCGCCCCCGAGCGCGAAGACCGGCGTCTTGTGGCGCTCGAGGTCGGACTCGTCGTTGCCGACCTTGCCCAGCGGCGCGAACTCTGCTCTCGCCGCCCAAAGCGGCCCGCGTCGGTTGTCCTCGCTGACGGCAAGTCCGGTCCCGTTGAATACCCCGCCGCCGAGCGAGATGCGCTCATCGAGAAAGTTGAGCGCCGCCGAGCCGCCAAGGTCGCTTCGATTGATGAAGCTGGTGACAGCCTGGTTGCGGCGCGGGAAGAGAAGCGAGTTGTTCTGCGTCTTGTTCTGCTTGGAGAACGGTACCCGCATCTGTCCAAGGCGGAAGTCGAGCGCGACGAGCTCCTTGTCGTCGTCGCTCTTGAGCTCGACAGGTCGGTAGTTGACCCAAAGCTGCTCCAGGTCGATGCCCGGCACGAAACGGCGGTCCACGACCAGCCCGTCGGAGACGCCGTCACCTTCGTAGTCGACATCGTCGACCCCCGTAACCACTCGGGTGATCGCCGAGCCGATCACGAAGTGCGTACGGTAGGTCCACCGCGGCACGACCTCTCCCTTGAAGATCAGGCCAGCGCGGGTCTGTTGGGCACCGAACTCCCGCGCGTCCCGGGGTCGCGAGCCCCGACGTATGCGGTAGGTGTACTGCGGCTGCAGATAGCCCTCGATCGTGAGGTGCTTCTTCTTGAAGGCTGGCTCGTCGTCGTCGTCGTCGTCGGGCTCTTCGATGGCTTCGGTGGGCGCCGCCGAGACGGCGGGGGCGGGGACGGGCTCCGGTTCGGGCTCTTGCTCGGTTTCGGGCTCGGTTTCGGGCTCGGTTTCGGTTTCGGGTTCGGGTTCGTCGTCCTCAGGCCTTGGCGACGCGGGCACGTCGGGGGCCGGCGGCGCGGCGGCGGCCGCGGATGCGGAGCCGACGAGCAGGATGCCGCCGAGCGCAATCGATGCGAAGCGATGACTCATGGGTACGAAAGCCCGACGGGGCCGGTCGCGAGCGACACGAAGCGGGTTCCGCCAGAAGAGAAGGAGGGGCCCGCGATCATCAGCAGCGATGTATCGGTGGCGTACGGCCACGGAGCGTTCGGGGCGACGAGGGGAAAGCTGCCGGCGGCAGCCTCCGGGCTGTTCCAGGTGAGTGTACGGATGGGGGTGAATCGGTCGTCCTGCACCACGAGGTTGGTGTTGAGTGCGTTCGCCAGTCGTTCACTCGCGGCCCACACGATGGGGCCTCCGACGGCGCCGTTGTCGGTGATCTCGGCAATGCTCGGTCGACCGTTTGCCACGCCCACGACGTAGGCCGTGCCCTGCCACAGGTGGACGCCGACCGGCTCCAGCGCGCCCGTGTCGTCGATGACGCGTGCGCTGTCTCGATTGAACGTCAGCACGCGGCCATCCTCCAGCACGCCCGCTGCCCACCCGTTGTCGCCGATCTGCAAGAAGCCGGTCATGGCGTCCTGCTCCGCATCGTCGATGCCGGTGATGTTGACGATGTCGGTGACCTCGGCCGCAGCGCTCATGAAGCGACCCTCTACGCGAATGGTGGGCTCGGCCGCGTCGTCGTTGGTGATCTCGTACTTGACCACCACGAAGCCGGCCTCCGTGGCCTCCTCGGCGCCAGTGCCCAGCGAGATCACGTTTTCCGCGTTGCGGGGGACGAACTCCTCGAAGGTGGTGTACCGGCGAATGTCGAGGTCGACCACGACCTGGAACGGCACCGGGTCGCTGGGGCTTTGGACCAGGGCGACGAGGGTGCGGCGTGCCGGCGTCCACTTCACGTGCGGGACCACGGCCTTGAAGGCGAGTTGGGCCTGCGAGTTGGGGTCGCGCGCGAGCAGCTGCCGACAGTTCGAGGTGATGCCGTCGACCTCGACCAGGGCGTCTCCAGACCAGTACCAGCCCCGGCTCACGCTCGTATCGAGCCAGCCGTGCAAGCCTCGGTCGACGTTCTGATGAATGCTGCAGCGTCCCCGCCAGCCTCCGCCCGCGGGATAGCCCACCGTGGCCTCAGTCTGGGCGAACTCCCGCGAACCCATGATTGCGTAGACCGAGCCGTTGCGGTCGGCGATGGGTCGCGAGAATAAGAAGCCCTCGTCGGCTACGTAGTCGCCGAGATATCGGAACTGGCCGAGCTCCCCGGGCTCTAGAAATTCGACGCAGCCGTTGCTGCCGAGCGCGGCGAGGCAGCCAGCCGCTCGAAGCCAGCGCTGGACCGTGGGGCCGAGAAGGGGCATGCGTCTTACTCTTGGGCCACCGCGAAGCTCACGACGTAGTACGCCGCGTCGTTGCCGTCGGCGTCCGTGTAGTGCTCACGGTACACGAACGGGACGGTCGTGTACGCGAACTGAAGGTACTCGTCGTCCGGCGTGGCGGGGTCGTCCGGTAGCGGCGGTAGGCTGCCGCCGAAGAACGCACCTTCGCCCACCGACAGGCTATAGCCCTCGCCCCATCCGACGCCGAGGCTGGCCCCGAACCGAACGCCTCCCACGAACGGGATCTCGCCCGACACGTCGGTGTTGAACCCAAGGCTGGTCGACATCGAGACGCTGTTGGTGGTGTTTTCTCCAACGCTGAGGCGGAAGCCGGAGCTGCCTGCGTCGGAGACGAGCACGCTGGGCAGCTCGGTGAACACGAAGTCTTCTTCGGGAATGGGCGCGCCGTCGAGGCGCTCGGGCCCCGGTGGGTAGGAGCTGGGGTTTCCGACCTGGTAGGGGATCTCCATGATCGGGAGGTCGCCGACCGCCTGCGCCATCGCGTTGTAGCGGCGCGTCGACCACAGCATCTCGGTGCCGCCGACGGGGACCATGAACACGAACTGCTCGCCGTCGCCGCCCTCGCCAAGCTTCGAGCCGGGATCCTCGACCTCGTAGTAGTAGGCGTGGAAACACCCACAGGTGAGCACGACGACGCCATAGGGCTCTCCTTCGAAGTAGGACTCGGGTCGAGCAGAGAAGCGCGTACCGATGCTCTTCTTGAAGCTCTGCGATTCGGTGAAGTTGACGCTTCGGCGAATCGATGCGCCGAGGCCGACCTTGGCGATGTCGAACAGCCCGACGCTGACGCCGAGGTCGATGCCCATGTCCAGCGACACGGAGTCGGAGAAGCTCTCGGAGGTGGACTCGAAGCGACCGATCGAGACCGAGGCCTCACCATCGCTGAACTCCGCTTCGTAGGGCGGGAACAGACCGAGCGCGAGCGGGACGACTTGGCCGGGAATCAGCTGAGGCTCGGCCGTCATCAGATGTGAGCGGGGCGAGTCGCCGTCGAAGTCCACCGACGCGATTCGGGTCGGTGCGTTCGATTGCTCGAGCAGCTGCGTGAGCTGGGTGTTGAGCTGCATCGACCCTTCTGAGCCGCGGAGCAGCTCGATGGTGCCGCCCTCGCGCAGCACGAGCAGCTCGTCCTTTTCGTCGAGGTCGAGGTCACCGAACGACAAGTCGATCGAAGCATCGTCGAGGACCTGGCTGTTCAGCTGGCCGAGGGTTCCGCCCATCGCCGTGTACGCGAGCAGCTGGGCGTCGGCAAAGGTGCCACCGGGGTCGATGCCGAAGATCTCGTCGACGCCGTCGCCGTCGGGGTCACCGACGTCGATGGTCGTCAGCGCCGCATTCGCGGGCGCCTGATAGTTGTCGCCCTCGCCAGTGATCTCGAGGATGAAGAGCACCTCGGTTCCCTTGTTGTCGAGCAACAGCACCACTTCTTGCTGCCCATCGCCGTCGACGTCGCCGATGGCCGTATCGAGCCCGCTGCCGTTTTGGAAGAAGCCGGTGGAGCACTGGCCGTCGTCCATGCCGCACAGCGCGTAGTTGCCGAACTGGCCGAGGACGAACACCTCATCCTTGTCGTCGCCGTCGACGTCGCCGGCTGCCAGCGCGTGGGGTGGGAAGCCGATGTCGATTTCGATGTCCTCTTCGATGCCGCCGACGCGAATGCGGGAACTTCCGGCCGTGGCTACGACGAACAGTTCGGGGTTGCTGCCGAAGAAGTCCCCACCGACGACGTCGATGATGGCCGTCGAGCCCATGTTCCAGGAGCCTGGGTACTCGATGGATCCGGCTTGCGGCGCGTAGCCGTCGACGAAGAAGTTGCCCTCGTTTGCGGCCGAGTCGGCGACGACGAACTCGCGGTCGAGGAAGAACCGGAGGTTCGCCGACATCGGCGGCGCGGATGCATACGGGCCGTCTTGGCAGCGCTGCATTTGGCACACGCCCTCCACGCAGGTCTCGCCCATGCCGCAGTCGTCTTCGACTTCGCAGCCGACGTTCTCGTCGTCGCGTGCACCGCCACCGGGGCCCTCGCCCGAGTCGGAATCGTCATCGTCGGGGTCGCCGTCGTCATCTTCGGCGGCCATCTCACCGCGGATGTCATCGAAGTCCGATTGATTGCAGGCACCCGCGATGAGCCCGAGCGCGAAGGTGCAGGTTGCCAGCAGCGTATTCCAAGGAAAGCGTTTCATGATGCGGTCCGCCGTGGTCAGGGCACTAGAAGTGATACGAGAGCGTGTATTCCTGACAGACACCCGGCTCGCTCCCAGTGACGCTCATGTAGATCTGAGCGCTGTCGTCGGAAAGCGTGCCGCCACAGCTGAGGCTGATCTCGAAGCCGCTGGTGTTGGCGCCGCAGCAGCCGGGTCGCCCGTTGGGCGAGGGCTGCAGGGTGGTGCCCTCGTTGCAGGATACGTCGGTGTTCTCGAGGCCGTTGAGGCACTCGGCGTAGATGCACAGCTGAAGCGCGGTCACGTTGACCTGCGCGTACGGGCCGACGATCGCGAACGTGGTGTCGTCGCCTTCGTAGCGGAACCAGTCGATGTCTCGAGCTGCCTCGAGCTCGCCGTTGAGCATGTCGCCCTGGTCGTCGTCGTCGGTGATCGGAGGCAGCAACGTCGCTTGGATTTCGCCGTTGTTGGGCTCGAAAGGGTCGTCCTCGCAGGACGTCGGCTCTTCGCAGGTGCCCGCAGGGCAGATCAGTTCGCCGGCGCAATCCTCATTGAACATGCACGCGCAGCCCACGTCGTCGCAGAGGTCGTCGGTGTCGCCCTCGGTGTCCGTGGTGGGGTCGGTCGTATCCGTCGGCGTGGTGGTGGCGTCGGTCGGGTCGGTCGGGAACGTGTTCGTGCCCGGTTGGTCCGTGTCGCTGCCGTCGGTCTCGAGCCCGGTGGTGGAGTCGCCGCCGCAGCTGGCGTCGTAGTTGTCGAACACCGCATCGACCAGGCAGGTGGCCGACGCGTCGGGCACGTCGCGCGCGAGCACCTGCTTTGCGCAGCGTTCGAACTCGGCGGCGCAGTCGTCTCCCGTCGTGCACTCGTCCTGAACAGCTTCGAGCGCGTCAGGATTGAGGATTCGAGCGAGCCGGCCCGCGCGACCGAGCGCGGTGTCATCGTTGGAGTCGAGCACTTCGTCTTCGCACTCGCCGGTTCCGCTGCCGCACTCGAGGCAGATCGCGGTGGCGAAGGCTTCCACGCGAGGGGAGCGGGTCGAGGCTCGCGTCGCGTCCGCCATGCAGTCTTGGGGCTGGCCGAGCATGTTCATGCACTCGGCGGTGGACGCTGCGAAGTCCGCGTTGACGATGCCTTGAAGGGGATCGCAGTCGCGGACGAGGGCCCGTTCGCAGGCGTTGGGCTCGTCGCACTGGCTGACGTAGCCTTCGAGCGAGGGGCAGAAGTCGGCCGCACCGCCGCTTCCCTCATCGGAGGACGTACAGCTCACCGCAACGCCGATGACGACGCCGAGCAGCGCAGTTCCAAGCAACCGTACCGACTTCATTTCCGCTCCCTCCCCCTGAGGTGCTGCCAGAATACGTCATCGGCGTGTGCTTTTGTACGACATGTAGGCTTCCGTTGCGTGTCCGTCCGCCCAAGGTTTTGAAAAGAAGGGTGTTTTCGTTGCGACGCAGGCGCGGCACCGAGGGACTGATCCGCGGCTAGGCGCACGGTTCGACGGGGTTCGCGCGGACCCCATGGCTTCGCGTCGAACCCGCCGTGGAATGCACCAGTTTTTGGCGCGGGTCGGCCGATCTGTGTTCAGTGGTGGTGCGCGTATGCCGATCCTCGAATTCAGTTCGGTCACGATGAGCTACGGGCGTGGGCGGGCCAAAACCGTCGCGCTGCGCGACGTAACGTTCTCTGTGCCCGAAGGCGCGTTCTCCGTGTTGGTGGGTCCGTCCGGCGCAGGCAAGAGCACGCTGTTGAAGCTCGTCCTGGCGATGGAGCGGCCTGATGAAGGCACGATCCGCGTCGCCGAGCGCGACATCCATCGGCTGCGCAAGCACTCGATTCCTTACCTTCGTCGCAACGTGGGGGCGGTGTTCCAGGATTTCAAGTTGCTTCCAGACGCGACGCCCCTCGAGAACGTCGCGCTCGCGCTTCAGGTGCTCGGTCTGCCTCGCCGCGAGGTAAAGGCGCGCGCGAGCAGGGCACTCGAACAGGTCGAACTCGATCCGGGTACGCGACGTGCCGTCTGTCGGATGTCCGGTGGTGAACAGCAGCGCGTCGCGATTGCACGGGCGCTGTCGGGCGAGCCAGCGATCTTGCTGGCGGACGAGCCCACCGGAAACCTCGATCCGCGGCTCAGCCGCGAGATCCTCGACGTGCTCGCCGAGATCAACGCCAACGGGACGACGGTGATGCTCGCGACCCACGACCCGATCGTGCGTGAGTCAGACCGCGTCACCCACGAGCTCGAGCTTGCCGACGGCCGCCTACTCAACGACACGCTCGCTGACGCGCTGGCCCCGGTGGATCTCGAAGCCGAGACCGAGCCGATGCTCACGCCTGGTGCCATGCCGGTGGGAGCTGTCGCGTGAACGACTCGATGAATACGCTGCGCGCGGCCGGATATGTGGTCTCGCGAGCGCTGCGCGGCATGGGGCAGGCACCGATGGTGCAGCTGCTCGCCGTTGCGACCACCGCGGTTTGCATGCTGCTGCTCGGTACGGTGATGCTCGCGTGGACCAACGCGCAGGGCGTCGCCGACGCGTGGGGGCTGGATGTGCCGGTCACGGTCTACCTGCACGACGATGCGCCCACTGACGAGGTCGATGAACTCGTCGTGCGACTGCGCGAGATTCCCGAGGTGACGCGGGTGGCGTCGATCACCCCACCCCAGGCGTTGCAGCGACTCGCGGATGGGCTCGGTGGAGATGCCGGCCTGCTCGAGGGCATCGATGCCTCAGTGCTGCCTGGAAGTATCGAGGTGCACCTCGCCGAGGGCACGCCAACCACGTTCACCGCCGCGCTGGGCGACAAGCTCGACGCCTTCGAAGTGGTCGAAGAGGTTGCGATCGCGGGTGCGTGGGCCGAGCAGGCGCAGGCCATGCTGAAGACCGTCGGCGAGCTGGCGCTGGGCGCTGCGGGCTTGGTGGGCTTCGCATGCATGGCGATCGTCTGGAGCACGATCCGCCTCGCCGTGTACGCGCGACGCTCCGAGATCCAGATCCTCCGGCTCGTCGGTGGGTCGACGCAGTTCGTTCGCGGGCCATTCATCGTCGAGGGCCTGCTGCAGGGGGCGTTGGGTGCCGCGATGGCGCTGGGCATCCTTTACAGCGGCTTCGACACCGTGCGGCCGTTCCTCGAAGACGGGCTGTCGCTGCTGTTCGCCGCGGGGACGCTGCGGTTCTTCACTCCAACCGAAATGGCGATGGGCATCGCGTTCGGGGCCTTCGTCGGGCTGCTCGGGTCGCGTGCTGCCGCGGGCCGCTATGTGGTGACCTGATGCGTGCGTGGACCATTCTCCTCGCGCTGGGCCTCGTTGCGGGCGCAGGCTCTGTTCACGCGGCCAAGTCGAAGGCGCCGCAGAAGCTCGCCGAGACGCTGCGGACCGAGCTGGGGCTCACGCGCACGTCGACCGAGCTGGCGGAGTCGCTGGCGGTGCTCGACCGGGAGCGCTCCAGCCTGGAGTACACCGCCACGGTGCTCGACCACGCCTCGCGTGAGAGCATGCGTAAGCTCGACGCGTACCGCCGCCGTCGTGTCGACCGAGAAGACACCGCGCGGACGAGAGCGCGCTCGCTGTACAAGCTGTCCCGCGGGGGCATCGCACGCCTGGCGTTCGAGAGCGCTGGCGATGGCGCGCGTGACGAAGAGATCGAAGCTCGCATTCAGCGAGGACGGGCGCTGCGCTTCTTGGTGCGGCACGACCTCGGGGAGCTTGCCGTGTACCAGCGCGCCGAAGCCCGGGCTGCGGAACAGCTCGTCGCCTCCGCCCGAGAGATGCAAACGCTCGGGGCGCTGACGATGGTCGGCGCGATTCAAGAGCACGCGCTCGTCTCGGCCGAGCACGCGATCAACCCCAACCTGCGGACCGCGCTCCGGACCCGCCGCAAGCTCACCGACAAGCTCGACGACGACCTCTCGCGCGAGCACAAGGTTCTGATGCGCATGGTCAAGCGCAACTGGGCGCAGCTGCGCTCGCTGCGGGGGCTCGATGGTGCGCCGCGCCTGATTCGCCCGGTGCGGGGCAAGGTCGTGGGCGCATTCGGGGAGTACACCGACCGGGTGCTGCGCCTGCCGATGATTCGCAACGGCGTCGAGCTGCGGGCGCGCCGAGACGAACCGGTGCATGCCATGGCCGATGGTCGCGTCGTCATGGTCACCGCGATGCCCGACTACGAGAACGTGGTCGTGATGGACCACGGGGGCGGCCAGTACACCCTGACCGCCCGTCTGTGGGACGTGAGGGTCGCCGCCGGCGATGAGATCGAAGGCGGAGACGTCCTCGGAAACGTCGCCGCCAAGACCCTCGACGACGGCCTGGGGACCTCGGTCTACGTCGAGCTGCGCCACGGCGAGAAGCCGGTGGATCCGACGGCGTATTTGCGTCGTGCCCGCAACCGCGACGCGAAGTAGGGCGGGGCTCCTCCGATGTCGCGCACCGAACCTCGGAGCGTGGGACGATACTAGTCGTGACCCCCGCGACGGTCGAGGCGAGGTTTGAGGCCGCGTCCTTGCACGAGGTCGCTGGGGGCGGCGGGGCCCGCTCAGCGCTTCGTTCCGTGGACGGAGAAGGAGAAGCCGCCCGCGCCCTCGTTCCCGCTCTTGGGCGTCAATTTGAGTCCGCGGGCGAAGCCTTCGGGCGGGGTGACGGCGGCGCTGACTTGCAAGGTGGAGCCGGTGCGCTCGGAGGTGACCTGAATGTCGAGGTCTTCGTCGAGGTTGGCCGCGATGGCGGCGTAGCCCGACATCATGCCGGCCGCGCGGGTGGCTTCGGCTTCGTCGGTGAAGCGAAGGACGGCGGTGGCGTGGATGGTCTCCCACACGTCCACGTGCGCAGAAACGCCATCGAGCGAGGGGTGCCAGTCTTTGGGAAACGGGTCGGACAGCATCCAGACCGGGGCGTCGAGATCTGTGCGGGGCGCGACGCGTTCGGCGAGGTCGTTGGTCCCTTTGTGCTCGAGCCGGGCGCGCAGGGAGGCTTCGCTTTCGCCCTCGCCGAACCGGATCACGATGCGATTGCCGTCTTTGCCCACCGCAATCCTGGTCGGAGTGCCGTCGTCCCGCGTGAGGGTGTATTGCAGGTACGGACCCAACGCGGTTCGGCGGATCGAGAGGCTGTCGGACTCTGCATCCGAGGACGCGCGCAGGCAGGACTCGATGTCGGCGGGCTCCCAGTCTCCGTGCAGGAGCAGCTCGTGCGGCTTGCTGTCGCTGCCGACGGCGAGCAGGATTTTGTGCGTTCGATCGATGACGGACGTGCGGCACTGCGTCCACGTGGGGTCTTCGCTGATCACGTCGGTAAGCTCCGCGAGCGCGGGCGCCTGACGAAGCTCGTTCCAGTCGACGCCCACGACCAGGGCCGTCTGCTCGTCGAGGGAGACCAGCTCCACCGCCGGCCAGCGATTGGCCGCCGGGGGCTTGGCCGCCGGCTGGGGAGAGTCAGGACGACGCTCGACGGGCTCGACGACCGCAGCGGCTGGAACCTCCGGCGCCGAGACGACCGAAGTCGTCGCAGCGTCGGGCTGCCACGAGGCAAGGCCGAAGGCGCCTGCACCGAGCACCGCTGCGCTGCCGAGCGCCCACGGAGCCCACCGACGCGCGCCGCGAGTCCGCATGCTGGGCTGGGTCGCCGCGGCGTTCGAGTCGAGTGCGTGCCGAATCTCGCTGGCGGCCTGAAAGCGACGCTCGCGGTTCGATTCGAGTGCCTTGAGCACTATCGCGTCCAGCTGGGGATCGCCATGGCCCAGCTCCGAGGGGGTGGGGAAGCGACCGAGCGGAAGCTGCCCGGTGAGCATCTCGTAGAACACGACGCCGATCGCGAACACGTCGGCGCGGTGGTCGACCGAGCCGGGGTCGCGCAGCTGCTCGGGCGCCATGTACTGCGGCGTGCCCACGACCCGATGCGTGCGGGTGCGCAGCTCCACCTTGGGCAGCTTGGCGAGCCCGAAGTCGGCCACCTTCACGATGCCATCGAGGCTGATCAGCACGTTCTCGGGCTTGATGTCTCGATGGACCACGCCGCGGTCGTGCGCGTAGGCCAGCGCATCGCACAGCTGGCCGATCAGCGTGCGCGCGACCTCGGGCGTGACGCCATCGAGGATGAGCTCGCGCAGGCTCGTGCCCTCGACGTACTCCATCACCAGGTAGAACACCCCTCCGACCTCGCCGAAGTCGTGAATGCGGACGATGTTGGTGTGGTCGAGTCGCGCGAGCGCCCGTGCTTCTCGTTCGAAGCGCTCGCGAAACTCAGGGTCCCGCCCCAGCTCGGCGTTCATCAGCTTCACCGCGACGAAGCGGTCGAGACGAAGCTGACGCGCTCGATACACCCGCCCCATGCCGCCGCGCCCCAGGCACTCGTGCAGCTCCAGGTCCGGCATCGCGCACAGAAATGCCGAGAGGTCCTCGTCTTCGAGGTCCGGCGCATCGTGCTCGCGGGCCGAGCCCAGGCCCAGGGCGAGCAGGGCGGCCGGCGAGGCCGCGGGCGTGGAGCGGAGGTTGACCATCTACTTCTCGGAGGTGCCGAGCGAGAACGAGATGCTGTGGCCATCCTTCTTGGCGCGCTTGCGCATGGCCTCGAGCTTCTCGGGCGAGGGCTTTTCGTGCGGCTTGCCACTGTTCTTCAGCACGGCCTTCATCGTCTTGGTGCTGGCGTGAATGTCGGCCGACATCGTCGCGCCGCTGAGGTCGAGGTCGATGCCCTTGGCGAGGTCGCCGGCTTCGTCGGACATCTTCAGCATCGTCAGCGCCATCGTAGCCTCCGCGCCGATCTTGGCGGCTTTGGCTTCGTCGGCGAACTCGACCGAGAGGTGTCCGTCGAGCCCTTTCTTCGGGCTCATCCAGGCTTCGGCGTACTGGATGTCGGACTTGCCGGCCGGGCGGGCCACGAACCACATCGGCTCGCCGTGCGGGCTGGGATCGGCGTCGGTGAGGTCCTTCAGGCGGGCCTTCGACGGCGCGGGAAGGGGCTCGGGGCCGATGACGAAGGCGAACGTCTTCTTGCCGACCGACTCCCCGCGGATCGCCTTGGGTTTCTCGCCCTTTTCGACCGGGTCGTCCGCGAGGTCCTTCTCGATGACCGCGAGACATTCATCGGCAGCGTCGGCATCGATCGAGCCTTGCACGTACACCTCGACCCGACCCTGACCCGTGCCCACGGTGACGATTTCCGCTGCGTTCACGAGGTCCGCGCAGGCATCCGAGCCGTCGATGTCGACGTCGATGGTGGACGACCCGAGCATCTCCTTGCCCCACGGCGAGGCCTTCATCGCGCCTAGGTTGATGCGGGCGACGGTGTCGTATTCGAGCGCGGAGCCGGGCTCGACGTCGCATCCGGCGAGCAGGCCGGCGGTGGCGCAAGCGAGGGTGAGCGTGGCGGCGAGGTTCTTCATGCCCGGTCCTGAACGCTTTCGACCCGGGCGTTACGAAAAAAGTTTGGCTGCGGTTCAGTCGGCCACCGCCGCGATCACCGCACGCAGCTCATCGTCGATTTCGGCCGCCGAGGAGACCGTTTGCGCCACTTCTTCGCGCAGCAGGGCGCGAAACCGGGTCCGGATCCGGTGCGCTGCGACCCGGGCCGCCCCCTCGCTCAGCCCGATCTGGTCGCCGAGCACCCGATACGGGGGCGGCTCGTCCGAGAGCAGGGTGGGGCGCAGCACCTCGAACAGTGCGCCCTTGCCTTTGCCCGCGTACTCGTCGGCGACCCGCTGCTCGGTCCGGCGCGGCAGCGACATCGCCCACGCGTAGGCGTACGCGGCCTCCGGGGTGCGGTCGTCGGGAATGTC
>CAYSPB010000184.1:0-14352 GCA_964432695.1 uncultured Nannocystaceae bacterium
ATACGATGCGCGACATCTCCGAACGCAACCTCCGCGAGCTGTTCACGGACGAGACGCCCGTCCTCGTCACGAACGACGACACGCTCGGGGCCAAGGGGCGGATTGGACTTTGGACCAAGGCCGACGCCGCAACCCTATTCGACGACCTCACCGCACAGGCACTCTGACCATGGCGTGGATCGAAGTCCTGAACGAAGACGACGTGCGTGCGCAAGGCGGCCGGCTGGCGCGTCTGTACAAGGCCGCCGTCGACCCCCACACGGGACGTGTCGACAACGTGCTGCAGATCCACAGCCTGCGGCCCGACACGCTCGACGGGCACCTCCGACTGTACGCCGCGGCGATGCACGCGACGGTGGGCCTCTCTCGCCGCGAGCGCGAAACGCTGGCCGTTGCGGTTTCCGCGGCCAACGCCTGTCGGTACTGAGTGGAGCATCACCGGGCCGGTCTGGCCCGCGAGCTTCCCCCGAACGCCGACGCGCCGGCGTTCCTCGACGCGCTCGAAGCCTTCGGCCGCGGCGAAGGTCCGCCCCCCGCGGCCGCCACCAAACGCGAGCGTGCGATGTTGAACTACGCCCTTGCACTGACGCGTGACCCCGCCGCGATGACCCGCGAACACCTGCAGCCGCTCCGAGAGGCGGGTCTGAGTGATGCCGAAATCTTGGACGCGAACCAGGTGACGGCGTACTTCGCCTACGTGAATCGTCTCGTCGACGGCCTGGGTGTCGAACTCGAAGACGAGTGAGCCCCAACCGGAGCCGTGCATCGAAGGCCTTCGTGGTGCCTCTCCACGCACCGATCCGCGCACGAACGACGAGCTTGGGATGAATCCATCCCGCGTCTGAGCACACGGGTGCAATCGCGCGGCGAGTTCGCCGTTTCGCCGTCAGAGGCTCGCTCTCCCTTCGTCGGACGCCGACGTGTAACGAGGACCTCGAAGCCCGACCCGCTGGGCTTTGGGGGTCCTGGCGAGAGCGTTTGCCTCGGAACGCACCCATGTTCACCTCCGCCTTCTCTCGACGCGCCCTCCGGTTCGCAGCCCCTCGTGCCCACGTTTCGGCCTCCGCACTCGTCGTCCTGCTCGCCTGCGCCCTGCCATCCGCCGGCTGCATCGAGGACACCGACTGTGGGATCTGCGATCCCAACAACCTGTTCCTCGAGAGCCTCGCCGGCGTGAACTACCGGTCGGACAAGATTCACGTCCTCAACCCGACGTGTGAAGGCGAGGCCTGTCCAGCGCCCATTTCGAGCGGGTCGTACTTCATCGACGAGATCATCGAATGCGAGCAGACCGAGGCGGCGCAGCAGTCTGCGAACGCATCGGAATACTGCAAGCTGTCGCCACTCATCACCGACTCCGGGCTCGAGTTCATCTTCAACAACCTGCTCGACGCGACGAGCATCGAACTCGTTCGAAAGCGGCCGGACAACCCCCAGCTCTTCGAAGTCTACGACTGGAAAACGGACGTCCTCGAGCTTCGCGGTCCCATCACCCGCTTCAACGGCGACTACGCGCGAGGCCGGGGCGACGAGGCCGACACGATCAGCCGGCTGGTCAACCTCAGCTGCGTCGACAACCTGCGCGACGAGGGCGTGGGATTCACGTTCGAGGACTACGCGGACCCAACGACCAACCCTTGCAACACCATCGACGCGACCACGGGCCGTCCGATGAAAATGCGCATGGACGGCACGATCAAGGCCGCGCGCGGCCTGTGGACTGCAACCGGCAATAGCTGTGCATCGCCGCAAGAAGGCCCTGACACCTGCTGCAACTACTGCGACCACCTGCTTTCTACGAAGATCGAACGATACGGAGTCGATGAGGCCGGTGCACCGCGGAGTCCAAACCCCGGAACGTTCGCACCCGACGGGTCGGCCTTCGCAGATGCGATCGCATGTGGCGGCGTCGACGAGTCCGGAAGCACCATCGATCCATTCGCCACCTGTACGGACTTCGTGCCCTCGGTCGACCGAAGCGACGAAGAGCAGTCGTGGAGCTACGCGTGGTGTGCTCCGGGCACGAGCGGCCCGGACTGCGCGCTCGAAGTGCAGAGCTTTGCACTCCCACTGTTCGACAAGCTTCGTGAAACGCACCCCGACCAGCGTCCACGTGGTCTGGAGAACCGAGACGCCCGCTGCACCACCACGGCCGACTGCAGTGAAACGCACGGACTCACCGGGACGCAGTGCATCGGGACCCACGCGCAAACCGAGACCGCGTGCCTCCCCGAGGCCTACGACGACGGGTCGTGCCAAGACGCCGTCTGCCGCCCCGAGTGGATGGTGCAGTGTCGCTACAACGATGAAACGACCGGAACCGACACGGCGTACTGCCAGGACCGTCGCTTTGCGACGCTGGGCACCGCCGCATGCCACGAGGTCACAGACGCCGTCGAAGATGTCTCGATGTTCGGGCCCCCAGGACCCAACGGCGCGGGCTTCTCCGTCGGCTGCGGCGTGGATGGAACGAACTGCGAAGGACAAGCTGGCGGCGGCGCGGAGCTGGCGTTCGCCGACTGGAACGAGAACGGCCGACTGACCGCACAGGAAGCCTGTCAAGCATCCCTGTATGGAGGCAACGCGCCTGAGGGCGGCCCTGGCTTTGCGTGCGATCCGTACTACCAGTCCAACCTGCGACCCAAGCCGCTGTACGAGCGGGACGAGAACCTGCCCGACCCAACCCACAGCTGCATCTGTCCCGAAGGCGACGGCAACCTCGAGATCCACCAGGCCGCGCTCGAAGACGACGGGTGCTTCGAGGCGGTCTCTCGGGGCTGTTTCGACGCCGATGGCGAGCCTGTTCCCGGCCGCGCTGGGCAGTACGCGGTGAAGTTCGTCGCGCGCTTCGGCGGCATCGTGTACGACCCGGCGGTCAAAGGGTTCGAGTGGGAACCGGCGGACCGCGGCGGCATCCCGCGCGCCGACATCGAGAACTGCGCAGAGAACAACACCGACCGGCTCATCGGCGCGTTGAACCGCCACGATGGCTGGCGGGCCGCGGACACGTCGGTACCCGAGAACTTCGAGGACTATGACCGAGCGATGTGTTCGGGGCAGACGTACACGATCGTGTTCGCCGAACCCGGCAACGATGACGGTCTGCCGAGCGTCGTCGACAAGCGGGGCAACTCCCTCGCCGGCCGCGCGGTGTACACCTTCGAAACGCCGCAGTTTCACGTGCGCCCGGACTCCGGTACACCGACCGACAACCTTCAGGTGAGCGCCTGCCGGCCGTTCACGCTCGGGTTCTCCAACAAGTACGACAGCAGCCCCGAGAACACCGAGAAGCTCCAGATCTTTCGCGTGACCTGCGAGGGCGAAGGCGAGTCTCAGACGTGCGTGCTCGCGGCGCCCGATCCAGCCTGTGACGACGCAGCACCCCAGGGCGCGTGTTGTCCCCCCGAGGGCGTCTTGGCACCGGTCGCCGGCGGCCCCAACTGCTACGACACCTTGACCGAGCTCGACGAAGCGCGCCTCACCAACCCGTGCGCGACGCCTTGCCTGACGATCGACATCAGCAACCAAGACACCGGTCGCGTCGGCGTGGAAGTCGACCCCGTCGAGTTCGGGCAGTACCTCCAGATCGGGGAGCGCTACCGCCTCGTCGCCCCCACCGCGGCAACGCTGGACCAGGCGGCATCTGACCCCGACGTCTACGCGTCGGTTTTCTGGGATGCCTGCGGCATGCCCCTCGTCGCCGAAAACGCGGACCCGTACGACTTCGAGTTCACGATCGACACGCCCAAGTGCCGCGAGGACGAAGACAATGACGGCATTCCGGGCTTCTGCGACAACGCGCCGGAGAACTTCAACCCCGAGCAGGCCGACATCGATCGCGATGGCGTCGGTGACATCGTCGATCTCTGCCCCGTCGCACCCGGCGCGGCCAACAACAGCGGAGACTCCGACGACGACGGCGTCGGCAACGACTGCGACTCCTGCCGCCGGACGCTGGGACGCTACAACGAGAACGCCAGCCTCGCCGCCGTGCCCGACTACATGATGGTGCGCAACATCCCCAACCAGGCCGACTTCGACCAAGACGGCATCGGCGATGTCTGTGACAACTGCGTGGTCACGGCGAACTGCGAGGACTACGGGCCGACGAACCCCCACCGGGTCTCGGATCCGATTGCGTTCGACGACGACGACGTGTGCCAACGTGACGGCGACCAAACGATGATTGGCGACACCTGCGAAGGGACGCAACCCAACCCGGACGCCTCCGGCCCCGTCGGTTTCGAAGACCTCGACGACTTCGACCAAGACGGCATCCCGAACATCACGGACGCTTGCCCCCGGCAGCCGCTCCCCGAGGTCATTCGAACCGCGGACGGGTCGTTCGGCCAACCGATCGCGTGCACGCCCGAAACCGCCGAGACCGCGTGTGGCCCCGACCGTGCGTGCTCGGCCGAAGGCATCTGCAACCACGTCGACTCCGACGGCGACGGCATCGGAAACGTCTGTGATACCTGCGTCTTCGAACCGAACCCCAACCAGGCGATGGAGGGTGCGTCTCAAGAGGACGACCCCGATGGGGACTTCGTTGGCGAGGTCTGTGAGATTGGAGCCGAGAAGGGCTGCGGAGACGTCCCCAACGCCCGTCCGTTCGGGTTCTACGACGTCTCCGTGGCGGGCAACTGCTGCACGACGGCGTTGGTGAAAGCCGACGCCGACGCTGTCGCTGCTGCCGCGGAGGATGGTGTTTCGCTGTCGGTCGGTGACCTCCTCATCGCCGGAACCTGCACCGATGAGTCCGACCTCAGCACGTGCCGCCCCCTCATGGCGCCACACCCCGACCAACCCAACGTTCGCGACGACGAGGGCAACCTCATCCTTCGCATCCCGGTCCGAACGCGGGAGAACTGCAGCGAGGAGGACGAAGACCGCTTCTTGTGCGCTTCGCTTCCCGCCGCACTCGAACGAGAAGCCGGCGTCCTCGAGCCACCGCCCGGATGCGACCTCGCACTCGAAACTGCGGGCATCACCGCCCTCGAGAACCTGCACGCGCCCCTGACGGACGCCAAGTTCGCGAGCGAGGACAACCCGCTGGACGCCTTGTGGCAGACGATGTGCTTCTTGCCGCAGGTCGACCAAGACTTCGACGGGGTCGGAGACCGCTGCGACAAGTGCCCCTTCGCGTTCGACCCTACCGATGCCGACTACGTCGACGCCTCCGGTCGCCTGTGGCCCAACGCGGGTGCGGCCTGTAACGGTGACTTTCTACCCGACCGCATCTGCGAACTCGAAGAGAGCGAGCTCGACGGCGCAGTGGACGGCGAGACCGACGGAGGGTCCTCGGGCGATGGGGGCGGCAGCTCCGGCGGCTGAGACCCGGCGTCGACTCGACGCGGCGACCGGCGAGCGCTTTCGTTCCAGGAGCGTCGCCGTATCGCCTCGACCTCTCGCGTAGCCCAGGGATCGCCACTGCGTCACGTGCGCTTGCCCCGAACGCAAATGGAGGGTCTGTTAGCCTTCAACTCGTGCGTCGTGCGCTGCTCATCGTCGTCGCTGTGTCCGGTTGCGTGCTCGAGGCCAACCCTGCGTTCGTCGCGAGCGATGGGTCCTCTGGCTCGGCGTCCACCACCACCGGTACCGCCCTCACCGTCACCTCGAGCGGAGACGCCTCGACCGGCACGACGACCCCGACCACCGACGCGCCAGCGACGACCGGAAACGAGGACACCACGACCTCCACCGAGCCCGCCGAACTCGACGTCGAGGTCCTCGAGGTTGGGGAAGCTTCATTCGAGGCCGTGCCCCGACTTGCGTGGTCCGGTTCAGAGCTCGGAGTGAGCTGGGACGTGCACCAGCAGTTCGCCCGTTTCGACGTCGCCGGTGAGTCTCTGGGGTTGGTCGAGTCTCCGTTGAACCTCGACGCCAAGAACCCGCACCTCACCGCGCTCGACGGGAGGTTCTACGGCGGATACGTCGGCTTTAGCTCCGAGGTTTTCCTACTGGAGCGCCAGGCGACCGACACCTGGGTGTCGCTCGGACGCAAAGACGAAGGCGGAGACTCGCTGAGCGTCGTCGTCACGCCGTTCAACGGCGGGCTCGTGATGGCATGGCGACAGCTCGTCATCGAGATGCAGGTCATCCTGGTCGATGCCAAAGGCAACGTCCTGGCGACCGATCAGCAACCGCTAGGCTCCGCACATCGTCCTTTTCGATTCCTTCCCACCGAAGACTCCCTGTACCTGCTCATCGAGCAAGATGAAGGCCTGCACTCACTGATGCGCTACGACCACGCGCTGACGTACATGGGCCGAGAAGCCGTGAATGACGGGCCGACCGACGTCGTCCTCGAGAGCGACGGGTTCAGCTTTGCGGCTGCCCGAGACGGGCGCCTCGTGCTGGCCGCGTTCGATGGACAGGCCATCCAGGGGGAGCTTACCCAGCTGGAGCCACGACCGGGGGAGGTCCACGAAGTCCGCATGCTCGGTCGTGCCGGCCGCTACCTCGTCGCGTGGTCCGAGACCGGTGCCGACCGCGTGGGAAGGATCTACGTGGGGCGCGCTCGAGACGGTCAGGGCTTCGAGAAGCAGCTCATCGTCGAGGGAGTCGTCTCGCTGTCCGACCTCATTTCCATCACCGACGACACCGCAGCGCTGGGCTGGGGCGTTCCCGACGACGCCGTCTACGTCGGCATGGTTCGGTGGTAAGTCCGCGCTCCGACACCGTCAAGGCTCGCCCGCACGGGCAGCAAGCTGTTTCAGACGCGCCGCCGACGTTGTATTCCCCAGCGCCTCCGCACGCTCATACTGCCGGCGTGCTTTGCTGAACTCCAGCGTCTTGAAGTACGCATCGCCGAGAAGAATGCGGTGCTTCGAAACGCGGGGCGCAGCCTTGACGGCACGCTGACCAAACTTGACGGCTCGTGCATACCGCCCTCGTTCGAAGTACAACGACGCCAACCCAGCGAGCGCCCGAGCGTTGCCACGGTCTGCCGCGATGGCCTTGTAGTAGAGCGACTCGCTTGCGTCAAAGCGGCCGTTCTCGAACGCCTCGTCGGCTTGGGCAACGAGTCGGGCACCCGCCCTCGCATCTGACGTTGGCATCTCTTCGGGCTGCGCGTCGTCTGCAGCCATCGCGGGCGCGACCGGTGGGGGTGACGTGACCTCGGGCAACACTTCGCGGACCGTCGGCATTCGCTCCCGAGTGCCCGCGACCTCCGCGTCGCGGCGAACGACGCTCATCTCGTCTTGCCCGAGGAGCTTCGTGAGTAGTGTGGTCGTGGACGAGGACGGAGAATCTTCTCTTGCATAGAGGGCCGCGAGCCGCTCCCGACGCCTGTGCGCGTCCGTCTCGGCCAGCGCGGCGAGCGGAGCCGCCGCAACGATCTCTCGCTCCGTGAATTCGCCTCTCGAAGCGCGCTCGCGAAGCCAAGCGATTTCCCCGGGCGTCAGTGCGGTCCGGGTTCTCGCACGCTCGTTGTCCGACGCGAACACCAGTGCGGCGGCGTAGTAGTCCCCCGCGAATGGGCGCCCGCCGGGCCGTTCGTAGTAGCGATCGCCAAGTCGCGTCAGCGTCGCGGAAAACTCGGCCCTCAGCTCTTGGGCTTTGGCGAACGCGTCTGCCGCGATGGGGCCTTCGAGGGCCTCGAGTTCGAGAACCTTCGTCAACGACGTAGGCTCATCGGATGCATCGACGGCTGGATAGATGAAGTTGCTTCGGGCCGCAGCATCGCGGGCCTCATCGGCAATCGTCCCGACCTGGTCTCGATGTTCTGCTGTGGGCGCGGGTCGCAGTGCAACCGAGGCAGCCGCCACGGACACCGATGCCAGGATCGCCGAGAATGCCACCCAGACGGTGCGCCGCTTCGCGGCTCGCGTGTCCGCTCGCATCGCGAACAGAAGCTCGTGCATCGATGCGAATCGCTCTGCGGGATCGTAAGACAATCCACGCCGCAGCGCTCGATCGAGCCATGCGGGGACGCCGTCACGACGCGGTACCGCGCGCCATTGGTAGCGAACGATCGATGCGACGACCTGCTCCACGGCGTCGCCATCAAACGGGTGCTGTCGATGTAGTGCGGTCCACAACGCCACGCAAAATGAGAACTGATCCGACTCGGGACCCACCCGTTCGGGCGCCGAGAGCTGCTCGGGCGACATGAACAGCGGCGTGCCGATGACGATGCCCTCCATGGTGATCGACTCCGCGAGCGGGTCGGTCACCCGGGAAGGCTCCCCCGGAATCTCTACAGCAGCCTCCGACAGTCCGCCTTCGAGCTTTGCAGCACGCGCCAGTCCGAAGTCCAACACCTGCGCGCGCCCCTGGGCGTCGACCATGACGTTCGCTGGCTTGAAGTCTCGGTGAATGATGCCCGCATCGTGCGCAGCCGCCAGCCCGGCGCCCGCCTCCACGAACACGTCTCGGATCTCGCGCCACCCCCGCGGCTCGGCCCGGCACCAGCGCCCGAGCGTCAATCCTCGGACGAGCTCCATCGCAATGAAGACCTCCCCTTCGAACGTCCCAACGTCGTGGACCGAAACCACGTTGGGATGCGCAAGTCTCGCAAGAGCCTTCGCCTCGCGTACAGCGCGCTCGCGACCGTCGGCGCCGTGGCTTTCTGCGGTCTGTAGACCGGCCTCGCGAAGGACCTTCACGGCGACGCATCGGTCGAGCTTGGGGTCGTAGCAGGAGTACACGTCGCCGAGACCCCCGGCGCCCAGGTGCTCGATCACCAAGTAGCGACCCACAGGTGTACCCCGTGCCAGCCGTGACCGAGGGCTCTTGGGCCCTCGCGTCGCGGTATTCCCCTGGGTCACGGCCGACCTTCTCGTGACAGGCTTCGTCGGACCATCACCCACCACAACGGTCTGGGCGGTCGTGGGGACGCTCTTCGCGGGCGCGCGCTCTGGACGACCCCGTGCTGTGGATTCGCTGCTCAAGTCAGGTGCTAGGGCGGTGCAGGTAGGCCGGCGCTCAAAAGCGAATGACGAACGGGGAGCGCCGATGGATGGTCATCGGTTGGCCGCGGGACCCCTTGAGTCGGGCGCGAACGAGAACGACGGCCCCACCAATGAGCAACCCTGTGCCCGCCACCGTCAAAGTCACGCCGTGGGGAAGCGTGTTGTATCGCTGCCGGCAGTTGCCGAATGCGTCCACGTCGGCACCCGAGCACCGCCTTCGATACGGTTCCGCATCGAGCGCGAGAAAGACCGCCCCGACGGTAGCACTTGCGACTCCCGTAGCTGCGAGCGCCCACCCCACTGCTCTTGCAGAATCGGGACGGTCATTTTGCGGAGCCGCGGTAACAGGGAGCGGATCGAGATCGAAGAACGCCGTGTCGCGAACCCCTGCGACAGAATCGACTGTCCTGACCTCCGAGCGGTGGCCCTCGTGTGAGACCGACACGCGATGTGACCCGGCTCGAACCTCGTGCTCCAGTGGGGTGCATCCCAGCGTTTGACCGTCGAGTTGCACGGTGGCGCCCGACGGTCGACTACGAAACTCCAAGATCGCGGGCCGCAGCATCTGCTGCTCGATGACCTTGCGAAGCGCGGTGGCCTGGGTGTGGACGAGGGCACCGACCTCCGACAGACCACAAAGCTGACAAGATTCGTCGCTTTTTGCGACGACCGTACCGTCACGGTCATCAACCACCTCCATGGAGACTTGGTAGTTCCGTTCGTCGGCCGAAACCGCCGCGTGTACGGAAACCTCAGCATCGGCAAGCGGCCCGTCTGGATGCCTGAAACCACGAGCGACTTCAGTGCGAAGGCGTTCGCGCCACGCAGACGGCAAGCGGCCATCAAACTCGACGAAGATCCGCTCTGCAGCGACCGCAGATGGCTCTTGCACACGGGCCTCCGCGGTCCACGAGATACTCAGCAATAGCGCGATCAACATCGCGCATCGCGTTTCGTTCATCACGATCCGAACTTCCGTTCCTTAGCAGCGACACATCGCGGAATCCAGGAAGAAACGCTCTCGTCGTTGCATGTCCATACAACGACGCGTCCTCCGTCGCTCGTCGACTCTGCGCATCCGCGGAACGAAGAAAGCGAGAGGGCCCTGCGGCACCTCTCGCGTCCGTCGGTTGGCGGTCGCTCAGCCGTAGAGTTCGGAAAAGCGATTCGCTTTGACGACCGTCTCGACGGTGCGGATGGTGCCGGTCGTCGAACGCATCGAGAGCGTCTGCAGATGCAAGCGGTCGCCGATGCGGCGGACGCCTTTGAGCATGGGACCCGAGGTCACCCCGGTGGCGCAGAAGATGACGTCGCCACGCACGAGGTCCGACATCTCCAGGTAGGCGTCGGGGTCCTTCATGCCCATGGCCATGGCCCGCTCGCGCTCGCCCTCGTTGCGGAAGCGAAGGCGCCCCTTGAAGCAGCCGCCCATGCAGTGCAGCGCCGCCGCGGCGAGTACACCTTCAGGTGCACCGCCGGTGCCATAGACCATGTCGATGCTGCTCTCGGGCATGCAGGTGGCGATGGCCGGGGCGACGTCGCCGTCGGAGATGAGGAAGACCCGCGCACCCGCGCCACGCAGCTCCTTGATGAGGTCGCTGTGGCGGTCGCGCTCGAGCACGACGACGGTGATCTCGGACACCTTGCAGCCGCGAACCTCCGCGAGCGCGTGAACGTTCTCGGTGGGCGTTTTGTGCAGCGAGACGACACCATGGCCCTCGGGACCGGTGGCGATCTTCTCCATGTAGGTGTCCGGGGCGTTGAGCAGCTTGCCCCGCTCGGCCACCGCGAGCACCGCGAGCGAGCCGGGGCCACCTTCGGCGCACAGGTTCGTGCCTTCCAGCGGGTCGACCGCGATGTCGACCTCGAAGTCGGAGCCCTCGGGGCCGACCTGTTCACCGATGTAGAGCATCGGCGCTTCGTCGCGTTCGCCCTCGCCGATGACGACGGTGCCGCGAACGGGCACGCGGTCGAACGCTTGGCGCATGGCCTGGACGGCGCGCGCGTCGGCAGCGTCCTTTTGACCGCGACCGATCAGGTGCGAGCACGCGATGGCGGCGGATTCGGTGACACGGACGAATTCGAGGACGAGCGTACGATCCATCAGGGCAACTCCAGGACGAGCCTGAGCGCCTTGTAGCAGGAAACTCCGGACGGCGTACAGCCGACGCCGGTCACGATTCGGGACGCGAAGACGCGCTCACACACGCCCGCAGCACGTCGTAGACGGGGATTGGCAGCCGGTCCGGACGCGCGTCCTCACGGCGTACGCACGCGTGTCGCGTCTGCGCCATGAGCAGGTCGAGGTCGTGCTCGAGACCGCGGCGATCGCCCGCGAGCACACGCACGCGATAGTCGAAGTGCACCCGGACGCGCGTCACCAACGAAAGCCCAATCTCGATCGTCATCAGGTCGTCGTACAGCGCGGGCGCAAGGTAGCGAACGCCCGCGTCGGACAAGGGAAGAGCGAGTCCCGCGTCTTCGAGTTCGGTGTACGGCACGCCCGCGCCACGGATCAGCTCGACGCGCGCGAGCTCGAGATAACGAAAATAGGCCGCGTGATAGGCGATGCCCATCTTGTCGGTATCGGCGTACAGCACCCGCGCCGTGACGAGCGGGCGCAACCCCGCCGGGTCCACCGGCGGACAGATCGGAGGCGGAATGGGCATCAGTCGACCGTGTCCGTACCGCGCAGGCGGAATCGATGCGTGGGTCCGTCGGTGTCAGCGAAGGCGTCGATCTCGGCCACCGCTGCTCGGAGCTGGGCCTCGCGAACCCGCTCGGTGATCAGCACCATGTCGACTGGCTCCCCGGGTCCTCGCAGCGTCTGTTTGACCTGCTTCACGCTGACACCGTGCCGGCCCATGCACGACGCAACGCGGCCCAGCACGCCGGGCACGTTCTTGACGTGCACGCAGAGGTAGTTCTCGTTGGCCTCGTCGTCGACCGAGCGCGGCGTCGTTTCCACGACGGTGCTGAATGCCTCCGGCGGTGGACGACCGGCGTCGAAGGCAAAAATGTGCCGGCACAGCTCGATGATGTCCGAGACGACGGCCATGCCGGTGGGCATCGGACCCGCGCCGCGCCCGTGGTAGAGGCTGCGCCCCATCGCCCGCGACTCGACGAGCACCGCGTTGTAGCTGCCGCGCACGCTGGCGAGGATGTGGTCGCTCGGCACGAGGACCGGGCAGACCGTGAGCACGGGTCCCTCGGGGGTTTGGCGGGCTTCGGCGAGGCTCTTGATCACGAAACCGAGTTCCGCGGCGGCCTCGATGTCGAACGCACGAACGCGGGTGATGCCCTCGGTCGGAATGAGGTTCGGATCGACGCGCATGCCGAAGCCCAGCAGCGTCAGCAGGCTCAGCTTCTGCGCCGCGTCGCCCCCTCCGACGTCGAGCGTGGGGTCGGCTTCGGCGTAGCCGGCCGCCTGCGCTTCGGCCAGCGCATCTTCGTACGTGGCCCCCGTCCGCGACATGGCGTCGAGGATGTAGTTGCACGTGCCGTTGACGATGCCGGTGATGCGCTCGATACGGTCGCTCGCCAGCCCTTCGCGGAGCGAACGAAGGATGGGAATGCCGCCAGCGACGGCTGCCTCGAAGTTCACCGCCACGCCCCGGCGCGCCGCCTCGGCGAACAAGGCCTTGCCGTGCGTGGCCATCAAGGCTTTGTTCGCGGTGACGACGTGCTTGCTGCGGGCGAGCGCATCCATCGTCATGGTGAAGGCGGGTTCGATGCCGCCGATCAGTTCGACGACGATGCGAATCTCCGGATCCTCGAGCACGTCCCTTGGGTCGGTGGTGACCAACTCGGGATCGAGGTCGACATCGCGGACGCGGCTCGGGTCGCGTACGAGGATCTTTTTGACCCGCACCGAGGCCCCCAACCGCCGCTCGATGTCGGCTTGGTTTTCCTGGAGGATGCGCACCACCCCGCCGCCGACGTTGCCCGCTCCCAAGAGGCCGATGACGACTTCGCGCATGGTCGTGGGACCGTACGGCCGGTCCAACGCATGCGTCAACCGCGGCCAATACCGGGTTTTGAGCGGCCCCAACGTACGTTGAGCCGCGCGCCCCCGGGGGGTAGTGTCGCAGCCGATGAGCACGATCATCGACGTCCACGCGCGCGAGATCCTCGACTCTCGCGGGAACCCCACCCTCGAAGTCGAAGTGGCCACCGAGCTCGGCAATGTCGGCCGCGCCGCCGTCCCCAGCGGCGCCAGCACCGGCGAGTTCGAGGCCCACGAGATGCGCGATGGCGACACGTCCCGCTACCTCGGCAAGGGCGTTACGCAGGCGGTGAAGAACGTCATCGAGACGCTCAGCGAGAGTGTCATCGGACTGGACGCCACCGACCAGGTCACGGTCGACGAAGCGATGCTTCAGGCCGACGGCACGCCCAACAAGAAAGCGCTCGGCGCCAACGCGCTGCTCGGCGTTTCACTCGCGGTGGCTCGCGCGGGCTCACAAGACGTCGGCCTGCCGCTGTTCCGCTACGTGGGCGGTACGCTCGCTCGCACGCTGCCCGTTCCACTGATGAATGTCGTCAACGGCGGCGCGCATGCGGACAACAACATGGACTTCCAAGAGTCGATGCTCGTCCCGCACGGCTTCGACACCTTCGCTGAGGCGCTCCGCGCCGGCGTGGAGACGTTCCACACGCTCAAGAAGCTGCTCAAAGAAGCCGGCAAGGCGACCTCGGTCGGCGACGAAGGCGGCTTTGCGCCTAACCTCGACAGCAACGCCGAGGCGCTCGGCCTGCTGACCCAGGCCATCGAAAAGGCCGGCTACAAGCCGGGCGAGCAGATCTCGCTCGCCCTCGACGTAGCCGCCTCCGAGTTCTACGACCGCGACAAGAAGGTCTACACCCTCGCGGGTGAAGGCGGCCGCGAGCTCGACTCGGCGGGCCTCGCCGACCTGTACGTCGAGCTCGCCGGCAAATACCCGCTGGTCTCGATTGAAGACGGCATGGACGAAGAGGACTGGGACGGCTGGAAGGACCTCACCGACAAGCTCGGCGACACGGTCCAGCTCGTGGGCGACGACCTCTTCGTGACCAACCCGCAGCGACTCAAGCGCGGCATCGATCTCGGCGTGGCGAACGCGCTGCTCGTGAAGGTCAACCAGATCGGTACTTTGACCGAGACGCAGATCGCCGTACGCATGGCACATCGCGCCAACTACAAGAGCGTGGTGTCCCACCGCAGCGGAGAGACGGGCGATGACTTCATCGCAGACCTGGCGGTCGCGGTCGAATCGGGTCAGATCAAGACGGGGAGCGCCTCGCGATCGGACCGAACCGAGAAGTACAACCAGCTGCTGCGCATCGCCGAGGCACTGGGGGGAACCGCCGTGTACCCGGGCCGAGAGGTCTTCGGCAACCGGTGAGTTGGACGGCGGCGTCGTGTGTGCTGGGGCTCGCGCTCGCGAGTCTGGGG
>CAYSPB010000185.1:0-14322 GCA_964432695.1 uncultured Nannocystaceae bacterium
TGTCCAAGAAGCGCGCGTCGAACATGATGTCGGCTTCGCTCGGTACGCCGTTGCGGAACCCAAACGAGGTGAGCACCAGGCGCATCGTGCCGCGGCTGCCGTAGCGGTCGCGCATGAGCTGCCGAAGCTGGCGACCGGTGATCGTGGAGGTGTCGATCGGACGCTCAGCCATCGCCCGAATCGGGGCGAGCAGCTCACGCTCCCGGTCGATGGCTTCGGGCAAGTCGCCCATCGGGTGCATGCGACGCGTTTCCGAGTATCGGCGCACCAGGATGTTTCGCGACGCCTCGAGGAACAGCACGTCGACGCTATGGCCCGCGGCGACGAGCTGACCGTGAATCTCCTCGAACCGCTCAAGATACTCCGCGTCGCGTGCATCGACGACCACCGCGACGGGGCGTCCCTCTTCGCTGCGCCGCACGCTGTCCATCAGCTGCGGCAGCAGGACGATAGGCACGTTGTCGACGCAGTACACGCCAAGGTCTTCGAGAGCATGAAGGGCGGTTGATTTTCCGCCACCACTGAGGCCCGAAATGACGAGCAGGTCCACGGCTACTCCACCTCCGTCACGAGGATCATGTTGCTGTTGCTCTTCTGCACCGATTCAACCGCTCCTTCACCCTGCGCCCGAATGCTGGCGCGGATGCGTGCGTTGACCTTCTCTTGAAACTCGCGGGCCGAGTCGTGCCCCCGATACTTGAGAATCTGGTTGCGGGCGACCACCTCGATCAACGAGGCGATGTTGCGGCCGGGTCGCAGCGGAATGCGCACCAGCGGCACGTCCACGGCGAGGATCGGCCAAACCTGTGCCTCGGTTCCGAGGCGGTCGTAGTCGCCCTCTTCGACTTCACTCAGCTCCACGACGACCTCGATCTTCTTGTTGTCGCGGACCGCCGCGACACCGAAGAGGTGCGTGATGTTGAGGATGCCCATCCCGCGGATCTCCATGTGGTGCTGATGCAGCTCGGTCGCCGCTCCCCACACGGTGTCCGGCGGCCGTACCGTGACCTCGACCACGTCGTCAGCGACGAGGCGATGACCCTTGAGCACCAAGTCGAGCGCTGCCTCGGACTTGCCCACCCCGCTGCGTCCGATGAGCAGTACGCCCACCCCGAGCACGTCGACGAGCACGCCGTGAATGCTGGCCGTCGGCGACAGCAGCTCTTCGAGTCGACGGGTCAGCCGCGTGATGAAGGTGGAGGTCATCAGTCCCGTGCCCAAGATCGGAACCCCGCGCGCCTTCGCTTCGCGGATCAAGAGCTCTGGCGCCTCGAGACCACGCGTCAGCACCAGGCAGCATGGATTCTTGTCGAGGAACTTCTCCAGCCCCGGCAGCACCTCGGCTTCATCACTCGACACGATGAAGTCGATCTCGGAGAGCCCGAGTACCTGAACCCGGTCGTTGTAGACGTGCTTGGTGAACCCCGCGAGCGCCAGCCCCGGCTTTTGAATCCGCGGCCGCGTCGTTCGCCGCTCCAACCCGCCCCAGTCCGACAAAGGGCACAACCCGAGCGTCGTCGCGTCCGGCTCCTCCAGGAGCCTCCTCAACTCGACCGCTTGCTCTTTCCGCATCGTGACGCCTCGGGCCCAAGCCCCGCGCCCATCCTAGAACCCAACCCAAAAATAAGCCACGCCCCCACCCTCCCCGAACCCCCAACAAACGGCGCACAGGCGACAGAACAGCAAGCAGCGAGCGCGCGCCCGACCGGACGCCCTCCCCACCCCTCCCATCCCCAGCAAGCAACGCAAGCAGACGCCCCACCCAGGACAAGCGCGGAGGGCAAGCAACGCAACGCCCTCCCCCTCCCCACACCTCCCATGCCCGGCGAGCAACGCGACGCCCTCCCGAGGAAAAGCGCGGAGGGCGAGCAACGCAACGCCCTCCCGAGGAAAAGCGCGGAGGGCGAGCAACGCGACGCCCTCCCCTCCCCACACCTCCCATGCCCGGCGAGCAACGCGAGCAGGCGCCCCACCGGGCGCCCTTGGAGGGGTGAGCGAAGGGGGCTCCGCCCCCGCAGCGAGGGGAACCGAGAGGTTCCCCTGCAAAACTAAAACAACCGCCGCCGCTTCGAAGACGACAGCACGCCCAGCTGCTCTCGGTACTTCGCCACCGTGCGTCGCGCGATGTCGATACCGTCCTTCTTCAACAGCTCGACCAGCTTCTGATCGCTGTACGGACGCTTTTGGTCCTCCTGCGCGATCAGCTGCTTGATCTTCGTCTTCACCGCCTCCGACGCGAGTTCTTCACCGTTGCTCCGGCTGATGCCGGCGTTGAAGAAGAACTTCAACTCGAAGATGCCCTGGGGCGTGTGCACGTACTTGTTCGTGGTCACGCGGCTGACCGTGGACTCGTGCATCTCGATGTCCTCGGCCACGTCCTTGAGGATGAGCGGCTTGAGGTGCTCCACACCTTTCTCGAAGAACGGCCGCTGGAACTTCAGGATGCTCTTCGCGACCTTGGAAATGGTTCGCTGCCGCTGCTGGATCGAGCGGATGAGCCACTGGGCCGACCGAAGCCGTTCGGAGATGTACTCCTTCGCCTCGCGGTTGGTCCCCATCGCACCGCGATAGAACCCGCTGATCTTCAGCTTGGGCAGGCCATCGTCGTTGAGCGTGACGACGTACTCCTCGCCGACCTTCTGAATGTAGACGTCCGGGACGATGTACGCGGGCTCCTCGGAGGCGAACGAACGCGCAGGCCGAGGCTCGAGGCTCATGATGACCTTCGCGCCCTCGTACACCTCCTCGACGGGCTCCCCCATGTCGCGCGCGATTGCCGGGTAGGCTCGCTTCTCGAGGTTGCCCAGGTGCTTGCACACCATGCCGCGCACCAGAGGGTCGACGATGGGCTCGTCGGGATGGTTGACCTGAATCCACAGGCACTCGGCAAGGTTGCGTGCGCCGATCGAGAACGGATCGAGCTGCTGGATCTTGCGAAGCACCTGCTCGACGCGAAGCACCGAGTATCCGCAGCGCTGCGCCAGCGCGAAGACGCTGGTATCGCGTAGGTAGCCGGCGCCGTTCATGCTCCGCACGACGTACTCGGCGATCTCCTCTTCGTCGGGAGAGAAGTTGGCCAGGCGCACCTGCCACATCAGGTGCTCGACCAGGGTTTCGGGTCGCGAGGCGGTCGCCTCCAGCGGCGGCATATCCTCGTTCTGGACGGCAACCCCCGGGCCCGTCGTAGGCGCGTAGGCATTGTTTTCGAGGTACGCCTCCCAGTCGAAGTTGTCCTTGGGACCGTCGTCGACCTTGAGCTCCTTCTCGGGAGACTCGGGCTGCTTGCGCTCTCCCGCATCGCGCTGGTTCTCCAGCCCGTCCTGCATCTCGACCGAGGTGACCGGCTCCTCGTTGTTGGAGCCCATCTCCTGGGAGTCGTCGAGGAGCGGATTTTCGAGCAGCTCGCTACGGACCAGATCCTGGAGCTCGATGCGCGACAACTGCAGGAGTTTGATCGCCTGCTGCAGCTGAGGCGTCATCACCAGCTGCTGGCTCATCCGCAGTTCTTGGCGCATGTTCAGAGCCATGAGGTCGTCGGTCTCTCCTTTGCCCGAAGCTCGGGTTTTCTCACCTTAGCAGCTTTGCAGGAGACGTGCCCGACCGAACGCAGCCGGTAGGTGCGTCGCCTACGTAGCGATTCCAAACCTTTAGCGGATCACCCCGGCCCGCATTGACCCAGTCGACCGGCCGTGCGCCAGCGGTTCCGGGGCGCTACGGACCGCTCAGGACTCGGTGCGGAGCCGGTCGATCGCGGCGCCGATGTAGGCGCTGAACAGCGGATGCGGAGCCGTGGGACGGCTGCGGAACTCCGGGTGGAACTGGCACGCCACGAAGAACGGGTGCTGCTCTTTGGGAAGCTCGACCATTTCGACCAAGCGGCCGTCGGGCGAGAGACCACCGAAGACCAAGCCGGCCTCGGCGAGCTGCTCGCGGTACGCGTTGTTGAACTCGTAGCGGTGACGGTGACGCTCGGAGATCGTCGAGCCCCCGTAGATCTTCCACGCGAACGTATCGGGGATGAGCTTGCAGTCGTACGCACCCAGCCGCATCGTGCCGCCGAGGTCGGTGACTTCCTGCTGGTCGGGCATGAGATCGATGACCTTGTTCGCGCCCTGCTCGTTGAACTCGCCGGAGACCGCGTCCTTGATGCCCGCGACGTTGCGCGCGAACTCGACGACCGCCATCTGCATGCCGAGGCAAATCCCCAGAAACGGGATGTTGTTCTCGCGGGCATAGCGAATCGCCTCGATCTTGCCTTCGCTGCCGCGCGCGCCGAACCCACCGGGCACGAGCACCGCGCCGCAGCCCGAGAGCAGGGCTTCGGCACCCCGCGCGCTGAGTTCCTCGGCATCGACGTATTCGATCTCCACCGCCGACTTGTGCGGCAGCCCGCCGTGGGTGAGCGCTTCGGAGAGGCTCTTGTAGCTCTCGGCAAGGTCGACGTACTTGCCGACCATCGCGATCTTCACGCGCTGCTGCGGCTCGTCGAGGACCTTGACGATGCGCTCCCACTCGTCGAGCGACGGCTCGCGTGACCAGATGTTGAGCAGCTCGCAGACCTCGACGTCGAGGCCAGCCTCATGCAGCGCCAGCGGAACCTTGTAGATCGTGTCCTTGTCTTCGGCCGGGATGACGGCGTCGACGTCGACGTTCGTGAACAGGGCGATCTTCTCCCGCACGTCGCGGGTGATCGGACGGTCGCAGCGACACACGAGGATGTCTGGCTGGATCCCGATCTCGCGCATTTTCATGACCGAGTGCTGCGTGGGCTTGGTCTTCACCTCGCCGGCCGTGGGCAAGTACGGCAGCAGCGTCAGGTGGACGAACACCGCGTTCTCGCGGCCCACCTCGAGTCGCAGCTGACGAATCGCCTCGAGGAACGGCAGCGACTCGATGTCGCCGACCGTGCCGCCGATCTCGACGATGAGCAGGTCGAGGCCTGCCGCGGCCGCCTCGATGCACTTTTTGATCTCGTTGGTGACGTGCGGGATGACCTGCACCGTCTGCCCGAGGTAGTCGCCCCGGCGCTCGCGCCGAATGACCTCTTCGTAGATCTGACCCGAGGTGTAGTTCGAGTGGCGCTGCATCCGGTTCGATACGAAGCGCTCGTAGTGCCCCAGGTCCAGGTCGGTCTCGGCACCGTCGTCGGTCACGAACACCTCACCGTGCTGCGTGGGGTTCATCGTGCCGGGGTCGACGTTGAGGTACGGATCGAGCGTCTGCATCCCGATGTTCAACCCGCGCGCTTCGAGCAGCGCCCCCAACGATGCGGCGCACAGTCCCTTGCCCAGAGACGAGGCCACGCCCCCTGTGACGAAGATGTACTTGATTCGCTTCCGCGCCGGCGCCATCGGCCTTGGAAGTAAACCCTCGGCCCCCTCGGGATCAATCGTCGAGGCGCGGAGGCGCC
This sequence comes from uncultured Nannocystaceae bacterium, assembly GCA_964432695.1. GTDB lineage: Bacteria > Myxococcota_A > Polyangia > Nannocystales > Nannocystaceae > CAJXVA01. The sequence goes on from CAYSPB010000185.1 coordinate 5,411, forward strand.
GTGTTGGTAGTCACGGTGCTCCTGCGACGGTTTCGGGTCAGCTGCGCCAACGCGTCGCGCGGCGCCACGGCGAGACGCCTTCGGGTGCGCCGCCGGCGGAACTCGACGATCCCTCGGCACCGCCCTGCTCCGCGGCAACCGCGGCCGCCGCTGCGATCGCGGCTTCAGTCGTGCCTTCGAGCTCGTGTGGGTTGAGCACGTCGGGGTGAAGCTCGAGGTATCGCGTGGTCACCGCGACGCCCTCGCGGAAGTCGGGCTCGGCGAGGATGCGGTGGTGCAGTGGAAGGTTGGTAGGGATGCCCAGCAACACCGTGTCGCGAAGCGCTCGCTGCATCTTGCGTACGGCCTCCGCCCGGTCGGCACCGTAGGTGCAGACCTTTGCGATCATCGGGTCGTAGTAGCTCGACACTTCGGTACCGGTCGCAACGGCGCCATCGATGCGAACGCCGCCTCCTTCGGGCCACTCGACGCGCGTCAGCAGGCCAGGTCGAGGGAGGAAGGAGACGGGATCTTCGGCATAGACCCGGCACTCGAGTGCGTGCCCGCGCATTCTCAGGTCGCTCTGCTCGAAGCCCAGCGCTTCACCCGCTGCCACGCGAATCTGATCCCATACGAGGTCACGACCGGTGACCAGCTCCGTGACGGGATGTTCGACCTGGAGCCGAGTGTTCATCTCCAAGAAGAAGAAGTTCGGGCCCTCGGGGGTCTCCTCGAACAGGAACTCGACCGTGCCGGCGCTGCGGTAGCCGACCGCCCTCGCGGCCTTGACCGCCACGTCGCCCATCGCTGCGCGAACCTCGGGGGTCATCTGCGGGCTGGGCGAGGGGCATTCCTCGATGACCTTCTGGTGACGACGCTGGACCGAGCAGTCCCGTTCGAACAAGTGCACGACGTTGCCGTGGGCATCGGCCAACACTTGGATCTCCACGTGGCGCGCTCCGAGGACGGCACGCTCGAGAAAGATGCGCTCGTCGCCGAACGAAGCCTTCGCCTCGCGCTGCGCGGCGTCGAATGCAGCACCGACGCGCTCCAGCTCGTGCACGATCCGCATGCCCTTGCCACCGCCGCCGGCGGAGGCCTTGATCATCACGGGGAAGCCGATCTCTTTGGCCGCCTCGATGGCCTCCTCGCGAGTCGCGATGCCGTCCTTGCCGGGCACAACGGGCACGCCCGCTTCGATCATCTTGGCCCGAGCCCGCTCCTTGTCGCCCATGTCGACCATTGCGGTTCCAGGCGGACCGATGAAGATGATTCCGGCCTCTTCGCACGCCGAGGCAAAGTCGGCGCGCTCACTGAGAAAGCCGTAGCCAGGATGAATCGCGTCGGCTCCTGTACGCCGGGCCGCCTCTAGAATCTTGTCGATCCGAAGGTAGCTGTCCGCGGCCGCGGGCGGTCCGATATGCACCGCTTCGTCGGCTTCGGCGACGTGCACGGCGTCGCGGTCGGCATCGCTGTACACGGCGACCGTCGCGATGCCGCGCTCTTTGCAGGTTCGGAAGACACGACGAGCGATTTCGCCGCGGTTGGCGACCAGGACCTTGCGGACCGTCATCCCCCGCACCGTACAGCGGCGCGCGCGTCCCGTCAGCCCTCGGGCGAAGGCGCCGGAGCCTCGGTCGGCTCACGGGTGGGCGCAGGCTCGGGTTCGGGCTCCGGCGCGACCGGCTTCGAGAGAGAAGTCGGTGTTGGGTCCGGCCACGCTGGCGGCGGCGACCGATCAGCGCACGCCACCGAACTCAGACATACTGACGCAACGAACCCGCGAGCCGCCGCGCGCAGGAGCGCCGGGAGTTCGCGGGTCCTCGAAGTCGCCACGAAGGCGATCCTAGGCGTCTTCGCCGTCTTCGCCGTCGCCATCGAGGGCTTCGGCGTCGAGGTCGTCGGGATCGGCGGCGGGGGCTTCGTCGTCACCTCCGTCGCCGTCACTGTCGTCTTTATCGTCGTCGTCGTCGTCGTCAGTCGAGGTGCTCTCGCCCTGAGCCTGCTTGTTCAGCTTCTCGGGGTCGGTGTTGAGCTCTTCGACGTCGGGCTCGTCGGTACCGTCATCGTCGTCGTCGTCCTCGAGCGCGCGCAGCGACGCGGCTTCGAGGAAGGTGTGCTCACCGGTGGTGACGCGGAGCTGACGGCGCTGCTCTTCGATGAAGCCGGTCAACGTCTCCTCCACGTTTTCTTTGTATCGAACGCGGTCGGCGCTGATCTCCCGCAGCGCGGTCACGCCTTCTTTGTTGTCGCACTCGACAAGGGCGCGGCCCCGGCCTTCACTGATCGCGCGGGCGCGGCGGGAGCCGAGCACCGTGAGCGCGAACCGGTTCGGGACGCGAGCGAGACAATCTTCGACGGTGACGCGAGCCATGAGCGCGGGAGTATGGGCGAGCGCCGCGCGCCTTGCAAGGGCTCCACGGCGGCGCGAGGTGAGGTGCCTTTGCGGACTTCGCGCGACCCCGAAGTCCGAGTCCAGGGTTCCATCCCACGGGTTGGACCCGGGTTGGGAAACTACATCTCGACGAGGATCTGCTGTCCCCGCTCGCGAAGCTCCAGGCTGTCCTGGACCCACTTCACGAAGCGCTCCGCAACGCCGGCCTCGAACTCGAACGAAGCGGCCAGCTTACCCAGAGCATCTTTCTCGCCTTCCACAAGCACGTTGTCGGCCATCGCCGCGCACACCGCCTGGTAGTAAAGGAAGATCCGCGCTTCGCGATGCTTCACGGCCTTGGCGATCTGCAGCAGGTCGCCGGGCGCGCTGAACTCTTTGCGGACGAGGTCGCGCTCTTCGGGCAGGAGCATCATCTGCCCCATCAGCTCTTCGACGAAGTGCCGCTCACTGTCCGACACGTCGTCATCGCGGGAGGCCATGACGGCGACGGCTCGAGCGACGGCAACCTGCTCTTCGGGGGTGATCAGCTCTCCGATGGGGAAATCGAGCATGAGGTCTCTCCAGGCGGAGCGTATCGCATTCGCCCCCCTGGAGGGAAGCGCTACCGGCGTCGGGGAAATCCCGCGCGGTTGACATGGGCCATGGCCGCGCGGCATTCAAGCCACGTTCCCTGAAAAGAAAGCCCGCACGTGGGGGCCCCAAGCCCGCGCGACGAATCCGGGTCTCAGTTCGCTGGGATCCCCGTCACGCGAGGGAAGTCGGTGCAAGCCCGACGCGGCTCCCGCCACTGTGATCGGCGACGACGGCATGCGAGCGCCGGGCTTCGAGCCCGCGCGGGAGGGGTGTCCCCTCCATCCACTGAGCTTCGGCTTGGGAAGGATCTCCGCCTGAGGATGACCCGAAAGCCAGGACACCTGCCACGTGCGCGCACCCGACCCACCGGTCGGGCCTTTGTACGTCTGGTGAGACGGGAGCCAACTCGCCATGTTCTGCGCCGAAGCCATCGCCGCGACCTCCGTGGTCGAACCGTCCCCAACCGACGCCCCCGCGTCGGCGGACGCCGATGACTTTCGAACCGTCGTCGAACAGCGCACCGACCCACAGGAGGACCAGCGGGCGCTCGACCGCGACACTCCCGGCTTCGGAACCGCGATCGACCTGCGCACGCGGAACGGAGCGCAGCCGGATGACGACCTCGGCGAAGTGCTCGCGCGCACGCCCGGTGCACACGTTCGCTCTCTGGGAGGACTCGGTCAGTTCTCCGCGGTGTCGCTGCGCGGCAGCAGCAGTCAGCAGGTCGGGGTCTTTGCCGACGGCGTTCCGCTGACCGACACGTTCGGCGGCATGCTGAACCTCGCGGACCTTCCGCTCGCGGCCCTCGACCGCGTCGACGTGTACCGAGGCTTCGTCCCCGTCCGCTACGGCGGGGCGACGCTCGGCGGCGCGATCGATCTGCACGGCGGCGCCCAGGCGGATGCACCGCGCACCCGGCTCGCGACCGGCCTGGGCAGCTTCGGCGGACGCCAACTGTCGGTCCAGTCGACCATCCCCCTGCCCCGCGATCTCCAGCTTTCGCTCAACGCCGGGTACGCCGGTGCGCGCGGAGATTTTCCGTTTTACGACGACGCATCCACGCCCACGTTCACCGGTGACGACGCAACGGTACGGCGCCGCAACAACGACTATGATCGCGTGCTCGGCCGCGTCCGGCTCGACGGCGAGCGTGGCCACGTGCACGCCCACGTCCAACAATGGGCGCTCGTACGTCGCAGCGGTATTGCCGGTCCTATCGGCGCGCCGTCGACCGCGGCTCGACTCGACACGGCCGCGCTTCGCACGATCGCGGGCGTGGAGCACCGGGCGTTCGGACGACCGGGTGGACGGCTCGAAGGTCGCGTGGGACTCGGCCTGCGCACGCAACGGTTCGACGACCCGAATGCCGAGCTCGGCCCTGGCGCGAACGACCAACGGGTCCGCACGGTGGATCTATACGCGAGTCCGCGGTGGCGGACTCCGCTGTGGTCGGGCGCGTTCGCATCGGTCACGGCAGACGTCCGCCCCGAGTGGGTCGAGGTCGACGAGCGCGCGCAAGTCGGCTTAGCCGACACTGACGCCACCGGCGGACGCGTCGGCGTCGGCGTCGGCGCGCAGGTCGAGCAGTTCCTCGCGGACCGACGCGTTCGCATCGTGCCTGCAGTGCGCGTCGATGGCCTGGCAAGCCGCTTCGACGACGGTGCGCTCGACCGCCGCGCGGAGGTCGGGCTCTCGCCGCGCCTGGGCACCCGGTTCCGACTGCCCGGGCCCCTCGAGGCGCGCGCGTCGGTCGGCCGGTACTTCCGTCCACCCACGCTCCTCGAGCTCTTCGGCGACCGCGGCTACGTGGTGGGCAACAACGACCTCACCGCCGAGCGTGGCACCGCCGTCGACGGCGGTTTCGTGCTCGACCATGCCGGATCACGTCTTTCGGTCTACGGCCAAGTCGCCGGTTTCGCCTCGTGGAGCGAGGACCTCATCACGTGGGTCTCGGCCGGTCGAGTCTCGCGCGCGGTCAACCTCGCCTCGGCGCGCGTACGCGGAGTCGAGACCGCAGTCCAGCTCGACGCGCTCGAACGCTTCGGCGTCGAAGGCAGCTACACGTTCACCGACGCCGTCGACCGCAGCGAGGACGCCGTGACTCGAAACCAGCCGCTGCCCGGTCGCCCGCGCCACGACGCGACCGCGAGCGCGTGGGTCGGACGAACCTGGACTCCACGCGGCGTCACGATCGAGCCTCGGCTGCGAAGCGGTGTGGACGTCACCGCGGGGACGCGGCTCGACACCGCGGGCCGCTACGTGGTGCCCACCCGCGTGCTGCAGCGCGTCGCGGTCGAACTTCACGTCGGGGGCCGCATCCACTGGGCACTCGAGGTGCGCAACCTGCTCGACCAGCGGACCGGCACGGTGACGCTGCCGGTCGGTGATGCCCGCCCGGTCCCCGTCGCAATCGGCGACTACCTCGGCTTCCCTCTGCCCGGCCGCTCGGTGTGGTCGACCGTCGCCATCGACTTCGGAGACGCCGCCCGATGAAACGACTGCTCTGTATGCTGACGCTCGTCCCTGCCTGTGGAGATCCGCTGCTGGAGCCCGGCGCGACCGACGTCGACCCCGTCGAGGAGACGCTGCTTCTGCAAGGCTGGCCTGCGGTGGGGTCATGCGCGCTGCAGCCGGACGAGCCGACCGCACTGGTCCTCACCACCACGGACTTCGCCACGGGGGCCGTCACCGTCGTCGAGGCACAAACCGGGACCATCGAGCCCGACGTGGCCGTGGCCAGCACCGACGCGATCCCGTACGGACGCGACGGCCGTCTCGCGGTGGTCAACCGCTTCGGCCACGACTTCATCGACGAGCTCGTCCCAGGCACATGGAGATCCCGCGGACAGTTCGCCCTCTCGGCCCCCGACGCGGGCGCGCCCAACCCCCACGCCATCGCGTTCGATGCCGACGGTCTCGCGTACGTCACCCTCTTCGGCAGCGCACAGCTTCAGGTCCTCGACCTGCAGCGCCCGCCGGCGCAAGCCCGGCTCGACGCGATCGATCTGTCGGCATTCGCCGACGACGATGGACGCCCCGAAGCCAGCACGCTGGTTCGGTGCGGCGACACGCTGTGGGCGGGCATCGAGCGACTCGACGTCCCCGGCGGGTTCGTCCGCGTCGATCACGACCAGCTCGTCGCCATCGACCTGGTCACCCGCACGCCCTACGACCTCGACCCCGACACGCCCGGCGGTCAAGGCCTCGCGCTCCAGGGGGCGTGGCTCAAGCAGCTGCGCCGGGACCCCGCCGACCCGGACGGCACGACGCTGCTCGGATTGACCACGGGCCTGGAACGGATCGACCTGCAGACCGGCGCCGTCACCTGGGCCGTCTCCGACGACGCCTTCGCCGACGCCGGCGTGCCGCACTACCAGCTCCCGCTCGCCTTCGCGTTGGGTCCTCAGGGTCGCCGTGCCTACGTCGCAGCGTACGGCCCCGCTGCCGGCAGCACCGTCGACTGCGGGACCGACCCCGGCCCGTGCTTCGAACAGGCGCGCCTGTTCGAGGTCGACCTGCAGGCAGAGTCCCCGCAGCTCGTTCCGATCTTCGAGGGCTTTCAGGCCGTAGACCGCGTCGTCGAGCGCACCGGTGATGTCCTGTGGGTCGGCTCGAACGCCCCCGGCGCGTCCGGCCTGTATCGATTCGACATCTCCATGCATCCCGCGGTCCTGCTCGACGGTCCGCACCCCACCGGCCTGCCGCCGTACAGCATGACGAGCTTCGCCCCATGAACGTTCGCACTTCCCTCTGCTGCATCGCCCTTGCGTCGACCTGGGCCTGCGACGCGCCCAACGAGACCGGTCCCGACAGCGGGCTGGTCGAGACCGACGGCGCCGACGAACCGGGCATCGACGCCTCCGAAGTCGAAGGCAGCTGTACGCCCGGCGACGGCGACGACCCGTTTGCGGACTGCATCGAGTCGTTCGAACCGGGATCCGACGCGGCATTCGGCCACGACGCGCTGCCCTCCGTCGTCCTCGGACCTCCGGTCCCCGACCCGGGCGGTGGCGGTTCGCTCGACGTTGCCAGCCTGGGGTGCGGTGGCACGATCACCTTGTTCTTCGATCCCCCCGGCATCGTCGATGGCCCCGGCGACGACCTGATCGTGTTCGAGAACCCGTTCGCAACCGGTGACGAGACATTTGCCGAACCCGCGCGCGTGCTCGTCAGCGCCGATGGGCGCGTGTGGTTCGCGTTCGACTGTCAGCTCGACGGCGAAGGCACCTGGCCCCCCACGGGTTGTGCGGGGGTGAACCCGGTCATGCCCGTCGACGCCGATGCGCTCGAAGCCGACCCCACGCTCGCCGGCGGAGATGGCTTCGACCTCGCCGACGTCGGTTTGTCCGAGGCGCGCTACGTACGCCTGGTGGACGTGTCCGAAGCACACTACGGCGGTCCGACGTGGTGCTCGGGCTCGCCGGCTGGCTTCGACCTCGACGCTGTTGCGGCGGTGCCGCGATGACGCGCCGCACCTTCGTGCTCGCAGCACTGCTGCTCGCAGCGTGCGGCACCAAAGAGACCCCCACCGAGCCGACTGGGCTTCGGATCGCGAGCCAGACGATCGACAGCGACGCCACCTTGTGGGCGTTGGGCCCGAGCGTGCAGGCCAACGTCGTCGCCGTCAGCAACTTGGCCGACGACACGCGCTACAGCCCGATCGCCGACGTCTGGCCAACCTCGGTCCCCCGCGTTTCAGGGACGTCCGAAGCCCTCGTCGCGCTTCAGCCCACCCTCGTCTTTCTCGCCGAGTGGAGCGACCCCAACGCGCGCGCCCTGCTCGAGAACGCCGTCGACCGCGTCATCGTGCTGTCGGGATACGGCGGATTCGAAGACTACCGGACGCGCACGCGGATCATCGCCCGGGCCGTCGGCGCGACCACCGACGGCGAGCGGCTCGTCACTGCGTTCGACGAGCGCCTCGAGAAGATTCGCGTTGCCAACCATGGAACGACGATCGTCTCGTACGGCAGCGGAAGCGTCCCCGGAGCCGACACGACGTTCGCCGACGCGGCCGAAGCCGCCGGCTACGTGAACCTCCCCTCCCGCGAGGGGCTCGTCGGACATACGGCGGTCAGCCTCGAACAACTCGTGGCCTGGCAACCCGACGCGATCGTCGTGCCCTGCGAGGGACCGTGCGAAGAAACGCAGACGACGTTCGCGTCGAAGCCCGGCGTGGCCGCGACGCCGGCGGCTCGCAACGGCCGCATCATCGCGATCGAAGGCGCACTGCTCTTCGACACCGGACCGCGCATGCTCGACGTGACCGAAGCGCTGGCGGGGCGCCGCCCGCAGCCGGCCGAGGCAAAGACCCCGTGAATCGAACCCGCGTCGCGCTGCTCGTGGGGGCCCTCGGGCTGCTGGCCGCACTGTGGCTGGCGCTCGTGATCGGACCCGGGGGCGTGACGTCTCCCGATGCGTGGACCGTGCTGGTCGGTGGACAGAGCTCCGCCATGGTCCGCGCGCTGGTGTGGGAGCTTCGACTGCCCCGGGCGCTGCTCGCTATCGTCGTCGGCGCGTCCCTCAGCCTCGCCGGCGCGGTCACCCAGGGCCTATTCCGCAACCCGCTGGCCGAGCCTGGCGTGCTGGGCGTATCAGCCGGCGCCGCGATGGCAGGTGCGGTCGGGCTCGCGGTAGGCGTGGATGCAGCGGGCCCGTGGGCGGTCGGCGCACTCGCCTGCGTCGGGGCCATCGCGGTGCTCATCGCCCTCATGGCCTGGGCCCGTGCAGACGCGCGTCTGTCCACCCTCATCCTCTGTGGGGTCGCGATCGCCTCGGTGTGCGGGGCCATCACCACGCTGGTCCTCTCCTTTGGCATCGAGCGATGGGAAGTCGCGGTCAAAGTCGTCCGCTGGCTGATGGGCAGCTTCGAGGGCCGCACCTGGACTCATCTGGGCGTCGGCGCCGGCGCCCTCGGCTTGGGCATCGCCGGCGCCGCGTGGCTTCGCCGCGACCTCGACGCGCT